>JAFDHB010000249.1 GCA_019308985.1 Deltaproteobacteria bacterium | reverse complement strand
TTCGCAAGCTCAACTTGAATACTACTTGGAGCTTTTTACTTTGCCATCCCAATTTCGACTTTTTACGAGTTCATCAAGAATGGTATCAAAATGACTGGTATGCCCTCTTTTGCGCCGACCCACACGGACAAGGAAATCTTGGGAATCGTTGCTTTCTTGAGGCAGTTGCCCAAAATAACCCGCGAAAGGTACGAATCGATGGTGAAATGAGAGGGTGGCAGATATTCGTCTACGTCCGGGCGCGCCAAAGAGGCCCAGGGGGTTTTACTTCGCCAAGTTTCAGCCCGGCATCAAGTACAAGAACCTTACCGTGACCCAGACCAGGCAACGATTTGATAGGGAAACCGGATGTGCCCCCGAGGGGTTACAGTTCATTACAATCACCCACAGGCATCTCCAGAAACTGATGGATGAGAGGAAGGTCCCCTTAATGGCACTGGCTGACTATGACGTCGCGCCGCACGGATTCGACGACTTTTATGATGCGGTCCAAGTCTTCCACAGCATCGGTATCCTCGGACTTGGCATCGGCAATGTGGATCGGAATTACCCCCTGTTCGGCATCCCCACATTGCGTTTCACAAGGGATCCCGACGAAAACTAGACCGCCTTCTCAAGGCTGCGCCTCTTTCTTCGCTTGTGTCTGCATTTCACGGGTAGCCTTTATGGTTTCGATAAGGATTTGCTGGTACCTGTCCCCGACCTTCTCTACCGTGTACTCGATACCCTCCTTGACCAGCTGCTTTCCCTTACCTACCAGATAGGGATCAGTGGCATATTTGACGACCTCGGAGACCGCCCGCTTGGCACCGAAATCTATACCCTGCTTGATTTCCTGCTTGAGGAATAAGAGAAAAATCGAAAGCACGATCAACACAACCACGCTCCAGGTGGCGGCCCTCACAGCATCCTTGATGATTAGCCTTCCCCAGGAAACCTTCTCATCTGTCATGTCTCCTCCTCCTTGGATTTAGGGGTTAGGGTTTGCTCCGGCGGTGCCCGCCGGTTGTCCGGTACCATGAAAAGGCAAGTGGTGAGCGATACAGAGAAAAGCCTCGGTTTTGGGTGCGGAGTATAGGTTAATATCCCCACCCTGTCAAGGATCTATCCGAATTCATGCCCCGGTCGGAGTACCGCGTAGCTCGTTGCAATGGAGCGAAATCCCGTTTGCGGCGCATATACTTGTATTCCAGGTTTGCCACCTCTCCACATCGGGAGACCGCGCGTGGCTCAAGCGCAATCCCACCTTCAAGCTCATGTTTCATTTTTTACCATATTGTGGTACTCACATAGGTATCCTTATTGACTACCCTTTTGGAAATATTTGTTTGATTGACTGGGGCGGAATTGAAATTTACTCTTACCGTGAAATCAGTCGGCATGGATAGTATTTTCCAAAGCTTATATTGTATTAGTAAGGACTTAACGCTTTGACCACAGGATCTAACAATCTGGACCATCTTCGAAACGGCGTTCGAGAAGCCTATTCCAGGGCGGCCGAAAAACCTCAGGATGAACACCCCTTTCCCGTGGGCCGCCGTTTTGCCGAAAACATCGGGTATCCCAAGGAATTACTGGATGAAATCCCTTCAATTTCCAGTGATGCCTTTTCAGGAGTATCCAACGTCTCCATAGTCGCCGATATTCCTGGAGGTTCTACAGTACTCGACCTCGGCTGCGGAGCAGGCCTGGATACTATCATTGCTGCAAGAAAGACCGGCGACGAGGGCCGCGTTTTGGGTCTGGATTTCAGTAAGGCCATGCTGTCCAGAGCGGTCCTGTCTATCAAAGAAGCAGGGATTGACAACGTGGAATTCTTCCAGGGAGATGCGGAAAGGATACCCGCAAGAGACGAGTCATTTGACGTGGTCATGGTAAACGGCATTTTCAACTTGAATCCCGCCCGTGACGCCATTTTCAAAGAGCTTGCCCGCGTAGTCAAAAGGGGCGGCTCAGTGTTCGCTGCGGAGTTAATACTCAAGGAGAGCTCGGCCGAAAAAGCCCTGACCTGTGATGCAAGCTGGTTTGCCTGAATTCCCGGAGCCAAGGAGGGCTGAGCCTTTCTCCAGGAATTCTTGTTCGCGGGATTCCGTAAAGCCGCAATCCTTAGGACATCCCGCAATGCCAGGACAAAGAATCCCAATGTACTTGCAGCAGAAGTACTGGCCGAGAAATAGGCCAAAGCGGTAGGCTACTCGCCTTGCAGGACCCGACAAGCATACCTTGAGGGCTGCGGCTATCAAAGCGGTTCCGCAACAAAAGGCCTTTCCCCGCAAGGGGGAACTGGAAATGTCCAACTGGATAAGGCATCAACCCGCAGGAACTGAGGGTCATCAAGCCAAAACAGGAATTTCAATAAAATCATTTGACTTTTTGAAATTGCTGGGCAAAAATAAGCAAAAAGTTAAGAAGATTTAGCCTCCCCTCCGGCTGGAATCCGGAGGACAATTACCGCCTAAATTCCTGTCTCTCTTTCGATCTCTTCCAGGGCCGAATCTTTTGTTGGCGAGTAATATTTCACCCAGACCTTTGACATAGGGGCCAGCGTATGGTTCCAGGTATCTAGACCATCTTCAGGTATAACTTCCGGACCTATTGCAGTAGTTTAACTTCGTTTTATGCCAAGATGCAGACCTGGTTCTTACTCTTTTTTCTAATGCCCTTTTAACCCAATTATTGTTCTTGTCGTTCATTCGGGTCATCCAGGGACCCTTATGTAAAATTGTGGTCGCCCTTCCGAACGCCGGCAGGGCTGAGGTTTCAAACAAAATTAACGTACAGGAGAATTCTATGAGCAAGGTAAAAAATGGGGACACGGTAAAAATACATTACACTGGTAAACTTTCAGACGGAAAGGTGTTTGATGACTCTCGAGGAAGAGAACCCTTTGAGTTCATCGTGGGGAGTGGGCATGTTATGCCTGGTATCGACAAAGGGGTCATAGGTATGGAGGCAGGAGAAAAGAAGTCACTGGAGATACCTCCTGAAGACGCTTTCGGCCCTAGGCGAGACGAATTGGTTATCGAGGTCGGAAAGAGCGAGTTGCCCCCTGAAATAGCGCCTGAAATCGGCCAGAGGCTCCAGATGAGACAACCAAACGGGAACTTTGTTGATCTGATCATAGTTGATGTAGATGATAATACCATAACCCTTGATGCCAACCATCCCTTGGCCGGACAGACTCTGTTTTTTGATCTCGAGTTAGTCGAAGTCGCATAGGGAGTTGGGCGAACAGGGATGATGCAGTAAGAACTCAAAAATTAGAGGGCCCCGGGGATCATTTGGAATGCCCCGCAAACGGGTATTGGGCGGGGGAATGGAGATTGCTGAGGCCCCGGATTTTTGAAAAAGGCCAAGATGTTAAGAGCTCTTCAGGGGTGACCCGCCTTCCCTCTCTTCCTCCAAAAATTCGGTTTTCAGGGACTAAGAAGAAAGCCCCTACTCCGTTTATTCCCGTGTTTGTTTCCCCAAGGACAGGATCAGGCCGAGGCCGATTGCCGCAAAGGCGGTGATGATCCAGAATGCAAGGCTGTAGCTCTTTGTTACGTCGAAGATGTGACCTGCGAGTATTGGTCCTAGGGCGCCACCTATAGTCCCGCTGAACACCGCGATCCCGAAAAGGACCCCATGGGACTTCACCCCGAAATATTCGGCTACTATGGGTGAAATCACGGTGAAAAATCCCCCGTGGGCCAGGCCATAGACTGCTGCAAAGAGATAGAGCATCCACAGTTCTCGTGCAACTTGTAGCCACAGGAGTGCCGAGATAAGCAGGACGAAGCATATGATCATGGACCTCCTATTGCCGAGGAAATCAATGGAGACTCCTGTAAAAAACCGCCCCACCATGCTGACCCCTCCGATGGTGGAAAGAATACCTGCTGCAACCATTACGGGGACTCCCATATCAGTGGCATGGGGAACGATGTGAAGCATTACCACCATGAGGCAGGAGACCCCTACCAGGTTGGTGAAACAAATGGTCCAGAACGACCGTGTACGTACGGCCTCGTTGAGGCCCATGCCCCTTTCTTCCGAAATGTTTCCTGCAGCCCGTGTTTCGGTATCTCCGTCTGGCAACACATCCATAAAGGCAGGATCACGCCGCAAGAGTTGCCCCACACCGATAAGAAGGAACATCCC
>JAFDHB010000248.1 GCA_019308985.1 Deltaproteobacteria bacterium | reverse complement strand
CCCATGATATCTCTCATGATGAGCCGGGGGAACGCATTGGGATAATGGGGGGCAATCGCCTTTGCCTCTACTTCGGAATTCTCAAACAATTCCGCGAGGGTCGGCGGAAGGACCAGTATGATCCTTCTCGCCCCCGTAATGCTCTTGAGAATAGAGGCTCCCCTGGTCAAGGCCTCGATCTGGGTTTTGACTATGAGTTGGTTGGTTGTTACCATGAGGTCCCTGTCCATCCCGGTTATGATTAGCGTCTGCAAGGGGGGATCTGCGTCCGGCCTGGGGACAGGGTCTTGTATGCCCGGGAGGAGTGCCAGATAGTTAAGGATAGATCCTGGTCCGGAGATCTTGAGGTTTTCCTTGAATTCTTCGTCCCACTGGTCCTCTTCTACGCCTATGGATAGGGCAGTGTAACTCCGGCCAAGGTACCCTGCGTATGCTGAAACTTTGGAGATAGTTCCTGTCACGGGGGACAAGAGAGACCAAGAACCATTGCCCCCGAGGCCGATCTTCTGGCCCGTCTTTACCTCCTGCCCGGGTTTTACATCAGTGCCTTCGCCTTTCTCATGTGGTTCTTCCAACAGGAGAATCGTTCGTTCCGGGTCGGGTATCTCCAAGATTTCCGGGCTTTCTGATTCCTGGAGGAGCGTGTACCTGAGCCTGGGTTTCATGAACCCGAATAATGGTCTTGCCGACATGATGAAACTCCTCTATTCCACTGCATTATTGCTTGGATCCCTCACGAGTTAATATGCGTGACACTGGAAACAGTCCAGGGGACCGGTGCCCGTCTCTTCGTGACAGAGCTTGCATTGGTCATGAAATGCCGTCTCCCTTTTGATTTCTCCCTCGCTTTCCTCTTTTTCCAGTTTATGACATTCTCCGCATGGAGAGGGCCTCTCGTCAGGGTCTTCGATTTCGTGATGGCAGTCTATGCATTCGAAACCGTATTCATCCGGGGATGTATGAGTCTTCATGTCAAAGAGGACGTTCCCGGCATTACTCTTAAGTACGATTCTTATCGGTCTTTCAGGTTGTCTCATCGGCAGAGCGGCGTAACCTACAAGGCCGATGAAGAAAAGGATACAGATGATGCCGTATGCGATCTTTCTTTCCTTGTTGAGATCCATTTTGCTATCCCTTTTGGCTCATGATCTGATGTACATAGAACTCCATCCAACCCCCCCGGGATTTTGCAACCGAAGGATAGTCTTTTAGACCCATATTGTCAAAAAATATTCCCATAAACAGCCTGTTGCCCGGGCCATTTCATTTGTCTCGTCCAGGAACAGGTCACATGAGACCACCTTGGAGACCCTTGGAGCGGTCTTTTCATGTAATCTCAAGACAAGGCTCCTTTGATCCAATGAGTCAAGGGGATGCTTATAGAAAATTCTTGGGATTTTTTAAACGATTTTTTTCTGACCCTATCTCTATGCCTGCTGCCGTGCCCCGGAAAACGGGACCTGACGGACGGCAAAACCTCCTAGCACAAACCAGTCGATTTGACAAGACAAATAGAAAAGAAATCAAGAACCGCCACGCTCAATCTTCTTGATCATCTGAACCATCCGGTATTTCCAGTAAGGTAACCAGGATGGAGCTGGAAGATCTAACCTGGACGGTCAAACCCTGCCTTGCCGCAAGAACGGACGGATATTTCCGCTAGAAGGCTTCAGTCCGCTTTGGGGCGCGTTTATTGGGGAAATAGAGGTGGTGGTCTAAGGAGAGCTGTCTCTTGGACTTCAGTCCACCTTGTCGTAGTGGCTGAATTGCATGGTAAAGGTGCCCCTGCCCTGGGAAAGGGACCTCAGCGACGTGGAATATCCGAACATCTTGGAAAGGGGAACGCGTGCGGTAATCACCTGGGTCGGACCTTTAGCGGATATTTGTTCTATTTTCCCCTGGCGCGTATTCAAATCGCCGATGACTTCTCCCATAAATTCCTCGGGTATGAGGATTTCAGCCGTCATTATGGGCTCCAGGAGGAGGGGGCCCGCCTTTTGGCACGCGCTGCGGAATGCCATGGCAGCGGCGACCTTCAGGGCCATCTCGTCCGTGAAGACCTCGTGGATGGTCAAGTCCAACAATCTGGACTCCACATCAACTATGGGATAACCCATTATGATACCGCTGGCCGCTTCCTCCTCTATGCCCTCACGCACAGCGGAGAGGAATTCTTCAGTCAGGCCGGGATGTTCGCAAGCGTCCACGAAGCGGTTTCCTGTTCCCCGAGGAAGTGGGGAGACCTGTATCTTTACGCCGCCCATGTGCTGCTGGCCGGCGATCTCCTTTTGGAAAAGGGCCTCCTCTTCCACTGTCATGGATATGGTCTCCCTGTAAACAACCTGCGGTTTCCCCCTGTTGGTATCAACAAAAAACTCCCTCTTGATTCTTCCAGCAATGATATCCAGGTGGAGTTCGCCCATTCCCGATATAACCGTCTGGCCGGTCTCTTCGTCTACCCTGTACTTGAAGGTGGGGTCCTCCTCGGATAGCTTTGAAAGGACGTCCATGAGACGATCCTGGTCCTGGACCCTCTTGGGTTCAAGTGCCATGGTGATAACCGGCTCATTGAATTGTATGGGTTCCAGGAGGATAGGGTTGTCTTCATCGCACAGGGTATCCCCGGTCGTGGTCAGTTTCAGACCCATAGCCGCGATAATGTCACCGGCAGAGGCCTGCTCTATCCGCTCTCTTTTGTTGGAGTGCATCCTCAGAAGCCTGGCAAGCTTCTCCTTGGCCTTTTTTCCGGGATTATATGTGGTAGCACCGGACCTTATGGTTCCTGAATAGATTCGAATGTAAGTCATTTTCCTGCCCTGATCCATCATGACCTTGAATGCCAGGGCCGTAAAAGGCCCCTTTTCAAGAGGTGGGCGTGACTCTTCCTTGCTGGTTTCAGGGTGATGACCGGTAACAGGAGGTATGTCGATAGGCGATGGCAGGAAGTCCACGATGTAGTCCAGGAGGGGCTGGATGCCCTTGTTACGAAGCGCAGAGCCACAGAGGACCGGCACCACCTTCAAGTCAACAGTAGACGACCTGATGACCCTCCTTATCTCATGGATGTCGATTTCCTCTTCAGAGAGATATCGTTCCATTAATTCATCATCATACTCGGCCAGGGCTTCGAGCATGCTTTCCCTGGACCGCATGGCCTCTTCCATGAAATCTTGTGGTATCTCCACTTCTTCAAATTCAGCCCCAAGGGTTTCTTCCTCCCAGTAGATGGCCTTCATCCTCAATAAGTCTATCACGCCGATGAAGTTCTCTTCTTCTCCCCAGGGCAATTGTAAGACGAGCGGTTTTGCCCCTAAACGATCCTTGATCATTTCAACTGTGCGGAAAAAATCGGAGCCGATTCGGTCCATCTTATTGATGAAGGCGATTTTTGGGACCCTGTACCTGTCCGCCTGGTGCCACACGGTCTCGGATTGAGGTTCCACTCCCTCTACGGCGCTGAACACTCCAATCGCTCCATCCAGGACCCTGAGGGAGCGTTCCACCTCTATGGTGAAGTCAACGTGGCCGGGTGTATCAATAATGTTGATGGTGTGCCCCCGCCAAGGACAGGAAGTCACAGCCGAGGTAATTGTAATGCCCCGCTCCTTTTCTTCGAGCATCCAGTCCATAGTAGCTTCACCATCATGGACTTCACCCATTTTGTGTACTCGGCCCGTGTAGTAAAGTATTCGTTCCGTGATGGTGGTCTTGCCCGCATCTATATGAGCAATTATGCCGATATTTCGTATTTTCTTGAGTCTGGGTGACATGAAACCCTGCTATTGCCTTTTTCCCTAAAATTAACGGTGCCTTATGAGATAGTTAGTGTCGGTGATATTGACATGACGGGTAAATCTAAGTTATCTTGGACGACCTGTCAAGGCAATACCTCAATTGAGCGAAAGGGCTCAATTGGGTCTTATTTGTTATCCGTTGTTCGGGTGCTGTTAATCGCCGTCTGTGTACCGCTCTGAGAGACGAGGTATCATTTCGCCTATCCGGCGTTCAAAAGGGACAACCAACAACCATTAACAGGCTGTTGCCCAAAGCCTGATCAACCGCGATCAATGGTCCCTGGGGGTCTTTTCTCAAGGCTCAATATCGCTCCTGAGCTGTTCCCACGCCCCCATTGGCCTCATAGGGGT
>JAFDHB010000247.1 GCA_019308985.1 Deltaproteobacteria bacterium | reverse complement strand
AGATGACCGCCTTCCCGAACTCGGAGTTCACTGACCAGGCGGACTGCACGAGCCAGGCGATTGAATATATGCATCAGAAGAGGGCCAGGGTCATTTCCGGAGCCCGCATAATAAGCGCGTGAGGAGGACAATTGGATGAACTGCAAGAACTGCGGCGGTGATACCAGGGTGCTGTGGACAAAAAACATGGGTCCTTTGGTCCGGAGGGTGAGACAATGCCAGTCGTGCCTCTACGTTTTCAACACGTATGAGGAAGAGGATACCAGGAAAGAGTTTACAACAGTGAACGGGAAGCCGCCGAAGACCCGGACCCAGGAGGGCAGGACCGAAACCTCTTCGTCTTCCACGACGACGACAACAGTGCCGGTAGCTGAACTGAGAAAGGAGAAGAAAGATGGCCCAGCTCACTATAAGAAAGGCCGGTTCCTTGCCGGAGCAAAAAGAAAGGCAGCCGCTTAAAGAGTCAACGGTGGTCCTGTTCGACAATGTGCTGGTCAAGGCCATGTCGAGGCTGAGCCTTGATGCCATGGTCAACAAGTACAAAGACCTGATTACGAATTCGTGGAAGAAGGCATCGAGAGACGCAATCATCCAAGCGATCAACACCATCGAATCTAACCCCTGGCCGCTCACGAAGGACGAGGTCAAGATCATCCTGGACGACCTTGAGAAGGCCCTCGGGATCCCTGTCGCAGATGCAATCAAGAAACCTTTGATACAGCTCGACAAGGCCTCCTACCTGGCAGGGGCGGAGGACACTGGGCTTTCAGGCATAAAGTTCTCCTGGGGCCTGAAGGACGAGCTCGCCCTCAACGTCATAAACCAAACGACCATGTTCTGGGTCGGCGCCTTTTACAACGACTTTCTCCAGACGCAGGTTGACAACCGGCTATGGGAGTACTTCACGGGGGGCCTCAGCCGGCGCGACCTAGCCCTCAGGTTCAGGGCCGACCTCCTGGATCTCTTCAAAAAGCCCTACTCCTACTGGGACCTCTTGGCCGACCACACTGCGACCAAGATACGGGGGATAGGCCGAGTTGCAGGCTATGAAAAGGCAGGCGTAAGGGCGGTCAGAGTGAAGGCCCGCCTGGACGAGAAGACTACACTCTTCTGCCGCAAGGTCCACGGGCACGTGATCGCCGTGGAGGACCTCCGCAAGCAGGTCGATAAGTACCTTGATGCCTGCAAGAAGAAAGACAAAGACCTGATTAAGAAGGTGTGGCCCTGGTGGTCCGATAAAGATGCCGACAAAAAGCTCAATAACGTCAAGGACATCAATAAGTATGTCAAAAAGGGCAAGATCGGCCTGCCTCCTTATCATGCCAGGTGCCGTACCAGGACAGTCACCGAGTTCATCGCAGCGCCGGGGTCGCATATTGTCTCAGAGAAGGACCTTGAGCTCGGCGCAATAGGAAAGCCCTACAAGAAGCCCTATAAGCCGCCTAAAGAGAAACCAAGAAAACCGGCCTGGACAGTCATCCCCAACTCACAGCTCGGGACGAACCCTGGAGCCCAGGTAATCGGCCCGGACGGCAGGAAATATTACGCGAAGTTCTACAAGGACCCCGCCCAGGCACGATTTGAATTCGCAGCAAACAAGATCCACGAGAAACTCGGCCTGGGGGTGCCTAAGACGAGGCTGGAAAAGCTCCCCTGGAAGGGAGAAGAGCGCCTGGCAGTCGTGACCGAGTGGATGGATGACATCAAGCCGGTCCGGTCCATACTCCACAAGATCGACATGGGTAAGCTCACCAAGACGGAGAAGGAGCAAATCACTAAGCACTTTCTCGGCGCCGTGCTCAACAAGAACTGGGACGTGGTCGGCGCAGAGTTCGACAACCTCGTTTTCAAGGGCAGGAAGTTCTATGTAATCGACCAGGGCGGCTCATTCATATTCAGAGCACAGGGAGGCAGCAAGGAGTACCTCCATACGATCAAAGCCTGGGACTCGATGCTTTCGCCTGAGAGAAAGGCAGGGCAGGTGTTCCGCAGCGTGGTGCTGAAGGAGCTGGAGAAGAACGGCGAGAAGTATAGAGTGTGGCTGAAGAAGCTCTCAAAGATGAAGGTTAAAAACGCCTTCATGTCAGCCGGGTTCAGCCCAGTCGAGGCAGAGACCTGGATAACCACCGTGATGGCGAGGAAAGAGGGGATGATCACCAGGATCTCCCACATGATCAGGTACGAAGCGGCGGCACAGCAGGAAGGGGCGCTCCAGGCCGGTGTGCTGTTCAAGAAGGCCGAGCACAACAGGCTCTACGAAAAGTACTTTGAGAGCTACAAATCGGAGTTCGCCCAGTATGACGACCTGAAGGCCATTGAGAGCACCATAAGGCACAAGATTAGAGATGAGTGCCCGGATATACATTCCAGGCTGGACGCTTGGCTGGGAAGCACGCAGGGCCTGAGACCGACAGCGCTCAAGTACAAGGCGGAGCAAATGGAGGCGAGAAGGCTGACGACTTATGTCAAGCCATATGCAGGCTACACCAAGCAGGACGTGGTAAGGGAGGCCGGCAGGATCCCGGACGAGGAGTACATCAAAGTCCGGGCCATAGTGAATGCCTACTTCGACAGGGCGAACAAAAAGAAGTACACTCTTTATCGAGGCATCGGAGGCTCGACAGGGAAGAAATATAGGGACGATGCTATAGATGCATGGAACAAATACAAGAGCTCGGAAGCCCAGATTGAAATAACCGAGACCGCGCTGAGCGGGTGGTCTTCCAGCCATATGGTAGCAAAGATCCGGAAGGGCTTCGGGACAGGCCGCGGGGGCATCAACGTAAAGTGGACCCAGCCAGTCGAGGACATATTCCTCCCGGATTACCTCTGGCCGAAGAAGCAGTATAAAGGCGAGAAGGAGTGGATATGCTTTGGCTGGCCAGGGAAACATGTTAAACTTGAAAACCTCGAATTCTACTGAGAGGAGAATAAAGTGAAAAAGTTCGACGACATCAAAGAGCGGATCGCCAAGAGCCCGCCCTCCAAGCCGCCCGCCTATCCAACATGGAACGAGGTCCTGGAGGCGGATATCGAGCAGATCATGGCGTGGCTTCTGTTTCTCCCTCCGGCCCAGGTGGACGACCTGGAATATTTTCGCAAGATGGCTGTCATGCATCTGATATCGGCCAGGGGGTGGAGATATAGGGCCGAGGAAAAAGCAAAAAAAGGAGACGAGAATGTATAAAAAAAGACTAGAATATCCAAGACTTACAGAAAAAATTGAGAAAAGAAAATACGACAAGCCTTTGCTAAGAAAAGAAAAAATAATGAATTTTCCTCTTGAGATAATCATGCAGGGAAGGAAGATAGTTTGTCGCCAATGTTCCAGTTGCCATAATTGCAGGTAACTCCACAATGGGCTGTCTAAAAATGGCATATCATATTAGACGTGTGAACAAACTACTGGAAGAATATCCAGATTATCCCATTGATAAAACCTGTCACATAGCAGGCGAGATGATCGGGGCTTCTGAGTGGGATGCTGAGGTCATTATGATGCTTATGACCCATTGCAGAGAAGAAGCGATAGAATGGGCCAAAAAAATCTTTGTAAGGACAAAGAGGCAGATTGATGCCATAGAGTGGTAATATTTAAGGATAATCATCAGATGAAGGGGAATAAATTATAATGGCAAAGTGTAAAGGATGCGGTGCCGATATTCTTTGGATCGAGACCGTGAAAGGAAAGAAAATGCCCGTAGACCCAAAAGAGCTCCTGTTTGTGCATATTGAGAAGGTCTCAGGAAAGGCGGAGGTCCTAAAAGGGTATGTTCCTCACTGGGCTTCATGCCCGGTTAGCGACCAGTTCAAGAGAAAAGGAGGAATAGACCATGCCGTATGATGATATTAATGCAAATATCGGCAGAATTCTTCAGTACATTAATAATCCTCCGCATGTTACAGAATATGATTGGTTAGTTGAAAACTTTCACCGCGTAGAGGAGGCTGATTATCAAAGAAGGTATAAGAACTACTGGAGGATGACTGGAGCGGGGTTGTGCCAAAACTATTGCCAAAGATACTTTCAACATCTTCAGGCTGGGCTGGATGGCAATATACTCGATCCCGGAACTCTCGCCGGTGAGCTTTACAAGACGCCAATCAATAACAATCGAAGAGCACTCCAGTTTTCGTTCTGCACAAAA
>JAFDHB010000246.1 GCA_019308985.1 Deltaproteobacteria bacterium | reverse complement strand
AAATCCGGTCTTGATTCTCTCGCCCTTTCAAAAGTATTATGGACCCATGGAGCCGGAACTAATCCTCATCAATCCATGGATCTACGATTTCGCCGCCTATGACCTTTGGTCTAAACCCCTGGGCCTGCTCTACCTCGCCGCCTATCTGAGTGATGCAGGATTTCGGGTAAACCTAATTGACTGCCTGGATATCCATCACCCTGGGATGAAAAAACATCCCGGTGTGTCCAGGGCGTTACGTCGTGCCTTTGGGACCGGGAAGTTCTGGCGGGAAGCTATCCAGAAGCCTGCTCCCTTGAAGGACTTCCCAAGGCGGTACTACCGATACGGGATTTCCAAGCCCCTATTCGTCGAAGCACTGAAGGAGATAAGCCGCCCCGCAGCCATACTTGTCACCTCCCTCATGACCTATTGGTATCCCGGCGTAATAGATGCCATAGCAATTGCCAGGGAGGTCCACCGGGGAGTTCCCGTCGTTTTGGGCGGCATTTACGCGTATCTGTGCAGGGACCACGCGAGGAGACATACGGGGGCAGACTTGGTCTTTGACCGGCCGGGGTTCGATTCACTGGAATCCGTGATCGATATCCTCGCTGAGTTTGGTGTCAAGGGGACAAAAACCCCGCCGTGTATTCACCGCATCTCCTACCCCGCCTTTGACCTGTTGAGAAAGGTTGACTACGGTTGTATTCTGACCTCCACGGGCTGCCCCTACAACTGTTCTTACTGTGCCAGCAACCTGTTGAATCCCCGTTTCTCTCAGAGGGATCCCGATTGCGTAGTATCCGAGATTGAATACTGGCACAAGAAATACGGGGTCCTGGACTTCGCTTTCTGCGATGATGCCCTGTTGATAAATTGGGATGCCCACATGGGCGTCATCTTGGAGAAGATTCTTCGCAAGAACCTCTCCTTGCGCTTCCATACGCCCAATGCAGTACACATAAGGGAGATACGTCGGGAAGTGGCGGAGATCCTTTACCGTTCCGGCTTCAAGACCCTTCGTCTCGGACTGGAGACAGCGGATAGGGCCTTTCATGATAATCTTGACCGGAAGCTGTCTCAAGGGGATTTTGAGCGGGCAGTCGCCAATCTGCACGGGGCAGGTTTTGCCAAGAATCAAATAGGCGCCTATATCCTCATGGGGCTTCCCGGGCAGAGTGCGGAATCCGTCTTGGATACGATCAAGGGGGTAGGAAGGTCGGGCGTGACACCATATCTGGCAGAGTACTCTCCCATCCCCATGTCACCCCTTTGGCAAAAGGCCTTGGAATGCTCAAAATATGACCTCGCAAATGAACCCCTCTTCCACAACAACATCCTCCTGCCCTGCTGGGACGAAGGACAAAAGGCCCTGATCCCCGAACTGAGAAGGATGGTGAGAGAAACCAGGATGGAACCTTCCTAGTCCTCCCCAACCCTGTTTATCAGGCTGGCCGCATAAGCGGCGCCAAAACCGTTATCGATGTTGACCACGGTTACGCCCGAGGCGCATGAGTTCAGCATCCCCAAGAGGGCGGCGATGCCCCCGAAGCTTGCTCCGTAGCCTACGCTTGTGGGTACCGCTATGACAGGTTTATCAACAAGTCCCCCTACGACGCTCGGCAGGGCCCCTTCCATTCCAGCGACCACGATTATTACGGAGGCTTGTATCAGCATTTTCCTGTGACGAAGGAGCCTGTGGAGCCCCGCCACACCGACATCATAGATCTTGTGGACCCGGTTTCCCATGAAACGGGCTGTCAGCACGGCCTCCTCAGCGACCGGCATGTCGGAAGTACCGGCACAAATCACCAGTACCGGCCCCTTGCCTCTTTCCGCGATATCATTAGGCGTATAGGTAAGCACCCTCGCCTTCTCATGATACACCGCATCCGGGTAACGACGTTTGATCTCAGCGGCCTTTTCCATTGCAAGGCGCGTGATCAGGATGTTCTCTTCCTGTTTATCTATAGCCTCCATAATGGCCAGGATATCCGTGACCTCCTTGCCTTCTCCAAATATTACTTCCGGAGCACCTCTCCTGAGACTCCTGTGATGATCGATGCATGCCACCTCGATATCTTCAAAGGGAAGGGCCTTTAATCTTTCCAGTACCTCTTCCATGGATACCCTGCCCTCTGTCAATTCCTTCAAAAGATCTCTGAGCCTATCTTCATTCAATGATCCATCCTCCTCTGAAGATCACTTTTGTTGCCCGCCTTTTACATGACTACTTCAACCGTCTCGACCATTACGCGGGTAGTTCCCTTACTGTAGAAGCCCAGTTTTTTGGCCGCTCCTGCACTCAAGTCTATGATCCTCCCTTTCATAAACGGTCCCCGGTCATTGACCCTTACAAGTATGGAACGACCGTTCTCAAGATTTGTGACCTTTACATGGCACGGGAGCGGTAAGTACTTGTGGGCCGCACTGAGTCCCTCCGGATCAAACACCTCCCCATTGGCAGTCATGCGCCCGCCCTTTTTCCTCAGCGTTTCATACCCGTACCAGGAAGCTACGCCCTTTTCCCTGTATTTCAGGGCCTCCTTGACGGACATCGGGACGTACCTGTTACCATGCACCACGTAAGGAGAATTCTTGACCCTTCCCCTCCTAATGGCCTCCTTGGGAGGCAGACCACCTATGCTCTCTATTCCTCCACGGGTAAGGGGCCAGCTCAACGGGGCCATTGCTACTGTAAAGGTGAATTCCCCTATTTCGTATATCACCTTGCCGGTGCCTATTGTCCCCTTTACCGTCCATTTAGTTATCTTATACGTCCCCTTGATCGCGCTCTTGGAAATCTTATAGGCGGTAGAGGCTGTGCCACACGAGAGAACAACCATGCTTCCAATGCACAGCCAAGCAGGCAACACTCTTTTGAAAACATCGTTGATTCTCACCCAAGACCCTGCCATTGATCCACGTCTCCTCTCGGTCCGGAGGCGCCTTCTCCCGGCTTTGCACGGACTTCTTTGGCGCTTCGGCTACGTGCCCGTGGATTTCACTCTACTCTTTTTTCTGCGATTGGGGGAAAAATGTCAAGGGCCAGTGCCAAGCCCTGGGCATTGCTCCCCCACGAATTTCCCGTCAGGATTTTTTGTTTGACAATTCCCAAATTCGGCTTAGACTGGAGCCTAGGTCTATTGTGGGTTTGCTCCCCGGCCATGCAAGGAGTAAGGACATGAGGATTAGGATAGAAAATATTCTCCTGACCACGGATCTTTCAGAGTCATCTGGGTATGCCATCCCCTATGGAGTTGCCTTAGCCAAGGAGTACGGGTCGAAACTATACCTTTGCCACGTGATTGACCTTCCAAGCACCGGTGTTTACGGGGATGCCATCTCCTATCCCGTGGGGCAGCAAGATCGGGTCGTCAGTTACACCAATCATCATCTCAGTCAGCTGATGGCAGGATGTAACGTTGATTGGGAGCCCGTTATAACCATCGGACACCCTCCCACGGAAATCGTGCGGCTGGCCAAGACTAAACGCGTGGATCTCGTCATATCTGCAACCCATGGTCGATCCGGATGGAAGCGTTTTATCCTGGGTTCCGTGACTGGTCGCCTCATGAGGGCACTCCCCTGCCCCCTGATGTTGCTCCGCAGCCCTGATCGCCCCGAGAAAAGGCAACAGGGACGAAGCGTCAAGCTGGAGAGGATTCTTGTCGGCTGCGATTTCTCCCCTGATTCCAGACTGGCGGTCCAATACGGACTGAGCCTTGCACAGGAGTTTCAGTCTGATCTCCACCTAGCCCATGTCATTGCCCCGCCGGTTTACGAGAACCTAGTCAAGCGGTCAATAGAGCGTGAAAAAGAGTACCAGGAAGACCTCCGTGTCAAGCTCAGAGAAAAGCTCAACAAACTGGTCCCTGAAGAAGTCCACAATTGGTGTGTTTTGCATACCGCTCTTCTTGCCGGACAACCCTACGAGGAACTCGTCAAGTATGCCGTGGTTCATGATATTGACTTGATAGTCCTCGGGTTACGAGGTCAGAGCCTCGTGGAGACCCTCTTTGTCGGTTCTACTGCGGATCGGGTCGCGAGAGAGTCTCCTTGTCCTGTTTTACTCATTCGGCCCATTGCAAATATTGAGTAAAAATCCGGGTCCAAAGGGCCCGCTTTTGGTCTAAGCCCAGAGGGCATGATTTGTTGTTCTCGCGTTGGCAAAATCCGAAATCCGAATCTCGAAATTCGAAACAAAATCAAATATCAAATGTCCTAATGACAAAAACA
>JAFDHB010000245.1 GCA_019308985.1 Deltaproteobacteria bacterium | reverse complement strand
ACAATGAGCAATACAATCGCGCCGATTCCAAACCCCCATGCAAACGGTTTTAAGTCTTGTTTTTTCATAACTGAGCTACCTCCTCTAAATTCGACAGGTTAGTAAAGCTCCCTGTTCCAGGGAAGGAAAGTCCATTCCGGAAATGAAAGCCATTTCCGTTTTGAGACTTACCGCTATTAATGACGCTACCATCAGCTAAAATATATCTAGCTTGAAGAGAAAGGTGAGGTTCAAACATGAAAACACGATAGAAGGGTAAGCGATTCAAATGAAGAAAAGAAGAATAATAGGGATAAAGAAACCGCTTCTTGCAGCCCTAATTCATTACACAGGCACCCTTTTTCGCCATGACGTTTCAAGCTCCCGAAAGAATACCCTCCTTCCACCGGGAGCATGGTTAAAGCATTTTGAGTGGTTTCTTCATGGAAAGGTCCTTTCTTTGAGCCAATAGATGAAAAGATTCAAAACTCTTGCCTTTGATTCCCAAGTTATGTTGGTGGTTTTCTTAAAACTTGACAACCATGGGATTAGATTCATGATTAATAGGACAACAGGGCGATCTATCTGACACAGCTTCTTAGGATGTCGTTATTCTCTTTTCCTGCGCAAACCCTTACGTAGATCACGGTGTGGAGATGGCTGGAAGAAAAGTTGCACGTGCATTCGAGAAGCCTTTTGATGCCACCTCACGCCTCCCTTACAAGAATATGACCTTTGGAGGCTTTAGCCATCGCATGTTTCATAATTATTTGTTGAACTAGGCGGCACCCAAACACCAGTATTGATTTTGTGTACCTATACCTTACCTCTCCCCTCAAACCTGCTAGACTGATTGAATATTGAATAGCAGTTTTAAATATTATCAATTAATACCCCTTATCATTATTAAAAAGAACAAACCTTTCATATATTTTTAACATATGTTTAACTCTATCTTAATAAAAGAAATATAGCAATCTTTTATTTTTGTTTATTCAATTTTCGCAATGGAAATGAAGCTCCCCGCAGGCCCGCAGGCGGGATTTCCGCATCACTACGAGAAGCTACAGGGTGTTCCGGCGAAGGCGAATAAAGTTTTTGCTCAATACTCTAACATCTTTCTTTAGGTGATAGACCTTGGTCGAGTGTTTTGATGAGTCAATCATCAGGGTTGATGACAAGTTAGTTATCTACAAATCAACGAAACGGAATGCAAGATTTTGAGGCGTTCGACATTGACATACCGCCTGAATTTTCCTTATAGTTTAGAGACCTATCAAATGCCGCAGGAGAAAGGGCATGGAAGAGGGAACAGAGTATCTGCCCGTCACCATAGACAAGAGCCACATAATCACCATTGGAGAGCGACTTTACGAACAGAGCATAGAGCTCGTAAGGGAACTCGTGAACAATGCCTATGATGCGGACGCAACGAGGGTGGACGTGACGATTACGCCTGAGGAGATAGTCGTGGCCGATAATGGTGAAGGCATGGACCTGGAAGGGCTTAAACAGTATTTCAACGTAGGATCCAACCTCAAGCTACAGAATCCCATATCCCCGAAATTCGGAAGGGACAGGATCGGCCAGTTCGGGATAGGGAAGTTTGCGAGCCTCGCGGCTGCGTCTTCCTTTGAGATCACAACACAGAAAGGTGATTTCGCCGCAAGAGTGGTATTTGACAGGGACCGGTGGATGGCCCAAGGCGACTCCTGGGCGGTTCCGCTTGAAATTCTTGAACCTGACCCCAAGAGGGGCGACGGGACCACGGTCAGGCTCCTGGGGCTGAGGAGATCCTTTAAGCCAGAACACGTAATGGAAAGGATAGCTGAAGGTGTCCCAATCAGGGCAAAAAATTTCTCTGTCTACGTAAATTCCTACAAGGTGACGGCCAAGACCTATTCCGGTAACCGGATCCCTGTTTTCGAGGGAACAAAGTACGGGATAATCCATGGTGAAATAGTGATACTGCCTGCGTACCGCGCTTCAAAGGACGATATGGGCATAGAAATCAAGGTAAAGGGCGTGACCGTATGCCGGCAGTTGTTCGACATGGCCTCCTGGGGAAAGGCGGCCACGAGGATCAGGGGAGAGGTGAATGCGGATTTCCTGCCACTTACGAGCGATCGGTCCGGATTCATAGAGGATTCACCGGAATACACGGCATTCAGGAAAGCCATGGATGGGACCATGGCCAAGGTGAAGCAGGCTTACAACCGTCTTGCCTCTGCCCGTGAGAACAGAAAGGTCAGCCGGGCCCTGAAAGAGGCCTTGGAAAGGGTGCACAGGGCCCTCATGTTGAATCCCGAGTTCTCACCCTTTGGTGTTGTCCCATATGCAGAGCCTGAGAAAGAGGGGGTTGGGGAGAGTGGCGTGGAAACCCCCGACCGGAGTGAACCCGACGAGATAGTCAAGATTGAAGATGTGGACATGGAATCTGAATCGGAGACCGGGGAAGAGGAGGAAACTTCAGAACAACAGGAAAGTCAGCAGCCGGTGGAGAAAAGGAAAAGGCCATCCCTTCGGATTGCAACGCCGAACGCCGTGGTCAGGAGGCTCAAGTTCGGTGAGGCAGGGGTTACTTGCTGCCTGGACCATCTGGGAGAAGACGGACCCGAATGCATGACCGAAGGGACCATAATATACATAAACAGGGATCACCCCCTGTACAAGCGCGAGTCCAAGAAGAAAGAGGCCCACATACTAAATATCGCCCGCCTGATAACACAGGAGATATCCCTGATGAAAAACCCCGAGGACCCTCGGGATGCTTACAACCGCCAATCCAAACTCCTGCGTGACGCCTTTGAAGAACCCAATGAAGAGGCCTAGTTTGCAAGGGGGGGGTGTCCTAATAAAACGAAGGGGTCCATAAGATGGCCTCTATTCCAATAGCTCTAAGACACATCTCCTCTTTACTTTCACAGAGGCCGCCCTTAGGATGGTTCTTATCGCTGAGACTGTATGCCCATGCCGACCAATTATTTTCCCAACGTCTTGTCTTGAGACTTTCAGCTCAATCACGGAGCTCTGCGTTCCATGTATTTCCGTGACCTCGACCCCATCGGGGTCGTCCACCAGTGCCTTGGCTATGCAAGCAATCAAATCCTTCATATCCATTCTCCTCCACATCCCCTCAATTTCCCATTGGAAGAGACTTCGAAACCTCCCAGCTTCCGGCACATGAAAGTATCCTGTCGATTAATCTGATTCCCTTTGCTCATCCATCTCTTTTGCAACCTGATCTTTTTTTCTTTGACGAAGTTCAATCTTTTCTCTCGCCTTTTTCTTCTGCCTCACTTCTCTTTGAAACTTCTTAAAGCTATGACTATTGCGCTTTGCCATAATCCTCCCTTTTCTTGTATCCAGGCCTCACAACGGCCTTTTCCATACTCATATACATGTTAATGATCAATTGAAGGGTGTCGGTGTCAGGCTCTCTCGGCGATTATGGTCTTTCAAAAACTCCGTCCTCCACCCTGTCTTCCTCCTCTTCTGCCACCGCCAAATCCTCCCCTACCACCTCGATTTTCAGTGCGAGGGTGAGCCTCATTCACTCTTAGTGCTCGTCCCTTGAGCTCTTTGTTGTTCAAGTCGTTGATTGCCGACTGAGCATCACTGTTGTTGGGCATCTCTACGAATCCAAAACCTTTTGACCTACCGCTGTAATTGTCCTTTATGATCCTGACCGATTGGATCTGTCCGAAAGCCTCAAAGGCCTTTTGCAGATCCTCTTCTGTCACCTCAAAGGATAGGTTGCCTACGTATATATTCATTCCCGTCTCCTTGTTACTTCTGGTAGATAATGTTATGAAAGCTTGACAGCGCTGTTGTTCCCTTTCTCAACACCTTGATACAACCATATCTGCCTTAATCGGCGCACTGGATGGAGCCCCACCTACAGGCTGAAAGGGCAAGCGACCAATAGGTCCTTAGAGTTTGATGTTCATTAGTCGTCTGGCAACCTCGTCGGCAAGTTGCTCATCGGGTTTCTTCTCGCCGGGCATTGTCGCCCAACCCTGCTCTTTTACATAATCACTCCTGTTGTTTTCTCCCCAAGATTTTAGTTTTTTCATCTCATTGAGTCGTTCCTCCTTGTTCGGATCCTGCATAAACTGCGCGAGAGCAATCTGCGCCAAACGATCCATGACGGCTTCTGTAGCCATTGTCTGCGCTTCGTTTTTGGCGGAACTACTGGTCACCACCCATCCTGCCGAGAAAATGACAATGAGCAATACAATCGCGCCGATTCCAAACCCCC
>JAFDHB010000244.1 GCA_019308985.1 Deltaproteobacteria bacterium | reverse complement strand
AGGGGCTCGAAGGCAACCAGGACATCCAGGGCCCCTTTGGGGACCAGGGGAGGGAGGGGGCGGTCTTTAGCCCACCGGACGTGGCTTGCCACGGACCCGCCGCGCTGGGTCAGTCCGTAGACATCACCGACCGTGACCTCAAACCCGCGGCTGAGGGCGACCCCGGCCAATACCTTGGCCGCAAGCACGTTGCCCTGTCCTCCAACACCGGTGATGATGAGGTTAGCGGAGGTCTCCATGCCCCTTCTCCTCTTCCTGGTCTTGAATGGAGATCGCTCCTCTCGGGCATACCTGACCGCACAGGCCACATCCCGTGCATGTCTGCTGGTAGATCGATGCGGTGCTCGCAGGTAGAGATCGGGGTCAGGCCTACACAATTCACAAAACAGTTACAAAATCATCGCGAAACGATGAAGGTTTTCAAGCCAGGTGCACTGATTTTTCGCGACTGAAAGTCGCTCCTACAGGGGAAATAGTCACTCACACCCTAATTGAGCTAAAAGCCCTCAATTAGGCGTTACCAGTGATTCGTTATCCATTATTCAACCCCTTCTTGATCGCGATTCTTATATCTCTACCAGGGGAGAGATATCGTTTCAGGTATGGGGGGTTCCGAGACCTATAACCAATAACGATTAACATATAACGCCTGATAGAGTTTTGGCTCGATTAGGGTCACAGTATCAGCAGCGGAGCGATTTGGGCAACAGCCCCTTGAATCGTGAATTGATTCTGTTCGGATTGCTCACACTGTGTGATCTGCCGCTGTTCCATCTCTGATCCAAGAAGCCAGAGGTTCGGAAGGAAAATATCGGACCTGAGGATTTTAGGGTAAGGGGATGATGGATATTCCATAATTACAGTGTGTTACGCCGCTTTTAGGAGCCCGGGTCACATGATGCCGCGCCCTGATTGACAGGATCCGGAGAGGATACTACCATGATGTATAATTCCCTACATTATAGCAAAATGGAGGTATCATGATACGTACCCAGGTCCAGTTAGAAGAGGAACAGATCCAGTGGCTGAAGGCAAAAGCCAGGGAGAGAGGGGTATCTGTCTCTCAACTGATTCGTGAAGGAGTCGCCCTTTTCCGTGCCCACGAGGATCGGCTCCCTGAAGAGAAAAAGAAGAGGGCCTTTGCTGCTATTGGTCGATTCTCGTCTGATGTTCATGACGTTTCAGAACGACATGATGAGTACCTGGCAGAGGCAGGGGAGGGTGCCCTGTTTTTCTAGATTCCCCAGCCCCCGGAGACGGGCACCGCGGCCCCGGTTATGAACGATGCGTCTTCGGATGCCAGAAAGGCAATCACAGCGGCCACCTCTCTTGCTTCACCTATCCTGCCTAGGGGGGTTTCAGCGATGATCATCTCCTTGTATCGGTCGGCCATGAATTTTTCGATGGTGGGTGTGCGAGTCAGGCCAGGTAAAACAGCGTTCACCGTGACACCGTCTTTCCCGCACTCCTTTGCCACGGATTTTGTGAGCCCGATAATGCCTGCCTTGGCTGCTGAATAGGCCACTTCAGCCTTCCCGCCTATCAGCCCGTAAATGGAACTCACATTGATGATCCTGCCCCATCCCGCAGATCTCATCCCTGGAAGAAAAAGCTTTATAAGCAGCAGGGGTACAGTCAGATGGATCCCTAAGACCGCCTCAAAACCCTCCTTGTCTATCCTGGCCGTTGTTCCAGGCCGGTCGAATCCCGCATTGTTGACCAAAATGTCTACGGTGCCTGTGCCGGAGACCTTTTCCAGCTCTGATGGGAGGTCATTCATTTCCATCAAGTCAAAGGCACAGGCCGCAACCTGTCTCCCTTCTTTTCTTATGGTTTCGGTCACCTCATCCAGGGTCTCGGAATTCTTATCCACCAGGACAAGCTCTGCACCGCGGGAGGCGAATACCTCGGCGCACGCACGACCGATCCCTTGGGCCGCCCCTGTAATCACGGCCGTATGTCCGGTTAACCTCATAAGCCGTCTCCTTTCTCTTCCGACCTTTTTCATGAACGAAGAGCTTTACCCGCACCCCTCATTCCAGTTGGAGCCGGGCACAGACCCTTGGAATCTACCTGGGGTCTTCTCAATAGCGCAATCATACGGCACAAATCAATTCCAGTACAAGTGGTCGGTCAAATAATTCCAAACAACCATAACAAATCATTTGAATTCGAGCAATTCCCAATCTATATTATCAAGTTTGCAGATCAAGGAGGCGCAGGTTTTCAAAGAGCACGACAGGGAGGGTTGTTTAAGACATGGTGAATGAAAGAGATGAAATAAAGAAAAAGCGTGTATTTTCAGGTATTCAGCCTACAGGGGACATACACATAGGCAACTTGCTCGGCGCCATCAAGCACTGGGTGGCCATACAGTCAGAGTTTGACTGCATTTACTGCGTGGTGGACCTACACGCCATTACCATCCCGCAGGAGCCCAAGGTCCTGAGGGCAAAAATTCGAGAAGTAGCGGGACTACTTATAGCAGCAGGCCTGGACCCTGACCAGACGGTCATATTTGTCCAGTCACATATCACGGCCCATGCTGAGCTGACCTGGATACTCAATTGCTTCACTCCAATGGGCTGGTTGCAGAGGATGACCCAGTTCAAGGAGAAATCTGAAAGACAAAAGGAGAAGGTGAGCGTCGGTCTCTTTGACTACCCGGTCCTAATGGCTTCAGATATCCTTCTCTATGACACGGACCTTGTGCCTGTGGGGGAAGATCAGAGGCAGCATTTGGAGTTTACCCGGGACCTGGCCCAGCGATTCAATACCATGTACGGCGAGACCTTCGTTATTCCTGATGCTTCCATCCCAGAAGTCGGGGCCCGGATCATGGGTCTGGAGAACCCGACAAAGAAGATGAGTAAGAGTGAAGGAGGGGAGGGCAATACCATCAACATCCTCGATCCCCCGGGAGTCATCATGGCGAAAATCAAGAGGGCCACCACGGATTCCCTTCGGGAGATACGCTTCGACGAGACCAGGCCTGGAATTTACAACCTGCTGGTTATTTACGAGCTGTTCACAGGGGAGGAAAGGAATGTCATAGAGGCTCGGTTTGAAGGCAAGGGCTATGCAGATCTAAAAAAAGAACTGGGGGAAGTCGTGGTGGAGGGTTTGAGGCCCATTCAGGAAAGGTACAAGGAGCTGACAAGGGATCCGAAGCACATAGACTCACTGCTCCTGAAAGCCGCTGATAGGGTCCGCCCCATAGCGGAAGATGTCCTGAGCAGGGTCAAGGACAAGATGGGAATCGGCTGAAGAACGGGAACACAAGCATCAAGAGAGATTAAAGATTCGCCTCGGGTTTTCTATCCCTATCCTGTGGGCCAGGTCCTCGGGAAGCAGGTTCATGAAAATCCTCGTTGTAATGGTCTTTTGAGGACCCATCCTCCCTGCTCCTGGTGGAAGATAAAACTGGTCCGTGCCAATCACAAACCGATCCGGAAATTCCCTGAACACCTCCAACCACTCCGAACGAATGGAATTTTGGTCTATCGTCAGGATTTGCACATCCCTGACCGCTTCCTGGCTCAACTTGATGCTCATGTAGAGATTGGGGTGCCTGCTGAGCAATTCCCGGCACAACCCAGGGGTCCTTTCGCCAGTGTTACACCAGCCTGCGTGGGCCCAGATTATTTTGGCACCGCGGTTATGTGACAGTAACCTCTCGAAACCAGAGATGTTTTCGCGCAACATTGAGGGATTCCGACCCGAGCGAAGCAGGATGTGCCTTTGCGGTAGCGCCATATCCCGGGGAATCGCTTCCATGTGGATATCTATCGGCACATTATGTTCTGCGGCAATGTCTGCCAGCAGGAAGAAGAGAGGATGATCTGCATTTACTGATTCGTAGACATGACCGTAGTTCAGGGAAAAATGTTCCACTGAGAATTCCCCAAAGCCGATGGCCCCCTTTGAAAGTATCTTTAGCGCCGTCTTTTCAAAGGCCCTTCTTGTGCGTTTAGGGACAGTGCCCTGATTCTTCTTTTCATGGATCATTGGGTCCAGTTTTCCGCCGCCTCCCAGGCAGGCTAATTGTTCCGGGTACTTCTTGACCACGGGGATCAGACCGAATACATCGAAGGCCCCAGGTTGTCCAGGAACGCGGGGAGGGGGCATGATGATCAACCTGGAAATACCCAGGCGACCCATGACATTCATGGCGCTACGGGCTGCCTCGAAATAGGTTCTCCCTGGAGACCCCTTTAGGGCCAAATGATTGTGTGCATCTATGAAAGGGGGACCACCCTCC
>JAFDHB010000054.1 GCA_019308985.1 Deltaproteobacteria bacterium | reverse complement strand
GGAGATCAGAGGGCAGGTCCGGGGGGCTCTTAAGAACGACGTTCTCGGTCTTCAGGTAAAGATCCCCTCCCTTTGGCATTGCGTCAGAGGCGTTCTTGTAAAGGTTCAAAAGGGTATCCATAATCTGGCCCTGGTCGACGTCTACGGTCCAGATATCTTCTTCATATCTCGTATGGATTTCCAGATTCTTTGCGGTTTTCTTGAACAGCAAGACGCTTTTCTCGATCAGGGTGTTCAGGTTTGTAGGCTGGACATTGTATTTTCCGCCGCCTGCAAAGCCCAGCAACTGGGTCGTCACGGTCGATGCATTTCTCACGCAATGCTCTATCCCCTTGATGTGCTTATAACGGGGATCAGAGGGATCAGTGTCCATCAAAAGGAGGGATGCATGTCCCTGAATCCCCATCAGCAGGTTGTTGAAGTTATGGGCCAAACCGGCTGCGAGCGTGCCGACTGCCTTCATTTCCGCGCCGTTGTCCCTGTGATCGTCGGCCGTGGAGGCACTGCTGCCTTGGGAGGGCGTCGGTGGCCTCTGCCCTATCTTTAGGTCCCTTAAATGTTCCAAGTAGGTCTCCATATGGGACAGATTCAAAATCCAGAGCCTGCACTCCTTCTCTTCAGAGATACCGCTCTCCCTCAGATAGCCGGGAGGATGAACCATGACTTGAACTTGATCCACGCGCTCGTAAAGATTGCTCACCTGGGCCAAGGCCTTGAAGAGGATGCCTCGGGGAAGGCGGGAGGGAACCATGACTATGACCTTGATGGAGTTCAAAGGCTGCAACAATTCCAGCCCTTGGCCTGCGCTGGGTGCGATGATCACAGCACACAGTTCTCTTTCGTGTCTCAAGGCATAGGTTTTCGTAACCACGGAATGAGCCGGCAGTTCAGAGGCCGGGCCCTGGGCGGTTTTCGCCTCTTCTTCGGAGTCAAGGGAGAGCGCGTCCATGAGGAGTCCCCCGGATACTTGAGCGTAAAAGCGATCTAGTTCCCAATGGTCCATCCGGGAGCACTCTTTCATGGTCCACCCTTGCGGGAGGGACCCTTCCACCAAGTTTTTCTTGAACGTAATAAGGGAAAAGCGGTCAATGGAGCAGGCCTTGGGGCTTCCACACTTCCCGGCAAACTCCTCATAGAGCTTTTCAGAGATCCTATCTCCCTTTTGAAAATAATGAACGGCAAAATTGGCTCTTGCAGGGGGGAGACGGTGCATGTCATAGAGATAGGTCATAAGCTGCTCCAGGAGATGCAGGACGGCCTCCTGGTGTAGATCGCCTGAAATGACTCTATGGGACACCAGCCAGGCCGTCTCGTAGACCCTCACCACGGAGGCATAGGCGATAATTCGTCCGTTGTCCCTGTATGCAATATGTCTTCCGAGTTCCGGTCTTTCCGAGAGCCCATTTGGCAACCCCTCTTTTGAGTCCCGCTTGTAGACCTGGATGAATCCGTAGGTCCCAGGTCGGACCGCACCCGCCTTGAAGAAGAAGTCCCAGAGTTCCTCCTGCCCGACGTATGTCGATATGGGGGAATCGGAATTGAGGAAATCAAACAGGACTTCGGACAGATGGGCATAATCGGCCATCTCCATGTCTAGGATGGAAATACCGCATCTGACCCTACCTCCCGGGCCTTCGAGCCGGTGGATAACCTGGGCGACACAATTCATTGTCCTTGATCCGGAGAAGTGAATTGTCATTTTCGGAATGATCAGTCCTGGTACAAGCACACCGGAATCCGCTTTCTCATGCACGGAAAACCCGGAAAGGGAGATATCGGTCGTCTCAAGGCGGACCACCCTTTCAAAGAGGGGATGCTTGAAGGCCAGTGCAGGAGGCGGCTTCAACAGGATTCGAGGAGACCTTATGTTCCTCTTTTTAAAACGATTGACACTGTCGGCAAGAGGTGCTAGCACAATTTCCTTTTCCCCTACGCCTACAGCCTGCCTCACGATACGGCAGGCCTGTGAATAGACGGTCTTTCCCTCGTGCTCCAGGTTGAGGAAGAAGGTCCCCTCTGAATTATACTCGTGAAAGGAACAGTAAGGCTCGGGTCTGATCTTTATTCGGAAGGACAGTGGGCTGAAGTCCAAGAGGTTCCCCTTGGCCATGAAGCCACCTTGGGAAAGCGTGACCTTAATGTTTTCACAAGGGTAACGCTTGGCCTTCCTCTTCCCTGTGACGTAGCCTTTTTCCGACAGCTCGACCGTAAAGCCGTTACTTGTTATGGAGCGTCGTGTGACCGGAACAATTATGATTTCCTTGCCATCATCCAGGATGAGATTCAGAAACCGGTATCTTTGGATGTCGAGGTGGGGAAGGTTTTTCCTCGACCATCGACAGGTCAGTTCAATCCCGTCACAGGGCTCTGGGTGGGCCTCGATAAGTATGCTATCCCGGTATTTGGGGTGAGCCAATTGAAGAAAAATCGGCTTCTCCATGAAATGAATGTAGTTTAAGGTCGTTATCACAGATTGAATATCAAGGGCCTCTGATGAGGAGAGATCTTTGTCGAGGGCGTCATGGTGAAACAGCCGGGGTAAGGCCACCCCCTCAAGGGGCGCATTTGCCTCGGCCTTCTCAACTCCCTCCAGGAGGATTTCAGATGGCTTGGGACTTTCCATGAAATGTCTCTTCCCCTGGGTACCTTCACGGGAATATATCGCAAATTTGTCAGATTGTACAATTTATTGTGCCCTTCGTCAACAAAAATACAATATATTGATACATCTGTCAAAATCCGGGTTTTGGGCCAAGGCGGGAAAAACATGACGACTCGGGGCTTTGAATCATCCAACCCGGATATGCTTGCGGATCCATTCAGGCAGGTTGAAGATATCGTAATAGTGGGCCATGGTGTAGAAACAGGTGGAGGAGCAAAGAGGCATGCATTTTCCCTTTATTTTCTTCAGCTTTTCTGGGTCGAATCTGGGTTCCCATATCCGGCCCCAGTCATCATCATAGCAGATCAGATCAAAACAGGGCGAGAGGCTCCCATCCGGTCTGATCAGTGCTCCGTTATGCCCCGCCCGGCAGTCCCAGTGGCTTATGCGGCCTCTCATGCGGTCCTTGAAGGCCTGAAGATGGGCGATTGAGTTTACCATTGGCCAGCCCCTGCGGTGCTTGTCGATGATCCAGTCCAGCAGTTCATCGACCTCTTCGTACTGATCCGGCGTGATGTTCAACATGTCGTCCCGGTGAGAATAGTGCTCCACATCGACAATATCTTGCGGGGGTTCGTTCAGGTGATAATCTGTCCCTATGTTGTTCTGGTGCGCTATTTCGGTCAGCATCTTTACGTCTTTTATGTTGTTTCTGCAAATATTGATATTGAAGAAAAGAAGATATCCGTACTTTTTCTGCCGTTCCACGAGATATCGGAATTGGGGTTCGATCCTCAGGAGGGCCTTGGGCAGCCCCTTCAAAGGAGAGATGCAGTCCACGGCCAGGTTAATGGCAGCCACCCCGGCCTTGCCGGCCTCGTCAATGAAGTGCTTGTCAAGAAGGTAACCGTTGGTGGGCAGGTACATGAAAAAGCCCTTCTCAGCGCCGTAACGTATCACCTCGAGTACAAAATCCTTGCGCAGCAAGGGCTCGCCACCCATCAAGGGAATGACTCGACAGCCAATGGATCTCAGCCAGTCCACTGAGCTCTTTGCCGTGTCAAGATCCATTCCCTCCCGCTCATTATTGAACTGGAAGCAATAATGGCAGTCTATGTTGCATTTCCATTCAGTATAAAGGTAACAGAGTACCGGCCTGAACTCCTTTGAGTGAATGAGAGAGTTGAAGTAGGGGATAGCCCAGCGGCGAAATGCCCGGATGCCGTTGAGGACCTTGTAGCGAGGAGTTTCAAACATGACATACCTCTTCCTGGTGGTATTGGTCACGGGTCTCTGAAAGGCCTTCAACCCCCAGAGTAGAAGGCTTTCCTGCGATCCTCAAAAGAGCGCTAATACCCCTTCAGGTCGAAAGGGGCTAATGTGCAGGCGCTCTCCTATAGTTTCAAAGATGCTCATCTCACTTGAGGGAGGGGGATGATGCTACACCCCGATCAGTCCCTCAACCCTTGCGTCCGTGCCTCTTGTAGTGCTGGTAGGCCTGGTACATGAAGGTGCGAATCGCCGCCTCACGGCCTGGCTGTATGCTGGCATCATAGGGGGTATCCAGATAGGGAACCCCCACTCTATTCATAAGGGGTCGGACGACGGCCGAGGTCGTGGTGCTCGGCATGCACGTAAAGGGATAGACATTCACTATGCCGTTATATCCCTCCCTGGCATATTCCATGATGGCCGAAATGCTGAGACATGCCTCAGTGCCCACGTCAAAGGAAAAGATATCCCCTTCCTTTAAGACCTTTTCCAGGCGGGAGATCTTATGGTCATCCGCCAAATTGAGCAAGGGCTTGATTCTTTTGTACACCTGTTTCTGCTTGTGTTCCTTGTAATATAAGTCCAATCCATAGTGGACCATATCCTTGATGTAGGTTTTCAGGTGTCTGATTCTGAGGCTCTTAAGGTTCAGCCAGAGTTTCTCCCTGGCTTCTCTCAAGGGCTCGTAGCTCGTGTAATTCACCCATTCGCAAAGAGAGGCGTTTACCACTTCGGCACCGTGCTTCTCCAGTGTCCTGATCAAGTCCTGGTTGGATGCCCGGTGCATCCTCAGGAATATCTCTCCCACTATCCCGATCAAGGGTTTCTGCGGGATCTTGGGATCTATGATGGCCTTGCCTCCCATTACGATTTCTTCGAGCTTGGAAAGAATACGGTCGAACTCGAGCCTTGTCCCGTATGCCTTGAAGCAATCTCCCATGGTACGCATGGACTTTTCAATGAATTCATCGGCCATGCCGGGTTCTCTCTCATAGGGCCTGATCCGCCACAGGAGCCTGTCAAGGATATCGGCAATAAGGAGGGAGAAATAGCCGACTTTCTTGAAGCTCAAGATCTGCTCCGGTGGGATCATGCCGTCGACCGAATAGCCGTCCTTGGTGGTCAATGAAAAGATTTTCAGCTTGTCGAGTCCGGGCAAGGAGTCAAGGACGATTCGTTGGTACTTGTTGTACATCCCGTACCGGCACGGGCCATCCGATTCGGGCAAGAAGTAGACATAGTTCTCAGCCTTGAACGCATCGCCCAGTCTTTCCTTTTCCTTCTGGGCAAAATAGAGGATATCGCCCAAGGTGACCTGGCAAGGGTAACATTCCTTGCCCGAGGTGTACTCAATGCCCAGATCCATGCCCTTGAAGGTTTCCAATACCCTGGCATCTATGCCGAACCCTTTGAAAGTGCATGCGAACAGGTGGGCCGCTATCCTGTTCATCTCAGGAATCAGGACCGTCCTCTTCCCTATCTGGAACTTGCCTACGTTTTCCAGGGATAGCTTGAAAGTACCTTCTTCTGTTGATTCCATGTCTCTCCCATGAACTTCGAGTAGGTACTCAATCCTTAGGTGTTATACAAGTCAATCCGCCTCAAGGTCAACCGAAAGTTCATAAAGGGTCATGATGACGCCTTGTTTGATATGTAATAAATCACATAATATTACTCCTGTTTGCGGCAGTGTCAACATCGTAAATGAACTAGGTCATTTTGCCTGTTGTCGGCTGTTACGTTGACACACACGGGTAAAACTCCTATATTTACTAGGTTGCAAAAAATCCTTTTATCACACTCGGAAAATCTACTAGGTTTTCTCCCGATAGAGCCTATCGCCCTGTTTCTGTGGGAAGGATTTGTCCCTTAGTCGATTACCAACTCAGGTCGAAGGTGATTCTCTGAGAGTGACGCAGGTGGTGAGGTCCTACGAGGAGATCATTGGAGCATCCTTTGGTGGGCCGGAAAAAAGCCTTTCGTAGTGAAGGAGACTGTGTTCATTTGGCCTTTGGAAGGCGGTGGCTACGGAGCCCTGGTCTGAGCTCAGGTTTGGGTGCTTTGAACTTTTTTGGCGGCAAAATCGTTGAGGTAATAACCCGTGATTGAAAAAGAGAGGGCATAGCAGGTTGAAACTCAAGCTTAAGTACAAGATACTTTTGCTCTTCGCCACCCTCAGCCTAGGTATCCTATTCATTACCGGAGGGCTGCTTTCAGCCAAGCTGAAGCGTGAGAAGTTTTCATCTATTCAGAACAGCCTTCAAAGTCAGCTTGACCACGTCAATTTCGCCCTCACCAGCTTTATCACTGAAATTGAACAGGATCTCGAGTTCATTGTTGAAAACCCATATGTCAAATCAAGGGATGATACCAATTTTACCAATTTCACGTCGGCCGAGGGGTCGTCGTTTCAGTACAGGATTGGAGAATCGGAGCAAAAAATCATTGATATTTTTGAACGCTACCGTGAGACCCATGACTATGTCAGTTCCGTGTATATGGGGCGGGAAAACGGCAGCTTTGTCCGCTCCCACAAAAGGAACCGCCCCACCCGATATGATCCGCGCGAGAGACCCTGGTATCTATTGGGCAAAAAAACTCCCGGGAAGATCATGCACACGCTACCCTATTCTTCGGTGACATCCACGGATGTCAACATCGGCGTGGTTAAGGCCCTCGTAAACGAAAGTGGGGTCGTGTATGGGGTGGTGGGGATCGATGTTACTCTTGCCGATTTGAGGAAGTACATAGAGGAGATCACAATCGGGCATAACGGTTATGTTATTGCGCTGGATAGAGAAGGCACGATTCTGGCGGCTCAGGACAGGTCTATGCTAAACCAGAGCATCCTGGCAATGTCAAGAGATGATCTGGACAGTCTGTTTACCCAGAAGGAAGGGGTTACCATCCTTACAAGAGATAACCAGGAGCATTACCTCTTCTTTCGTTATTACCCTGCACTTGACTGGAAGATTGGATTCGTCATTTCAACCGCAGAAATAGATCAAGAAGTTCGGTCCGTTGTCATACCTGTGCTCATTGTTCTGGGCGTGTCGCTGTTTCTATTGAGTTTCCTGACCGCTGTGGGCCTCGAGTATCTGGTAGTCAAGCCGTTAAATATACTGAATGAGGGCACTAAGATCATTGCACGCACCGGAAATCTTGATTATCAGATTCAACTGCCGTCCGGTGACGAGATCGGAACCGTGGCAGCCTCTTTTAATCTTATGAGCAAGGATCTCAAGACACATATCAAGAACCTGACTGAAACGACCGCCGTCCAAGAAAGAACAGAAAACGAATTGAGAATTGCACATGATATACAGATGGATCTCTTGCCCAAGCGTTTTCCGCCCTTCCCTGACAGGACTGAATTTGATATACATGCAGTCATCAAGCCGGCCAAACAGGTCGGGGGTGACCTTTATGATTTCTTTTTCATTGACAGCGATCGCCTATTTTTTATTATCGGCGATGTGTCGGATAAAGGCGTCCCTGCTGCCCTGTTTATGGCCAAGGCCAAGTCTCTGATCAATTTCTCGGCAAAGGGCACATATGATCCCGGCAGCATCTTGGAAACGGTAAACAAAGAACTTTCCTATGATAACGATTCTTCGATGTTTGTTACCGCTTTTTGCGGCATCTTGGCGATAAGTACCGGTGAGGTGTGTTATACAAATGCCGGGCACAATCCTCCTTTGATTGTGCGCCAGGGGAATGAGGTGGAACCTTTGAAAAGAACGGGCAATACTGTACTGGGAGTTGATGCTGATTCCACATTTACCAGCGCAAGGCTTATTTTGGAGCCGGGTGACACTCTCTTCTTGTATACCGATGGGGTTACCGAGGCTTGTAACAATAAGGAGGAGCTGTTTTCCGAGGAAAGGTTGATAGGAAAGGTGTCTTATCATCGGAATGATTCTATGAAAGAATTGGCCTTGTCAATCTTGCAAGAAGTTACATTGTTTTCTCAAGGCATGCCTCAAGCAGATGACATTACGATCCTGGGTCTAAGGTATCTAGGCGAACAGGGGCGGTAAATCAACTCTTGCCTCTTGCTCAAGTTCGCCCCGGTAAGCGCATGTTCCTCGTTGCATCAAAAAAAGCAGTTGCCGGAAATCAAAGCATCAAGGAAAGCGGGAAACAGCAAGAAGGAGAGACAGACACAGGAGCAGGAAGAAGATTTGCCCTCTTTGTATTGATTTGAGAACGGCATGAGATCTGAGAATATTAAGACCAAAAAACCCTTGTTGGCCAGTGTGTGGAACACCCGGATGCTTGTGGCATTGATAATGGGGTTTTCCTGTGGGCTGCCCTTGCTGCTGACCATAACGGTATTGCAGGCATGGATGAAGGAGGAGGGGGTCGACCTCACGGTAATAGGTATAATGTCCCTGGTTGGGCTACCCTACACCGTGAAATTTCTCTGGGCACCATTTCTCGACAGGTTCACCCTGCCCTTCCTGGGAAGGAGGAGGGGTTGGCTTCTTCTGGCCCAGGTGGCTTTGATGCTTTCCATTGGAGGTCTGGGGTCCGCTGATCCCCTGGGCAACCCCTGGGGAGTTGCCTTCGCCGCTTTCCTGGTTACATTTTTCAGTGCCTCGCAGGATATTGTGGTGGATGCATACAGGAGAGAAGACTTCTCCAATGAAGAGCTGGGATTGGCGTCTTCCCTGTATATCAACGGATACCGGGTAGGGATGCTTCTCGCCTCCGGGGGCGGGTTGATCATGGCGGATCACATCCCATTTTCAATGGTTTATTTGATCATGGCGGGCTGTATGCTGCCCGGTATCGTGACGACTCTCCTCGCTCACGAGCCGGAGGTAACCGTCAAGCCGCCCGGAAACATGAGAGAGGCGGTAGTAGACCCCCTGGTGGAGTATTTTTCCAGGAAAGGGGCAATCTGGATCCTTGCCTTCATACTTCTGTACAAGATCGGGGACACAATGGCAAGCACCATGACAACCCCCTTTTACCTGGAGATCGGGTTTTCAAAGAGTGAAATAGGGGCCGTGGTAAAGCTGTTTGGATTCTGGGCCACCATCGGCGGACTCGTGATCGGAGGCCTGGTCATGCTCCGCCTCGGGATCACGAGGTCCCTGTGGATCTTTGGGATACTCCAGGGATTATCCACCGCCTGTTTCGCTCTCCTGGCTCGTGTGGGACACAGCATCCCTCTGTTGTCCGGGGTGATCGGGTTTGAAAACCTGAGCAGCGGGATGGGCACCGCAGCCTATGCCGCCTTCATGGCAAGCATTACCAACAAGAGATTCACTGCCACGCAGTATGCCCTCCTGACGAGCCTCATGGGTATCCCCAGGGTGATTGCATCCGCGCCCACGGGGTTTCTGGCAAAGAACCTTGGGTGGGAGACATTTTTCATCTCCTGCGCGTTGATCGCCATTCCAGGACTCCTGCTCCTCTTAAAGTTTGCTGCATGGTATTCATATGAGGAGGTAATGGCCGGCAATGGGGCGGGCGCAAGGGACTAGGAAGTTGGGGAAAAAGACGAGAACGGGGGCTGAATGGGAAATGCTGTTGGATGAGAAGATCAGGAAAATCGGCAGAAATGATCCCTGCCCGTGCGGCAGCGGATTGAAATTCAAGAAGTGTTGTCTGGGTAAGGAGTTTGCCGGCACCGAAAGCTTAAGAGACAGGTACCTCAGGGATTACGGGATACGGTTGAAAGATGATAAAGACGTAGAGAAGATCAGGAGGGCCGGTCGACTGGCGCTTGAGCTCCTGGACCTGGTAGAGAGATCTGTCAGGCCGGGCATGGAGACGGAAGAGATAGACAGGATCGTTCACGACTACACGGTCAAGCACGGAGCCACCCCTGCGCCTCTCAATTACAGGGGGTTTCCAAAGAGCGTTTGTGTCTCCGTAAACGAGGAGATATGTCACGGGATTCCTGGAAAAAGGAGGCTCAGGGAGGGAGATATCGTCAACGTGGATGTCACGCCCATCCTGGACGGGTATTACGCGGATGCGAGCAAGACCTTTTTTGTGGGTCAGCCCGGGCCCGATGCCCGAAAGATCGTCAAGGTCGCAAGGGAATGCCTGAAGAAGGGCATGTCCATGGCACGGCCGGGCAATAGGGTAGGAGACATCGGCTGGGCTATTCAGGCGCACGCTGAAGCCGAAGGTTGCTCGGTGGTAAGGGAGTTTGTGGGGCACGGGGTGGGATTTGAATTCCACGAGGCCCCACAGATTCCCCATTACGGCCAGAAGGGCAAAGGGATTGTGCTGGTTCCGGGAATGGTCTTCACCATCGAGCCCATGATCAACCTGGGCAAGAAGGACCTGCACATACTTGATGACAACTGGACTGCGGTCACGAACGATGCTTCCTTGTCAGCACAGTTCGAACAGACCATCCTCATTACAGAGCAAGGCCTTGAAAGTCTGACACCCTATGAGCTGTGATGAAACGCTTTGGCATTCCCTGGAGGAGAAGGCCAGGGAACTCGGGTTCATTGCCCTGGGGTACACCAGGCCCCAAGCACCCCCGTTTTTCGATCAATACGCAGCCTGGGTAAACAGGGGAAACCAGGGAGACATGGCCTGGCTCAAAAGAAGCATGGAAGTCAGGAAAGACCCTGGAAGATTGCTGGAAGGTTGCAGAACCATCATTTCCCTTGCTTTTCCTTACAGTGCGCATAAACCCGCTACAAGGGATGGTTTCACCCTTTCTCGTTATACCGAACCGGACAAGGAAGACTACCACGACAGGGTCAGGACCCTGTGCAACTGCCTGGTTGAACTGCTCCAAGAATGCTGCTATGGGTCCAGGAGCAAGGTGTGCGTAGACTCCTCACCCCTCGTGGAGAAGAGCTTGGCATATGCCGCCGGTATTGGTTTCTTTGGGAAAAACAATATGTTGATCATACCCGGATATGGTTCCTATTTCTACCTTGCGGAGATCTTGACGACGGTTCCCTTGGAATCGGACAATCCGGAGGTCATGGAGAGTCAGTGCGGGGATTGTGATATGTGCATAGCCAACTGTCCCACCGGGGCCCTTGTACGTCCCTTCACCCTGGATGCCTCCAGGTGCCTCTCCTACTTGACCATTGAATACAAGGGGGACTTGGACCGTGAGGCGGGCAAGAGGATGGGGGACTGCTTTTTCGGTTGTGACAGGTGCCAGGAGGTGTGTCCCTTTAATGGGGACGGGGGCGACAGGAGGGTCGTGTTACCTTCCACGAAGGTATTCCTGGAGATGGATGAATCCGGTTTCACGGCCGCCTTTGGGAAGAGCGCCCTTTCAAGGGCGGGATTACGGAAGATAAAGTCGAACATCATGACTGTGGTGAAGTCCTAGCCTTAAGGGCTGGCTGAGCACGCCGGAGGGTCACGGAAGGGGATTTTTTTGGCACGGATTCTACACGGATGACGCGACTCAACAGTGCAGCGGGATTCGCGCCTGCGAATCACCGCTGCATAGCCCTCTTAAGCACCGGCCAAGGAAACACTCCATCAGTCGTATCAATGGCCTCTTCCGGTGCACAATTCATAATCTACAGCATCCGTGCAATCCGTGAAATCCGTGCCAACAAATCCTATTATCTATTGCTCGGCGAGCTTCTTGCCGAATTCAAAGGCCTCTTGAAGGGCTTCCGGCCTCTCAAGGGCGGCCTTCTTGGTCTCCAAACCCCTGTAAAAAAGGCCTCCCTCGAAGGTCATGTCAAGGGCGTCGTAAAAGTATTTGGCAACCAATTTGACACCTTCAAAGAGGTTCTTGCCTTTAGTGGCCCCCACTGCTATCAGATAGCCCCTGCCACTGTCATATCTCTTGCGGACGTCCCCCTTCTTTTCCAGCATCCTCTTGGACCACAAGGCCTGGCATCTGTCTATCAAGGCCTTGGCCTGGGAACTCAAACCGTAAAAGAATATGGGCGATGACAGGATTATGACATCGGCCTCCTGGAGAAGGGGATAGACCTTTTGCATGTCATCCTGAATGACGCATTTCCCTGTTTTGTCGCATCCGCCGCACTCCCTGCATCCCTCCATGTTGAGGTCCCGAACATATATTCTCGTGATTTCAGCTCCTTGAGATCTTGCCCCATCGAGTGCCCTGTCAAGGAGTTGATCACTGTTGCCGCCTTCTCTGGGGCTGCCGTATATTCCTATGACTTTCATATCTCCGCTACTCCGACAACAAATTTTTTGAATTGATTTCCCTCGTGCGCTTATCCGTGCGCACCTATCGCTCCCTGCTGATTGAGGAGATAAGGTACAAAAAGTCATCCGGGGTCAAATCCCTCAGGGAGTCGACAACCAGATCTGGCTCAAGGAAATGATCCCTTGGCACGGTGCCTGTAAGGGCGATAACGGCACATCCTGCGGATCTGGCTGCCTCGACACCTGCCGGAGCATCTTCAACGACCACGCACCTTTGGGGCGGAAGTCCCATTTTCTTGGCGGTCTTGAGGAATACCTCGGGATCCGGTTTTCCCCTGATTATTTCGTCCCCGCAGGTTACAACTCGAAAATACTCTCCTCCGGGTATCATTTCCAGGACCGTGTAAACGTTTTCCCGTGGTGCTGAGGATCCGATAGCAAGGAGGGCGCCTGCCTCGTGGAGGCAAGATATTAGTTCCTTCGCCCCGTCCATTTCCGGGAAATCCCTTCTTAGGATCTCACGGAAAAGATCTTCCTTCTCTTTTGCCAAAGTATCATAATCCTTTTCATCTATAGAAGGAAATAGACGGGCAAGTATGTCATGGTTGGTCTGGCCGAAGGTGGAGGCGAATTCCTCTTCGGTAATGTCAAGACCATGATTCGCTAACATTCGTTTCCAAGAGAGAAAGTGCGCCTTATAGCTGTCTATCAAGACGCCGTCCATGTCGAATATGACGCCCCATGAATCGGGGCAATACGCCCTTTCCTCCTTGTTCCTGCCTGCCATGGTCCTTGAGAATTCCCTCAGGGAAAATTGGGACTTTTTAGGAAGCCATCCCTATTTGAGGCCGTATTTCTTTAGCTTATATCGGAGCATCCTTTCGCTTATGCCGAGCATCTTTGCCGCCCTGGTCTGGTGATTATTCGTGGTCTCCAAGGCCCTTTTTATCATGTCCTTCTCCAGTTCTTCTACTGATTTCTTGAGGGGTTTCCACGGGGTTTGCTCGGTTTCTTTTTCAGCAGCCGGGGGCTGGGGGGAGGCAGGGAAGGGCAGGTCCGATGTTGTAATGATGTCACCCCTCCTGATCACCACCGCCCTCTCAATGATGTTTTCCAGCTCCCTCACGTTACCGGGATAATCGTATTTCAGGAGCATATCACGTGCTTCCATGCTGAGCCCTGGAGGATGGTCTCCAAGCTCATTGGCGAATTTTTTCAAGAAATGGTCCATGAGGAGAGGTATGTCCTCTTTCCTTTCCCTGAGGGGGGGAATTTCAATAGAGACCACGTTGAGCCTGTAATAGAGGTCGTCCCTGAACAGGCCTTCCCTCACCCTTTCCTCAAGATCCCGGTTGGTGGCGCTGATTATCCGCACATCCGTATGGATGGTCTGATTACCACCCAAACGCTGAAACTCCCGCTCCTGGAGAAACCGTAACAGTTTCACCTGGAGACCCGGAGACATATCTCCTATTTCATCCAGGAAAAGAGTACCCCCTTCAGCTTCTTCAAACCTCCCGATCCTCCTCTGGTGGGCGCCGGTAAAGGCCCCCTTTTCATGTCCGAACAGCTCGCTTTCCAAGAGATTTTCCGGTAGAGCGGCACAATTGACCGTGATCAAAGGCTTTCCTGAACGCGGGCTCAAGGTGTGTATGAGCCTTGCAATAAGCTCCTTGCCGGTACCGCTCTCCCCCCTGATCAGCACCGTAGCATTGCTGCCGGCGACCCTCCCTGCCAGGTTTACCACATGATTCATTACCTTGCTCTGAAAGATGATGTGGTCTGCCGTAACATCTCTGGCCCTGAGTTCCTTGCGCAGTATTTCGTTTTCCCTTACAAGATTACGGTGTTCAGAGATTCGTTCAATAACAAGGAGCAGTTCATCCAGTTCGACGGGCTTGGTGATGTAATCGACCGCCCCCAGTTTCATGGCCTTGACCGCGGTCTCAACAGTACCATAAGCGGTCATCATGATCACGTCGATCTCCGGGTTGATCAGCTTTATCTGCTGTAATACCTCCATGCCGTCCATTCCGGGTAGTTTATAGTCGAGCAGAACCAGATCAAAGTAGTCGGCTTGTACCCGCGATATGGCATTTTCGCCTTTCTCTGCCTCGACGATCCTGTACCCGGCTTCCCCCAAGAAGTCCCTGAGAAGGGTGCGCTGGGTTTTTCCGTCCTCCACTATCAAGATGTTCAATGGTTTCATGACGTTCTCACCTGTAGCCCATGGTCTGGTTGCTTCGGCATAATAGCTGCCTTTTCATCGCAACCAGGAGGTTGCTCCTGCAATCTCGATGAGGAATCTTGCTCCCAAGAAGATCTGAGTTTCAGTGTTTTTCAAGGGGCAGTAATATCTCAAAGGTGGTCCCATGTCCGGGGGTGCTTTCCACGCGGAGCTCTCCGCCATGCCCCCTGATTATCTCCCGGGCCAGTGGCAGCCCCAGTCCGAGGCCCTTTTCCTTGGTGGTATAATCCAGTTCAAAGATGCGGCGGAGTTCTTCTGGTCCTAACCCCGGCCCTGTATCCGCAATAGTAACGCACACCCGGCCAGAGCCCCTTTGGGCCAGTTGGATTGAAATGGTTCCGCCACCGGAGAGAGACTCGATGGCATTTTTCACAAGATTTATCAAGGTCTGTTTCAGTTTGTGAGGATCCATGTTGACAAAAACAGGGGTGCTACTGGCGTCGATGTCGATGGTTACGCCCCGTGACCGGGCCTCCTCTTCGAAAAGGAGGACCACCTCTCTGATGAGGGAGGTCAGGTCGTGACGTCTGAAGGCAAGCTTCCTGGATCTCGAAAAGCTCAAGAACTCTTCGATAATCTCGTTGAGCCTCCTCGTCTCATCTCTAATCACTCCTTTCAACTGCACGAGGTTGTCCCTGTCAAGCCTTTGGGCCGCCATGCTGATAGCGTTCAGGGGATTGCGGATTTCGTGGGCCACGCCCGCTGCCAGGCGGCCGAGGGACGAAAGTCTCTCTGCGTTTTGTATCCTTTTTTCCATCTCCCTGGTTCTCGCCAGATGCCTGTTCTGGTTCTTATAGAGCAACCACATGGAGAGGACGGTAATGATGATCATAAAGGCCATTGAGATGAATATGGCCCGCCTGTTCTTCTCCCGAATCTCCCCTGGCCTTTCCCTTGACAGCCCCAGTCTGACAAGATAGGTAGTACCGTCGCCCTGGTGGAGCAAGGACACCATGTCCAGGTACCTCTTTCCGTTAAATGTAATCCTGCGGCTTGAAATACCAGCCTCCCCGCTGATAACGGTCCCTATGAGAGGCTGATCCATCTTGATTTCAGGAGCTTCGCCTATCTGACCAAGGGGGTGCAGGTCTTTGTCCGTGATGATCAAGTACCCAATAGAGGGCAGGAGCCCGATGTCTTGAAGTGCCCTGCGGAAGGAAAACCTGATGATCCTGTTGTTGAACGACCTCCCGTCCATGGACAGGATCATGACACCTTTCCCGGATTTCCTGGGGAGCACCAGTGATCTCAGTTTGTTCCTCTTGGCAGGACGATTGAAGATGTCGATCCTGATCCCGGTTCGTCCATTCAACAGGGCGGCTGCCAATTGCAACAAGTCACCGGGCACGGGCCTATTGCTGGAGATTACCCGCCCATCTTTGTCAAGGAGGGCCAGCAGCCACAAAGCTTCTCTTTGAATCAGCGTGTTCAGATCCTTGCCGTGGTAAGGCCCGGTCCCCAGTTGGTAATCCAACTCTTGGGCGGATTGCAAGAGATCGATGATGAAAGACTCCTGGAGAGAAAAGGCGTCATCGGTGATGGAAGGGCCCGTTTCCATTTCAAGTCCTACCTGGTCCCACTGTAACAATTGTCGCCTATATATTTCGGCGACATATCGAAGATTCTTTATGATAGATGCCCCCCTGTTCTCCATGTACTTGGTCAGGGTGCTGTCAATGGCCCGCAGGTCCAGCCACCTCATCAAGACCAAAAGGACGATCAACAGCGCGCACACCACTGCCAGTGCCCATGGTTGGAGAAATGGCTGGGTCGGCCTCTTCCTGGGGCTTCTATGCCTGATAGCTTCCTTCAAAACTCTCATGGTCTAGTCCCAGGCCTCCATTCGGCTCCGGGTAGAGCTTCGACTCGTTGCGAGCGCTGCATGGGGTCGCGCCACTTGAAAAAACCGCTCCATAGGATCCTCGTCAAGCCTTTTCGAGGACATCATTATCTGGTATGCAATCTTCGGGCCTGATCCACAAGCGAATTGGGAAATATGAGACCACGGGGTGACCAGGCCCAGCAAACCTCCAAGACACAAAAAACCATACCATTTTTCGACAAATATGTCGATCAAAATGGCCTGATCGAAACGCCTTGCCCCTTAAGCATCTCCCCCTACTCGGGGCAGGGGCATTTGGCATTCTGTCACGATTATTGTCTCGCGGGTGGAAAAAGGGGAGCTTGAGGGTTTGCATCTTGTCGCATTTGAGTCCTTGGGGCCGGGGAGAATCTGGGCGAGACAAGGATACCGGGGTTGAAAACCTTGCAGGCGCGGCAATTAATGGGGTGAGGCACAGGAAAAGGTCGCAATCCTCTGTCTGATCATTCTGACCTTTTCCGGGATGTCAGGGGCCAGGGTAATCGCAGTAACCATGGCCACGTACCGTGCGCCATGGGCCAGGACCTGGTCAATATTTGAAAGGTCGATCCCGCCCATCACGGTAAATGGGATCTGGACATTCTGCCGGATGAGGCCGATCATGTCCGGACCCAGGAAGTCAGAGGCCCCCTCTTTTGTCTTGGTGGGGAAGATGGGACCGATATTGATGTAATCCGCACCGGATTCCTGGGCCTCGAGGGCCTGTTCAAGGGAATGGGTTGATACACCGATCAGGAGCTCGGGTGCAAGTCTCCTGGCGACTTGCAAGGGCAAGTCTTCCTGCCCGAGGTGAACCCCGTCCGCATCCACGGCCAGGGCTATGTCCACGTGGTCGTTGATAATGAGTAGTACGTTCGACTTGGCTGTAACCTCGCGAAACTTCAGGGCCAACTGGTAGAAGTCCCTTTCTGAATACTCCTTTTCCCTGAGCTGGATTATCCTGGCGCCGCCCTCGATCACACCATCGAGGACCCGTAAATTTGACCTCCCCGAAGACAACTTCTCGCATGTAACGGGATATACGTCTATTCCCCTGAACAGGGCGATCCTCTCTTGCCTATCCATCAGCCGCCGCCGAATATGCCGATTATCTCAAGGCTGTCACCGTCCCGAATAGGGGTCTTTTCCATTTCATCCCTGGGGACGACCTGGAGATTGAGTTCCACAAGAACGGTCTTTGGGTCCAGATCAAGGCCTTTCAAGAGTTGAGCCACGGTCAGGGACTCAGAAAACCTTCTCTTTTCACCGTTGAGCGTGATCTCCACTTTGGCTCCTCAAGCTATTGCTTCATTGGCTCCGCTCAGGAAAGCAACATCCCAGTCTTTCCACACGGGCTCGTACCCCTTTTGCTTGATCACCTCAGCGACCACGCTGGGGGCACGATGATCGGATATATCAAACTGTGCCCCTGCTTCCTCACCCTGGGTATAGCCGCCGGGAGCTGTTCTTGCTCCCGCGCTCATGCTGGTTATCCCCAGGGGAATGAGATTATCACGAAGGGGAGGGGGCTCCCGGGTGGACAGGACAAACCCTGCGTCCGGGAGAAAAAGCCTCAACGCGGTGAGTAGCTGCACCATGTGGAGGTCCGAGACGGGATATGGGGGCTGATAATTACTCACAGCCGGCCTGATTCTGGGAAAAGAAATATTGACGCGGGACCTCCAAAAATTTTTCATGAGATACCGCGCGTGGAGGGCAAGGAAAAACCCTTCCACCCTCCAGTCGCTAAGGCCCAGTAGTGCGCCAATCCCTAAGGTCCTAAAACCTGCATCGCCGCCCCTCTCCGGGGTCTCGAGCCGCCATCGGTAGTCCCGTTTTCTCCCGCCCAGGTGAACATCCATGTAGCGCCTCTGGTCGTAAGTTTCTTGAAAGACTACAAGGCCGTCGACACCCTTCAAAATAAGCTGTCTGTAAGCCCTAGTGTCCATTGGATACAGTTCTATGGAAATAGAGGAAAACAAGGACCTGAGCCTCACAAGTATAGCCTCGAGGTAGGGCAAGGTGACGACCTTGGGGGCCTCTCCTGAGACCAGGAGGAGGTGCCGGAATCCCTGTTCGTGCAAGAACCTCCCTTCCGCGGCCGCCTGTTCGGTCCTAAGTGTCAATCTCTTCACGGGGTTGTCGGCATTGAAACCGCAATATGCACAGCGATTGGTGCAAAGGTTGGACAGGTATAGGGGGGTGAAGAGCTGGATCACCTTCCCAAAGCGCTGCTGGGTCAGCCTGTGAGCCCTTTGGGCCATCTCCTCCAGATAGGGTTCAGCGGCAGGTGATAGGAGGGCTGCCAAGTCGTCCTGGTTAAGGCGCTCCTTTGTCAGGGCCCTTTCAACGTGTTCTGCCGGTGCAAACCGGATGGTCTTGCCCGTCTCGTCCCAATCGTATTTTCTTGCCTGTTCCCAGAAGCTCATAACGGTTTCACCTCAAGAACCCGGTCAAGGGGCTTGACGCCTCCGCCCTCTTCTGGGGCTTCCTGATGCCGGCCAGGAAGGCCTTCCGTCCTGCTTCCGCCCCTTTTCTGAATGCGTCGGCCATTGCCACAGGATCACCGGCAACCGCTATGGCGGTATTGACCAGGACAGCATCTGCTCCCATTTCCATTGCCTCTGAAGCGTGGGACGGGGCCCCAAGCCCGGCATCCACAACCACGGGGACGTTGGAATTCTCAATAATGATCTCTATGACGTCCCTGGTCCTCAGTCCCTGCTTGGAACCAATGGGGGAACCCAGGGGCATTACGGTCGAGGTCCCCACCTCCTCCAGGCGCTTTGCCAGGATGGGGTCCGCCGATATGTAAGGGAGCACGATGAAACCTTCCTTCACGAGGGTCTCAGCCGCTTTCAATGTCTCCACAGGGTCAGGGAGCAGGTAGTGGGGATCGGGTGTGACTTCCAGCTTGACCCAGTCTCCACAGCCGGCGCCCCTGGCCAGCCTGGCCAGCCTGACGGCTTCGGAAGCATCCCTGGCCCCGGAGGTGTTCGGCAGGAGTAGATACCGATCAGTGTCGATGGCCTTCAACAGGTTGTCCTGGGGGTTTGCCAAGTCCACACGCCTCAATGCAACGGTTACTATTTCTGCCCCTGAGGCCTCCAGGGCCCTTGACATGATCTCGGTCGAAGGAAACTTTCCCGTTCCCAACAGGAGCCGTGAACGAAACATGCGGCCGGCAATAATTAGTTCATCCATATTACTTTTCCTTGAACACTAGCTTTTTCAGCGAGGAATAAAAAGGCCGTTTCCAGCCCAGGAAACAGCCATGTAAAGAGATTCGCATGTTATCAACCGTTTCCCTACGCTGGCATTACCCAGATCAGGTGTTAAGGGTTCTATCTCAGCCCAAAAGATGAGCACCCCTAACGGTTATCTTTTCAAGAATGTATAAACTATGATGACGGAGGAGTCAAGAAGTTCCGTGTTCCGCCAACAGACAATTTGCAATATTTTTCTTGGTTTCAAATCTTTGACGAACTCGCAAAAAGTCAGAATCGGGATGGCAAAGTAGAAAGTTTCAAGTTCAAGACGCGCGAATCTCGTGTGATGAGGCGTACTTGGCGTACGCCGCAATCATTTACCCCGTTAAATAACCCTGAATTCACAACTATTGAACCCACGATGTTCTCTGACGGTTCCAGGTCTTTGATTCAATGCGGAAAATGCCCATTTAA
>JAFDHB010000243.1 GCA_019308985.1 Deltaproteobacteria bacterium | reverse complement strand
CTTGAGCAGGAGGATATAATGGAAGAAACAAGACCTAAAGAGATCCATATGGAGACGGATGTCCTGGTTCTTGGAGCGGGCGCTGCCGGTTGCCTGGCGGCGTATGGGGCCAGGGAACAGGGTGCGAGGGTGATAATAGTGGACAAGGGCTCGCTGGTCAGTTGTGGCTGCACAGGCGCGGGACAGGATCATTTCGGAGCCCACCTGAATACGGGTGCTGACTGGGATTCTGACGAGGCAGCGACGGCTTACTATAGCAGGCCGGGTTGGGGGGTTGGTCCCTCACTGGTGGAGAAGACCTTCTCCAAGGTGGTGGGCAAGATGGTCAAGATGATGGAGGAGTGGGGCGTTGAGTTCTACAAGAATCCCGATGGAACCTATTGGAGGTGCCAGGCCTTGGGCCAGCCCGGCCCCTGGTGGCTCATGATGAAGAACGGGAGATACCTGAAGAGGATAATGGCAAAAAGGGTGAGAGAATCAGGCGCTGAAGTGGTGGAACAGGTGATGATAACCAGGTTGTTCCAGGAGGACAACAGGATCAAAGGCGCCATGGGATTCAGCAGGCGAAACGGAGATATCTATGTGTTCAAGGCAAAGGCGGTGGTACTGGCCATGGGGGCACATCAGTCCCGTTTCTCCACCAATTCCACCGGAAATCCCTTCAACATATGGCAGAACCCCGCGAACACAGGTACCCAGATAGTAGTTGCCTACGAGGCAGGGGCAAAGGTGAAAAACCTGGAATGGTGCACGGGGACGACCCTGCCCAAGGGCTTTGGGGCGCCTGCCATGTGCGCTTTCGGGGGTATGGGATCGACCATGCGTAATGCGCTGGGTGAGAGGTTCATGGAAAAATACCATGAACTGGGGGACAAGGCCCCCAGGGCGTTTCACATCAAGGCAGAGGAACAGGAAATTGCCGAGGGGAGGATACCCCTTTTCGTCGATTCCACCCATTTACCCGAGGAGGACTTAAGGCACCTCCGTAATAACCTCCTCACCGTGGACAAACACACCTTCGGAGATTACCTGGAGCAGAGGGGGATAGACATCAGCAAGCAGCCCCTGGAGGTGGAGACAGGGGAGATGTCAGGTGGAGGCAACCTGCACGTGGACCACAACTGCGAATCCGTGAACATAAAAGGCTTGTTCGGATTGCCCTTCTCAGGGATGCTTTCTACGGCCCTCTGCGGGGGGTACGTGACCGGAACGGGGGCTGCAAAGAGCATAAAGGACGGAAAGGAGTCGGGTAAAATAGACCGGCAACATGTGGCCAGGGAAATAGAAAGGACCATGGCCCCCATGAAAAGGGATGAAGGATATGAGCCGAAGGAGTTCGAAGACCTCATTCGCCAAATCATGGAGCACTACATGGGTCATAAGAGGAGCCTGACGGGCCTCAACATTGCCCTGGACAAGTTCAAACTCTTGGAAGAGGCCAAAGAGCAGATAATGGCTCGTAACTACCACCAATTGACGAGGGCGCATGAGGCGATTGACCTGTTGAAGTACTGCCAACTCATGGTTCGTTCGGTCATTGAGAGGAAGGGGATGAGGGGTTTCTACGTGCTCGTGGACTATCCTCCAAAGCTGGATCCCGAGCTGAGGGACAAATACGTGGTTCTGTCTCAGGTGGACGGCGAGCAGATGGTTACCTTCGAACCCGTGGAAAAGGAGCAGAAGAATGCCGCCTAGATTCAGCAAGGAGCACACACGTCCTACGAGTTTTGTTGCCGGCGCCCCAAAGGACCAGCCAAGGACATCTCCCTGCGAGGCAAGTTGCTCCGCAGGGCATGATATTCAGAGGACCATTTTCATGATCCAAAATAGTCGGTTCGAAGAGGCCCTGGAAAATATACACGCAAAGCACCCCTTTCCCGGCGTATGTGGACGGGCCTGCTTCCACCCCTGCGAGACACCCTGTAACAGGCAGTTCTATGATCAGGGCGTCTCCATAAGGGCACTTGAAAGGGCAGCGTTCGACCTTGCGGACAGGGGGAAGGTAAGGCGACCCATTGCCAGAGCGAAGACAGGGAAAAAGATCGCAATAATAGGATCCGGCCCCGCGGGGCTGACCTGCGCCTACTTCTCGGCCCTCTTTGGTCATGATGTTACGGTATTCGAGGCATTGCCCGTAATAGGGGGAATGCCGAGGGTGGGAATCCCGGACCATCGGCTACCCAAAAAGGTCGTCGAGGAAGAAGTGGCCTGGATCCTGGATCTTGGGGTGGAGGTCAAGACCAATACCCGCGTTGGAAGAGATATTTCCTTCAAGGAGATAAAGGACACCCACGACGCATGCCTGATCGCTACCGGTGCCTGGAAGGAGAAGCGCCTCCAAATACCAGGGAATGAACTGACAATGGATGCCCTGTCCGTACTCACGAGGATAACCAATGGTGAAAGGCCGGACCTGGGAAAGAAGATTGTAGTGGCGGGGGGTGGCGGAGTCGCATTCGATGTTGCCTCCGCAGTCAGGCGCCTTGGCGAACCCGAGGTCCACATTGCCTGTCTGGAGCCAAGGGACAAAATGGTCGCCCCAGAAGAGGACGTGGTCCAGGGAGAAGAGGAAGGGGTGATCATCCACAACTCAAAGACATTTACCGGGATTGTAAGCGACAACGGCAAGGTCAAGGGCATTGATTGCATGGATGTAAAGTCCTTCCGGTTTGATGCTGAGGGCAGGCTCCAGGTAGAGGTGATAGAGGGGGCGGAGCATGTCATCCCCGCGGATACCGTTATCACCGCCATTGGAGAAACACCGGACCTTGATTTTCTTGAGGGAATGGAAGGGTTTCGCTATTCCCGGCAGGGCACCCTGGAGGTAGATGAAAGGACCTTGGCCGCACCGCTGGAGGGTGTATTTGCAGCGGGTGACGCTGTAACCGGTCCCAGTTCCATTGCAGAGGCCATTGGAAAAGGCCGTTTGGCCGCCATTTCCATGGATTGTTACCTGAGCGGCAGGGACATCGATGAAATCCGGAGCATCTTTGTAGACAACGAAGGACGGATACAGACAGAGTTCAGGGATCTTTGTGCAAAGGAGACGAAACCCCAGCATATAGTGGGCTTCGAAGAGATACTGAATCCCGATTACTACGAAAAGGAAAACCGTGTACCCATGGCCCGAATTCATCCACCGGAATCCCTGAAGGGATTCGACGAGGTGAATAAGGGGTATGCTCCTGAGGAGGCCGTCAGGGAGGCGAACCGTTGTTTTCACTGCGGCCACTGTGCGGAGTGCGGGACCTGTGCCGAGATCTGTCCCATGGACATTATCGCCATGGGGGAAAAGGGTCCCTACGTGGCCTACCCGAAGGAGTGCTGGCACTGCGGCGGGTGCCGTATCAATTGTCCCTGTGGCTGCATCTATTATGAATTTCCCCTTTACATGCTCATATAGTTCCTGGATTGAGCGGGCGGTACCTCGTAGCTCTACCGTAAACGTGGGTAGCTTTGCCCTGCATACGGGACGAGCCGGGCATGTCCATGGTACATTGAGATGCTTCTCACAAGACCAGTTTTGTGCTATGTTTGAAATGTAGACAGGGCAATCCTTTCTCTAACCTTCAATCCATTTGACAAGGAGGGAGATCATGGCAAGAAAAATGGCATGCGCGGTATTGTTGTCTCTTTTCACAGTCACCCTTTTGATGTTTCTTCCGGCCGAGCAATGGGCCGAGGCCGCATACCCGGAAAAGCCCATTACCTTCATCGTGCCCTTTGGGGCAGGAGGGGGGTTCGATGGTATGGCCCGGGCATTGGCACCGCGACTTGAAAAGGAGCTGGGAGTTCCTTTCCCTGTCAAGAACGAAAAGGGTTCCGGAGGTAGAAGAGGCAGTATAACCTATCTTTATATCCTGCTTTCTTGTTGTTAAGGCGAAGATGAAATGGCCCCTGGCTATTATATATGCCTTTGGCGCCACATTCATACTCTATACAGGGATGACAAGAGTTCTCAGGGTGGACCTGTGGGCGGGGACACTTCCAACAATAATTCCGGGGATCATGGGGGGTGCCATTATTCCGCCCCTTTGAAAGATAATAACGCTTCAGCCCTGTGAAAGACGGCAAAGCTACATGGGCTCGATGATTTCATCAAATCCTCCCCAGGACAACATTGGGCGGGATCGGAAGAGATAGGGGAACCCTGAACACCTGAAAGATGCAAAAATGTTACGCAGGAAAATACTTGTTGATTTCATAATGTTGACGAACTCGCAAAAAGTCAAAATTGAGATGGCAAAGTAAAAAGCTTCAAGTTCAAGGCGCGCAAATCTCGTGTGATGAGGCGTACTTAGCGTACGCCGCAATCATTTACCCCGTTAAATAACTC
>JAFDHB010000242.1 GCA_019308985.1 Deltaproteobacteria bacterium | reverse complement strand
GCCTCTTTGTGATCTCACACGGATCTATGACGATGAATGTCATATCTGCGATTCCCTTTTGGAATTCATCTATCTTCCCGGTGCTCTCCATCGCTTCAGGTCTCTGGCTGGGCACCCAGCTGGGATCCGTGATGAGCACGGAGGTGCGGTCGGGTGTTGAGTCGATGGCCCGCTGGATTTTCTTTGCCTATGCGGTTATGGCCTTATTCTATTTCTGGAATGCCCGTCATGGCTCCCCGGCGGTGAGGGCCTCCCTGACAGTGGTCCTTAAGGGAGGGCTTTGCCCCCTCTTTTACGTAGGATTCCTGCTGCTCGGTCTGGCCCTCCCCCTTGCTCTCACCCTGGAGTTCTGGGCGAAAAGTCAGTCCCTGCATGGATTTTTCCTTTTCCTAAGATTCCTGTGCGCCTTTATAGGTGATCTGACATTGAGGTATCTCATATTCAAGTCAGGGAGGTATTCTCCTCTTCTTTATTCTAATGTGGTTCCGGGTTGAGGGTACCTGTGGATCCGTAAAGATACTCAACATAAATTAACCCACAGGTAAAGCCTGGAAACCGGTGAATTCTGTACCGGAGGAAGATAGATGACCAGATGGGGAATGGTAATTAACCTTCACTCGTGTATCGGTTGCTACAACTGTATGATCAGCTGTAAACAGGAGCATTTTTTGCCCCCGGGTGTTTTTTTTGCGCGAGTGCTGGTGGGTGAGAGCGGGAAGTATCCTGCGGTTCGAAAGTTGATTTATCCAGTGCTCTGCAACCATTGCAGCGAGCCGCCCTGTGTGGAAGTCTGCCCGACCGGGGCTACGGCCCAGGGCAGGGACGGCATCGTGTCGGTGGACCCGAATGCTTGCATTGGGTGTCGGAGTTGTCTCGTCGCCTGCCCCTATCAACAGAGGACTTATCTGCCCAAGAAACAGAAGGAATATTTTCCCGGGCAGGGTTTGACTCCCTATGAGGAGATAGGAAAAAATCTCAATCCCCTGGAACCGGGGACGGTGGTGAAGTGCAATTTTTGCTCTGAAATCCTGGAGGAGGCATTGGTGAAGGGGTTGACTCCCGGAGAGGATCGAGAGGCGACTCCTGCCTGTGTCAATGCCTGCCCCGTGCACGCAAGGCATTTTGGTGATTTGGATGATACGAGCGGTCGTCTGCAGACCCTGATCCGTGACAAGAAGGCGGTCCCCCTGCATCCAGAGAACGGAACCAAACCTTCCGTGTATTACATACTTACGGGTTGAGGAGTGACGACGTGATAGAGATTATATTTCAAGGACATGGAGGTCACGGCTCTGTAGTTGCTGCAAAACTGCTGGCTCAGGCCGCGGCCAAAAGCGGTTTAAACGCCCAATCCTTCGCCTCCTACGGTGCGCTCAGAAGGGGGGGGAGGGTGGAGGGTTATGTACGAATCTCCGCCAGCCCCCTGCGATTGCGATGCAAAATGTACGAGTCGGACTTTCTCGTGCTCATGGACGAGTCCCTGGTCGACGAGTCCAAGGGGCGGCTGCCCCTCAGGGCAAAGGGCAGTGTCCTGATCAATACAGCCCGGGTTGCGGAGAGCTTTTCTTTCTTGGGAAGCTATGAGGTCTTGACGGTGGATGCCTACCTCATCGCCCGGGAAAAAGGTTTGGTGATCCCGGGCGGGATGCCGGTAATTAATACGTGTCTACTGGGAGCGCTGCTAGGCAAGATGACGGTGGTGCCTATAGAACACCTGATCGAGGCGATCAAGGAGAACACCCCGAATCCGGACAAGAATGTCGAGTGCGCCATGGAAGGCTTTCGTAATATCGTCCACCGGGCCGGGGAGAGGCGAGAGCGCTCCCTTGGGCGAGATGCTTCCCCAAGAAAACGGAAGGCGAGGGTCCCCCTCCATGACCTGGAGAAGATGGTCAAGTGCCATCGCTGCATGGTCTGCTACATAGTCTGCCCGAATTTGGCCATTTCCTTTCAAATGGATCCATGGGCGCTGGGTGTGATCAAAAACAGATGCACGGGATGCGGGATTTGCATCGAGGAATGTCCTCGGAATGCCATTTCCTGGGAAGGGGTAGGGTCATGATAAAGGTGATAACAGGCAACGAGGCGGCGGCCTATGGCGCCCTATTGTCGAAACCGGATGTCGTTTGTGCCTACCCAATCACCCCCCAGTCGAGAATTCCGGAGCTGATATCGGAGTTCTACGCCTCAGGGCTCATGAAAGGGAAATTCGTCAATGTGGAATCGGAGATGGCCGCCCTCGGCTATGTGACAGGAGCATCCCTGGCCGGAGTGCGTGTCTTTACAGCGACCTCTTCACAGGGTCTCGCTTTGATGCATGAGGGGCTGCACTGGGCCGCAGGAGCCCGCTTACCCATCGTGATGGTCAATGTCAACCGGCCCCTGGGGGCACCCTGGAATCTGACGTGTGAGCAGACGGACAGCCTGGCCCAGCGGGATACGGGGTGGTTGCAGTTTTACTGCGAATCGGTTCAGGAGGTCCTCGACACGGTCATCCAGGCGTATAGAGTATCGGAGTCCCTTTCTATCCCCTCGATGGTCTGCCTTGATGGCGTGTATCTTTCCTACCTGTCAGAGACGGTTGACATCCCCGAACAGGAGAGAGTGGACGCTTACTTGCCTGAATACAGACCCAGACGGAGGCTACCTGGCGGGGGATACAAACTCTACCAGACAGAATTTCTGCCAGAGGATCACGAGCCCGGAAATTTCATGTTGAACCGCTATCGTCTTCACAAACTGGAGTCCATGTGCTTGGACAGGGCAGTCGAGTGCAACGATGCATTCCGGACTGCCTTCGGGCGGAGCTATCCACCCGTCGAGGAGTATCGCTGTGAGGGCGCGGAGGTGGTCGTCGTCATATCGGGTAGCGCGGTCGGTACATGCCGTTGCGTGATCGACGGGCTGAGAGAAAAGGGCGAAAGTGTCGGCATGGTGAAACTGAAGATGTTTCGTTCCTTCCCAGCCGATATGCTAAGAAAGGCCCTTAGAAACAAGAGCAAGATACTAGTGATTGAGCGGAATATCTCGCCCGGACAAGGCGGCATATTCTGCCAAGAACTTCGATCGGCCATGAGCGGCATGGATAACGCCGGGCAGATTTATGGTTTCGTGGCTGGCCTTGGCGGGGTGGACATCACACCCGAAATCATTGAAAAGGCCATCCGCTTCACCTTCGAGAGCGAGCGGCCCGTCCCTGATCCTATATGGCTAGGCCTACCGCACTTTGAGGATCGAGATGAATATGATAGAAACACGATTAAGGTACGATGACAGGGAATACCTAGACCCCCCTCACGGGTTCTGTCCCGGTTGTGGAGTTGCTCTCGCGTTGAGATATTTTCTGAAGGGAATTGGGGGGAAGGTGATCCTAGTGATACCGCCCGGGTGTGCGGCACCCAGTCTGATGTTCCCAAAGAAGAGCCTTGTGTACGAAGGCAGACCTATAGATACCATCTCCTGCCCTTTTGGTTCTACCGCTAGATTCGCAGGGGGGCTCAAGACGGCCCTCCTGGCAAGGGGAGACCGGGAGACCGAGGTGATAGCCTGGGCGGGGGACGGGGCCACTTTTGATATCGGCTTCGGCGGACTCTCAGCGGCATCCGAAAGGAATGAGGATGTGGTATATGTCTGTTACGACAATGAGGCCTATATGAACACCGGCAACCAGCGGAGCAGTGCGACGCCTTGGGGGGCTAAAACCGCTACAACCCCTCCGCCCTTTATGAAGGTTGAAAACAAAAAAGAGATTATGTGGATCATGATGGCCCATGCAGTGCCTTATGCGGCTACGACGACCATCGCTTATCCCGACGATCTTATGGCCAAGGCGGAGAAGGCAAAGGGGATGAAGGGTTTTCGGTTTTTTCATATCCTCACCCCCTGTGTCCCGGGGTGGGGCTACAGCCCGGAGATGACGGTTAAACTCTCCAGACTGGCCGTTCAGACCCGATGGTTCCCCCTTTATGAAATTGAGAATGGGATCAAAATAACTATTAACAAAAACCTGAAAACAAAACCGATCCAGGATTTTATCCTTCCACAGGGCCGGTTCCGACATTTGAAGGACGAGGATGTGGATCGGATTCAGGAAAATGTTAACTCCCGCTGGGACAGACTTAATCATATGGCATGTTTTGGAGTAAGCTCCGGGTAAATGCACCCTCAGCGTCTAGGCAACCCATCTTTCACGTCCTGACCCGTGATGCTATCATCACTCCTGCGATAAACGGCCCTGTTTCTGAATTGTCAAGCCCAAAATTGGAGTAGGTCGAAGCAAGTTTTTCATGCGGCCTCCCTCCACTCGATTTGACTTACGGATTGACGGTTTACCTCTAGCCGGAGC
>JAFDHB010000241.1 GCA_019308985.1 Deltaproteobacteria bacterium | reverse complement strand
GAACGGCCATGTCCCTGAGGATGGTACCGATAAGGAATACCTTTGAAAAGATGTTACGGCTCGTCAGGGATCTTGCAAGGAAAGCGGGCAAGGAAGTCCGGCTTGTCATGTCGGGTGAAGACACGGAAATAGACAGGAACATGGTCGAGGAGATATATGAACCGATTGTTCACATGATCAGGAACTCCGTGGACCATGGACTTGAGCCCCCGGAGGAGAGAGAGCGCGCAGGCAAGCCAAGACAGGGGACTATATCTCTCAAGGCGTATCACAAGGGGGGCGATATCGTCATCGAGATCCAAGATGACGGAAGGGGTCTGGACGACGAAAAAATACTGTCAAAGGCCCTGAACATGGGGCTCATAAAGGAAGAGGACAAATTGTCCGAGGCCGAGATCCACAACCTCATATTCCACCCCGGCTTTTCAACAGCGGAAAGGATCACCGATATATCAGGCCGGGGAGTGGGAATGGACGTGGTGAAGGCGAAGATTGTCGAGAGGTTGAGGGGAAGGGTTGATGTCCACTCGGTCAAGGGGAAAGGTACGACCATTTTCATCCGCCTTCCCCTCACCTTGGCCATAATGGATGGTATGATCATAAAGGTGGCAGGAGAAAGGTATATCATCCCTGTCCTCAATATCCAGGAGTCTTTCAGACCCCAGGAGACCGAATGCTATACAGTACGGGGCAAGAGGGAAGTCATATCGGTCAGGGAGAGCATGATACCTCTTATTCGGCTTGACAGGTTGTTCGGATTGAACGGCAGAGGCGCTTTAGGGCGTATGGAGAAACCGCCATGGGAAAGGCTGGTAGTGGTCCTGGAAAACCAGGGGAGGCGCATCTGCGTCCTCATTGACGAACTGCTGGGCCAGGAAGAAGTGGTGATAAAAAGCCTTGGAGGGCTGATCAGAAAGGTGAAGGGAATAGCGGGAGGCGCGATCATGGGGGATGGCAGGGTCGGCCTGATACTGGATGTTACGGCCATCTTTAATATGGCCTTTGGGGATTGAAATAATGGCGGATCTGGTAGTAGGTGTCGGGGATATGAAATTGAGCGATGATCCACAGACAGTGCTGGTTACTCACTCCCTGGGTTCCTGCATCGGCCTGGCCATCTATGATCCACTTGTGAGAGTAGGAGGGCTTTTACATTACATGCTGCCCGAGTCATCCCTGGACCGGGCCAAGGCGAGGGAAAACCCATACATGTTCGGTGATACGGGGATACCCCTCCTCTTCAAAGGGGCATATGACCTCGGGGCAAGGCTCCGGGTCAACGGGGACGAGGCCGCCACACTGCACCTCATTGTCCCCGATGAGCTGGCCGACCGGATCACGGCGGATTTTCTCGGCCTTGGAGACAATCGGCCGGATGAGGAGCAGAAACAGGACACGATAAAGGAGGCCCTCAACATGATCGGCGGGTATATGTTTTCAGTCCAAGACAAGAATGCCTCCTTTGAGCTCGGTATCCCCGAGCCGTTGGCACAAAGGGAACTCTCCCCCGAAGGTCTTTCGGCACTGAAAGGGAACCGGGTCTTGGTCGACACGGGGACTTATCCAATGGCGGTTGCGATCGATATCGGCTGAATCAGGCGGGAGAAAATGGCAAGGGAAGACAAGAAGATAAAAGTGCTTGTGGTTGATGATTCCGCGGTGGTCAGAAAGGTCTTCAGAGAAGAGCTTTCCCGGGAAAAGGACATAGAAGTGATCGGGACCGCCCCTGACCCCTTTGTGGCCAGGGACAAGATAGTCAAACTGAAGCCCGATGTAATTACCCTGGATATAGAGATGCCCAGGATGGACGGCTTGACCTTTCTCAAAAAGTTGATGCAACATTACCCCGGGGAACTTTCACATGCTCTTGAAGAGGAGCGGTGCCAGGTATTATGTGCAGGTAAAAAACGGACCCCTTGTCCACCACCAGAGACCAGCCGTAGATGTGCTGTTCCATTCCGTATCCAAGTACGCGGGCGGCAACGCTATTGGTGTGATACTCACGGGGATGGGAGCGGACGGGGCCGAGGGTCTGCTGAAGATGCGAGAGGCGGGAGCCTTCACCGTGGCCCAGGATGAAAATAGTTGCGTGGTCTTCGGAATGCCCAGGGAGGCCATCAAGCTAGGAGCGGTTGAAAGGGTAGTCCCCCTTGATCATATAGCCGGTACGGCACTCAATGCCCTGGCGAGGGATAAGTAAAACCACCTGACAGGAAAGGACTAGACCATGAGACAGGACCTGAAAGAGGAAGTTACGAGCATAGTGGATAAACAACTCTCGAGCGAGGAATTTGACAGGCTCACCGATCTGTTCAGACAAATATTGAACGGAAACATGGACAGTGAAGGGGACAGCTTTTTCAGGTCCCTTGCCTACGAACTGACCGGTGAACTAAAGGAGCTTGCCCAACTGATCATCGATTTCAGGAGAGAGATCAACTCAAAGATTCACCCCAATATCACGGACCTGACTTCAAAGTTTTTGCCCCAGACGAGCGATCAACTGAAGGCAATAATCGAGGCCACTGAAATGGCCGCCAACAAAATCATGGACAACCTGGAAAGCATGCAGGAAGAGACAGAGAGAATGAAAGAAATCTTTTCTTCACTGAGGCATGGAAGGACGGAGGTGCGGGGAGAGAGGGAAGAAAAGGTCGAGATCGCCGTAAGCAAAGAGACCGTCGGCGAGATCTCGCCCCTTCTTGATTACATGGAATCAACCGCCGGGTCTTTCCTCTCTTTGATATCCGATTCCATTGTCCAGATGAGCTTCCAGGACCTGACAGGCCAGAGGATCAAGTGTGTAATGGACCTCGTTGGCAAGATGGAGGAAAGGCTGAAAAATATGATCGTGGCTTTCGGCATCAAGCTGACCGAGAAGGAAAAAAATCCCGCCATGTCCGCCGAGGAACTGGACAGGGTCGTTGAAAAAAGGGTGACGGAACTGGCCGGGCCGCAAAGGGCGGGACAAGGCCTTGACCAGGCCGACATAGATGAAATCCTTGCGAGGATATAAAAATCCATCAAAGGAGGGAGCAAAATGGATCTCAACATGAAGGTCCTCATTGTGGATGATTTTGCCACAATGAGGAGAATCTTGAGAAATGTGCTGAAACAAATCGGTTTTTCAAACATCAGCGAGGCGGAAAACGGCAGGGCCGCCATCAAGGAACTCAAAAATGACAAGTATGGCCTCGTACTGTGCGACTGGAACATGCCCGAGGTTACGGGCCTTGAAGTGCTGAGCGAAATGAAGTCGGACAGTGAGCTGAAAGACATACCCTTTGTCATGGTCACAGCAGAGGCACAAAAGGAAAACATCATAGAGGCGGTCAAGGCGGGGGTGAACAGTTACATAGTAAAGCCCTTTACAGCAGAGACAATAGAAGAAAAATTGAAGAAGATATTCGGCTGATGCCCCCCCTACCTTGTTCTCGCCATAGCCCCGGCGCATTCGCGCACAAATTTCCGGGAAGGAGTTGAAAAATGGATACAAATAGGATATATGGGACAAGCATTGCAGAATTACCCGTTTCCGGGTCCGGCAACAGGGTGGAAAAGGACAACGGATTTAAAGAGATCCTGGAGCGGGAGACTTCGCAAATAGGGGCAGCGGGTACCACGACACCCCCTGGTGCAAGGGCGGACCTTCTTGCCCGCAGCGAACGGATACTCCACCTTCTGGATGCCTATGCAAGAGAGCTGGATACTCCCTCAAGGACCTTGAGGGATATGGAGCCCCTGGTGAAGGGTATCCAGGAGGAAGCCGGTGCCCTGGAACGGCAACTCGTCGACATGGCGCCGGGTGACACTGACCTTGGGAAAGTGATCATGGAAGTGGCTGTCATTGCAAGAGTTGCCGCATTCAAGTTTTACCGCGGCGATTACATGCAGTAAGGGCGTTTTGCCCTTCGTTTTATTCGAGACCTAATCCATTCACCAGGCAGGGCTGAGGTGCCTCAAGGATATGGCAAGGATACTGGTAATAGACGATGACACGATAGTGCTGAAGGTAGTGGCCGAGACGCTGAGGACCAGGGACTATGAAGTCGTAACGGCCCATGGGGGCAAGGACGGGATCGAGAAGTTTCAAGATGACACCTTTGACCTGGTCCTTACCGATGTAATGATGCCCGACATCGATGGAATGGAAGTCCTCAACCATGTGGTGACCAGTTCACCGGGTACCAGGTGTATCATTCTCACCGGTTACGGAAGCATCAAGGGGTCGGTCGAAGCCATCAAAAACGGGGCCTTTGACTATATCACCAAGCCTATTGCCCCGGAAGAGCTCTTGCTGGTTGTTGAAAAGGCCCTGAAGTTCATGGATCTCGAGGCGGAGAATATCAGGCTGAAA
>JAFDHB010000053.1 GCA_019308985.1 Deltaproteobacteria bacterium | reverse complement strand
TATGGGCCGTTGCGGGCCAAGTGCCGTTCCAGGGCTTCAATGATTTGGACTGCCCGGGGATGGCCTCCGGAGAGGACGATCCTTCGCTCGAAATCACCGATAATGGACAGTTCAACCATGATCCTGTGCTCAGGCAGGATTTCCGGCCACTTATCAGCCCACTCCAGCACGACAACAGCAGGTTCATAGAGATATTCCTCCAGTCCCGCACCCAGAAACTCGGATACATCATTCAATCGGTAGACATCCATGTGATAGAGCTTGAGCCTTCCCTGGTATTCGTTTACAAGGGTAAATGAAGGGCTGGTGATGACCTCATCCGGTCCCAGTCCGAGACCGAGGCCTATGCCCTTTGCCAGGCACGTCTTTCCGCAGCCCAGTTCCCCTACAAGTCCGACGACATCACCCTCCTGGAGCAGTTTGCCGAGGGCCTTTCCCAGTTGGATGGTCTCCTTCTCGGATCTGGTCAAGGTGACAAGGGATTCCATTGCATGTTCCCGGAGGATTATTTTCGGCGGTCGCTAAAGGCCCTGGTAGAAATCCGCGTGTAGAGGAGGGCTTTGAAGGGGCCATTCGGCCTGAACAAGGGAGGCCGTTATCAAGGGTACGGCATCCAGCAGTTCGCCTGCAAGAATGCCCGATTCTCCCATGTCCTCCGCCAACAGGTCCGCAGCCAGACCATGGATGTACACTCCTGCGACCGCCGACTCCATCATGGGCAATCCCCTGGCCAGAAAGCCCGCGATCAAACCTGTGAGGACATCTCCTGATCCCCCACTGGACAGGGCAGGGTTGCCGGTGGGATTGACATACAGTTCCTCCTCCGGGTTTGCGATCAGGGTCCTGGCCCCCTTGAGGACCAGGAAACATGAAGAGTTCCGGGCAAGATCCAGGGCCGTTCCAATGCGATCAGCCTGGACCTCCGCCGTGCCTTTCCCGAGGAGCCTGCCCATCTCGCCTGGGTGGGGGGTAAGGACAGCCTTGCTCCCGCAGGATGCCAATATCCGAGGGTCCTTTGAAAGGGCGTTTATCCCGTCGGCGTCAATTACCATGGGGATCCGGCAGGCCTTGATGATTCTCAAAATGAGTTCAGAGGTCTCTTGGTTGGTGGAAAGGCCCGGGCCTATGGCAAGAGCGGTTTTGCCTTCCATGAGCCTCATGACATCATCTTCGGCCTCAATGGATAGACTCCCATCAGGGGTCTCTGGCAGGGGAAAGGTCATGGCTTCCGTCAACTTGCCTTCAAGAACCGGATTGAGGCTTCTCGGAATGCCGAGGGTCACGAGTCCTGCCCCTGCCCTCAAGGCACCGAGGCAGGTCATGGTGGCCGCTCCTGTCTTGCCTGTCGATCCGGCCAGAACAAGGAGATGCCCGCGGTTTCCCTTGTGGATGTCCTTTCTCCGGATACGCAGAAGTTCAACGAAGTAAGAGGGCTCAGTGATTCTGTATTTTCCAGGTATCCTGTCTGCAACCGGGCCCGGGATTCCAATATCGACCCTGACCAGGCGGCCGACATAGTCTATTCCCGGAAAAATAACCTGCCCCAATTTCGGAAACCCGAAGGTCACGGTCAGGGCCGCCCTTATTGCCGAACCCAGGACTTGCCCGGAATCCGCATCAAGGCCTGAAGGGATGTCAATGGACATTACGGGCGCTTCCATGGAATTGACTATTTCGATCACATCCCTGTAAAATCCCCTTACCTGTGAACTGAGGCCGGTCCCAAATATGCCGTCAATGATATAGTCGGACCTGTCGATGAGATGTTGGTTCTCGGCCCATTGTTCTTGGCCTGGAACATGACGGATCTCCAGGCCCAATTCCTTGATGATATTTAGGTTTGTCAGGGCATCACCGGAGATTTTCCCCTCAGGCGCAAGGACCAGGACGGTAAGCTTCAGCCCTGCTTCGTTCAGATACCTTGCCATCACATAGCCGTCTCCCCCGTTGTTACCAGGGCCGCAAAGGACGATCACCCGGGATCCCCTTGGAGGACGAAAGTGATCAAGGAATATCCTCGCAGCCCCCCTTGCCGCATTCTCCATGAGAACAACACCGGGGATGCCCAATTCCTTGATGGCCAGGCGGTCTATCTCCTGCATTTCAGTTGCCTTTACAAGCCTCATCTTCCGTCTCCAATACTACCATTGCAACGCCATAGTCGCCTTCGTCCGAAAGACTCAAGTGAAACCCGGATATATCTTCCTCCTTGCAGATCTCCGACGAACGGCCCAGGGGCCTGATACCGGGCCTGCCTCCGGGAAAGCGGAACACCTCTATGTCTCGCCACCTGATGCCCCTCCTCATTCCCCGGCCGAGGGCCTTGGAAAAGGCCTCCTTGGCAGCGAACCTAAGGGCATAGGATGCCGGGGGAAAGGGCCTTGCATTGCAGGTCTCTATTTCGTCTTTGGTAAAAACTCTGTTTATGAAACGGCTCCCCCATTTGGAGATTACACTCTCCATTCGTCGGATATCTACAAGGTCTACCCCGATTCCGTAAATCATGCTCCCAGCCGTGATGATCAAAAATTTTTGACCAGCTCCGCCATGTCCCTCACCGCCCTCTCGAATCCGACCAGGACCGCCCTGGCTACTATGCTGTGTCCGATACTGTACTCCTCTATCTTGGGGAGGGACTTGAATCTCTTTATGTTTGTGTAGTTGAGTCCGTGGCCCGCACTTATGGCCAGATTAAGGTCGGATGATGCATCCACTGCCCGGATAATCCTTTCAAATCGTTCCTGGGCCTCGAGATCGGTACGGGCCTCGGAATAGTGTCCCGTATGAATCTCCACAATATCACTCCCGACCTTGTGCGCCGCTTCTATTTGGCTCGGGTCAGGATCAACGAAAAAGCTTATTTTGATCCCTTTTTCTCCCAACTGTTCAACTACCCTTCTGTAGCGGTCAGGATCAGACTTCACATCCAGCCCCCCTTCGGTGGTCAATTCTTCTCTTCTCTCCGGTACAAGGGTGACTAGGTCGGGGAGCACCTCGTGCGCTATATTGATCATTTCAGCAACAGCGGCCATTTCCAGGTTGAGCTTGGTCTTGACGACCTCTCGCAACAGCCGGAGGTCCCGGTCCTTGATGTGTCGCCTGTCTTCCCTGAGGTGACAAATAATGCAATCCGCCACTGCAAGCTCGGCGATACCGGCTGCGAGGACAGGGTCCGGCTCGTCAATGCCCCTGGCCTCCCTGACGGTTGCCACGTGGTCCACGTTGACTGCTAGTCTTGCCACGACATCAAACCTCCCTTATGAGAAAAAGTAACCGGGCCTGCTGCTTCTCCATGCTCCTTGCCTCCTTCTTGGATCGCTCATGGTCATAGCCCAGGAGATGCAACAGTCCGTGAATCAGCAGACGGTAGAAGGTGTCGGTCAGGGGCTCTCCAACCTGCTTTGCTTCTTCCGCAGCCCTGTCGACCGAAATGACGATATCCCCCAGTAGTCCGGTAACCGGATCGGGTCCTGTGCCGTTTGTCATGGGGAATGCCAGTACGTTGGTAGGCCCCTTTCTCCCCAGGTATCTCTCGTTAAGGGTCTTTATCTCCTCGTCGCCGGTAATCAGTACGCTCAACTCTGCATCAGGATAGCCCAAGTCTCTTAAGGCTGTTACCAGCTTCCGCCTTATCACCTGATTCTTCAGTCCACGGATTTTCCGCTTGGATTTGATGAGTATTGCCATTTCTAGTCCTCTTGGGTGCCCTTGGACCTGTCTCGGATTCGGGGTATTCTACCCGTTGGTGGAATATCCCGCTAAGGGTCGTATTGAAGCTCTTGGCAATCTCGTGGAGGTCCTTTAAGGTCAATTCGCATTCGTCCAGCTGGCCGTCTGAAAAGGCCTTGTTGATGATTTTTTGGACCATTCCCTGGATTCTGGCGGGGGTGGGATCTTTGAGGGATCTCGAAGAGGCTTCAACCATGTCGGCGAGCATGACAAGGCCGGCTTCCTTGGTCTGAGGCTTGGGCCCCGGGTAACGGAAATCCTCTTCATTGATTTCTGTTGATTTCATCCCCTTTGCCACCATGCGATCCTTGGCCTTGTGATAAAAATAGGAAATCAGGCTTGTGCCATGGTGTTGCTGAATGATGTCAATGACTTCCTTCCCCAGTTTATGCTTCCTGGCGAGCTCGACACCGTCCTTGACATGGGATATAAGAATGAGGCTGCTCATGGATGGGGCCAGTTTTTCGTGCTTGTTTTCTGCAGTCTTCTGATTTTCAATAAAGTAGAGGGGCTTTTTCATCTTACCGATGTCATGATAATAGGCGCTCACCTTTGCCAGGAGAGGATTGGCATTAACGGCCTTTGCAGTAGCCTCCACCATGTTGCTGATAATGACGCTGTGGTGATAGGATCCCGGGGCCCTGACCATCAATTCCCTGAGCAGGGGTTGGTCAAGGTTCGCCAACTCAAGGAGCTTGATATCCGTTGTAAAGCCGAAGGCCATCTCAATGAGGGGAAGTAGTCCCGTGGCGATCACGCCGGAAAGGATTCCGCCCGCAAATGCAGATGCTGAAACCAAGAGAGGTTCCACAGAGTGGGAAGAGCCGTACACCATGGTTATTGAAAGCCCTAGCACGATGTTGGCCAGGCCCACAGCTCCTCCTGCTTTTATCAGGACACCTCTCTGGCTGCAGTTCCTTACGCCATAGGAGGCAACGAGGCAGGGAATAAAGAAGTAGATGAAGAACTCAATATTTCCCCCTGTCAAGATGCAGGAAAGCACCGAGATGGCCAAAGAAAAGGCGATAGCCGGCCTCAGGCCCTGAAAGATTGCCACCAGCATTGAGCCGCAGGCAACAGGCATAGCATAGAGGATGGTCTTGGAGGATAAAATGCTTACGACCCCCCTGGCTATCTCTTCCGCTATGAGGCTGTAAGCCCACATAAAAAGGAAGAGGCCCAAGAGGAGAGCGGAATCAAAAAGGATCCCCCTCTTATCGGCACTGACTGTCCTGTTTTCCCTGAATCCCAGCATATAAAGGGCCAGGAATAGAAAGGCCAGCAATAGGGCCATGGCCGGGATGGATACGATTCTTTCCAACCCATTTCTTGATCTCATTTCGGCAGAAAGCTTTACAATATGTTCCGGCCCTATACGTTCTCCTTCCCGGACTATCATTTCTCTCTTCTTGATTTGGAAGTAAATGGGCTTGACCGACTTGCGAACTTGGTCCTTTCTCGCTTCTGTCTCGCGCTGGTTGAATGTTAGGTTCGGCTTGACCAAGGCCTGGACGAGCCTAATTGATATTTCCAGGGTTAGAGGGTCATGGGTCCCGAGAAGTTGTTTCACGTAAGTCGCAACGGCCCCCTTGGCTTCATTTGGGTCGTAAAAGCGGTTTATGTCGGTTACCTTTGTCTCCCTCTTTGAGGAGATTTCATGGAGGATGATTCCTCCTCTTTCCATCTGCTGCACTAACAACTCCCTGTTCCCTACGACCCCCCTTGTAAATACCCTGGTGACAGCATTTATCACGGTCTCTTCGATACTTCGGGAGAAGCCTGAGTCCAGCAACAACCGAAACAACTCATCATCGGGCTGTATCTCGAGGGAACTAAAAAAGCGGGTTTTCAGTTCGTCGATCAGAGGACTTGTCTCAAGGGAGCCGGTATCTCCCTGGGGGTCTTGTTTCGCTTCCGGTTTCCCCGGCGGGCTTGGGCCTGCCAGATGGTCCCTTCCCATATTGAATGCCTCGCGTATTTTTTGAACAGTATTTGAGGCGGAACCGTCAAAGTCATACACTGAAAGCACTTCCCTTGCGGCCTCTTCCCTCTGCTTTTCAGTCAGGTCCTTGTTCTCGATCAAAAGATCCTGAGAGGCCTTGATATCCCTTCGGGCTATATCGCCTATGTGGTAAATCTCTTGCCTGATGAGTATGTCCGGGAAAAGGAAGAGGGCTATGATAACACTCAAAAGGATAAGGACGCACCACGCAAATGCATCACTGCGGGGCCTCGGAAGTTTTATCTTGGGTTGTTTGCTCAGGGGAGGTGTCTCCCTTTCGTTTTTCCTGGGGCTTTTTCCCTTGGTCAGCAAGTCTATTCTGGTCTTCTCTGTCATAAAAAGTTCCTCTATGTGCCCGGGAAACTCGGTGGAACGCGTCCCGTCTTCCTAAGATCCAGGCAACTTTGATGGCTTCGTAAAAAGTCCAATTTCTGTGTTGCGCTTCATCTCGTTGTGATTGCGGCGTACGGTAAGTACTCCTCATCACACGAGATTTGCGCGCCTTGAACTTGAAGCTTTTTACTTTGCCATCTCAATTTTGACTTTTTACGAGTTCGTCAACTTTGAAACACTAAACTGAGAGGCATGCTTAAACTCAGTATGGTCAATTTGAGCCTGTTTTTTTCTTCTTCTCCATTTTCTCATAGGCATCAATTATTTCTTGGACCAAGGGGTGCCTTATCACATCGTCCCTTGAGAAATATACGAATTTGATACCCTTGATACCCTTGAGAACTTCCCTGGCTTCAATCAAGCCCGAGGTCTTCCCCTCCGGGAGGTCGGTTTGCGTTATGTCTCCGGTAATCACCGCCTTGGAACTGAACCCCAACCTGGTCAGGAACATCTTCATCTGCTCAGTAGTTGCATTCTGGGCCTCGTCGAGAATGACAAAGGAATCATTCAGGGTTCTTCCCCTCATGAAGGCAAGAGGGGCTACTTCAATAATGCCCCTCTGAATAAGGCGAGACCCGTCTTCGAAGTCCATCATGTCGTGAAGGGCATCGTAAAGGGGCCTCAGGTAAGGGTTTACCTTTTCATACAGGTCTCCTGGAAGAAAACCGAGGTGCTCCCCGGCCTCGACGGCCGGTCTGGTGAGGACAACCCGGTTGACCTCCTTCTTGACCAGGGAGGAGATTGCCATGGCCATAGCCAGGTAAGTCTTACCCGTTCCCGCAGGACCAATTGCGATAACTATGTCATACTTTCTAATGCTGTCGATGTATTCTTTCTGATTTATGCTCTTGGGTGTGATGATTTTCTTGTTTGATGCGATGTAGACCTTGTCCAGGAATATCTTCTTTAGGTCTGCGGAGGGATTGCCGCTCAATATCCGCACTGCGTAAGATACATCGTTGGAATAGAGGGGGTAGTCGTTTCTGGCTATCTCATAGAGTTGGCTCAATACCTTTTCAGCAAGTCGGACTTCCCAGTCCCCCCCCTGAAGATAGAAGACATTTCCCCGGACGTTAATAGATACCCCTATTTTGTCCTCTATCAGTCTGAGGTGAGAGCTCCGCTCGCCGCAGATGACTCTGACCAATTCGTTATCCTCGAAGCTCACCTGCTTACGGACAGTAGAGAATTCCTTGACGAGCTTATCCTCCAACGCTTACTCCCCCATTATCTCCATGATAATACGCCTTTTCCTGGCCCTGTTATCAAAATCCAGCAGGACGATTTGTTGCCACGTACCCAGGGACAGCCTGCCGTCAATAACAGGTATGTACAGGGAGGGGCCGAACAAGGCAGCCCTCACGTGAGAGTAACCGTTGCCATCCCCCCATGCCTCGTCATGCTCGTAATAGATATCGCTTGGAACCATCCTCTCGATGGCCCTCCTTAGATCATTTATAACGCCCCTCTCATACTCAATAGTGGTAAGGGCGGCTGTCGAGCCGGGTATAAAGAGGATGATTGCTCCCTTGGAGACCCGATGCCTGGAGAGGATATCCTTGACCTCCTTAGTTATATCTATGAGATCCGTGTCAGTGGTTGTATCTACTTGGAATTCCAAGAGGTTTATGGTCATAATAAAATTTTTTTCTCCGTTCGGGGCAAGAGGCCCCCTTCTGCTCTATACGCTGTCCCTCGCAAGGACAAAGGCGTAAAGCATCTTGTCTCCTAATGCCTTACGCCCGTTCCTTTTCACAATTGGTGAAAACGGCCTTGCTAGCTGCAAACTATAAACCCTAAACTGCAAAAGTCAACCCAGATCAACATACCCCTATTCGTAAGCGCTTCCTCCAAGCCAATTCGCCCGTCTTGTGAATATTATTTATCACAGCCTTTGCCAGCATGCAAGGAAAAGGGGCGACTGTGGAGAATTTCAGGCCACGGTCAACATATTGAATATACTGAACATTCGTGATTTGGCTATTTGGGGGGGCGGGGAGAATCGGTCAGAGGAGCTTGTTCATGCCTGATCCTCCCCCTCACCAGTGAGAAGAAGATCCCGGCAAAGCAAAGGATCGAGAAGATGGCAAAGGACGACCTGATACTCTGGAGAAGTGCAGGATAGTTTGAAGGGGTGATCTCCACCCTGCCTATGTTCATGGAAAACATGAAAGTGGCTATCCCCATGCTTATCATCATTCCAAGCTGCCGGGTCGTACCTATTGATCCCGATGCCAGCCCGTAATATCTCCTCTCCACGGAGCTCATGATCGCATTGGTGTTGGGAGAGGCGAAAAGGGCGAACCCGAGGCCAAGCACCATTAAGGTGCCAAGAATGAAATGGAGTGATGACCCTTGGGCCAAGAAGATGAACAGGACCAGGCCGAGGGTGGTGATGGCCATCCCCAGGGAGGCAACCACCCGGGGCTCCACCCTGTCAGAGAGCCTGCCGGCAAAGGGCGAAAATACCGCCTGGACGACTGGTTGGGACACCAGGACAAGGCCTGCTGCTTGCGGGGTCATGGCCTTGATATGCTGGAGATAGAGACTCAGGAGAAAGCTGATCGCGAATGTCGCACTGTAATTTATCAGGGCCGCAAGGCTGGAGAAAAGGAACACCCTGTTGGTCCTGAAAAGTTTCAAATCGAAGACCGGGGATTCAGTCATTCCTTCCCACTTAATGAACCCCAGTATTCCTATGAATCCCAGGAAAATAACCCACAGGCTGTTGAGGGAGGGGAGCAGTGTGATTCCATAGGTGAATGCGAGTATCCCAAGGCCGTAAATGAGGCTTCCCGGGAGGTCGAACTTCTCCCCTTCAGCCTCCCTCCATTCCCCCTTCAATCCGTAACGGGCAAGGAAAATAGGGATTACTCCCAGGGGCACATTGACGAAGAATATGCCCCTCCAAGAGAGGTGCTCTGTCAAGAACCCCCCTAAAAAGGGACCGATTGAGAGGCCTATGTAGACAGCCGCGACGGCGATCCCAAGCACCTTTCCCCTTTCTTGCGGCGGGTAGACGGATATGAGGATGGCCGCTCCGGTGGCAAAGAACATGGCGCTCCCGATCCCTTGAATTACCCTGGCAAGGATCATGGTAAAGGGTGAGTTCGCGAGGCCGCAGAAAAGCGTGGATATGCTGAAGATTATGTAACCGTATAGAAATATCTTTTTGCGACCGTAGATATCCGCAAGCCTTCCAAAGGGGACGAGGGAAATGACGGAGGCAAGGATGTAAGAAGTGGCAACCCAACTCAGCAGGACAGCGTCCATACGAAGATCTCTCGCCAAGGAGGGGAGGGCAATGTTGACTCCGGAGCCCATAAACGGAGTGATAAAAGAGCTTGCCACGGCCACCATCAAGGCGGTTTTTCTCATTTCCCTGTCTTTCGCCATCTTGAATCTCCTCTGCTTCCCGGATGCAGCGCCTCTTGCCCGTGGGCCGTGCTCAGTGGAGCACCAGACAACGAGGCTGGCAAAACGTTTGTGCGTGCCTATATCACCGGATCATTCTTGTGTCAATTCATTGTTGGCTCCTGTCCCCAGGAAGTGCTCCAAGGGGCCTAGCAGGCGGCGAGGGAAGACTAAGAGCTCTCGGGCCGGGGGGGAACTTGTCCCTGCAGAGGTCCTATGTAGTATGCGTTCCGCGAGGACGGTCTAGGCCGCGGAGACTCAGGTCGGCACGGGCGGGCAAGGGAGATATGTTGGGGCCGGAAAAATAAAGAATTTCTGTTGACACCCAAATGCTATTTATATATAGTCACGTGTTTCGCACAAACCGTGTCTGGTTCACGGCGTGTCGCTTTGACTTGCAATCGTGTTAATTGGGTGCATCCCACAGCAGTGGGGCTGATTTTTTCGATACAGGGCTGAGATAAAAACTTAACAGCGCAGGAAATCCGGGTAAGGACAGCGATCAGGGCGTTTCCCTTGTTGAGAAATAGCCCTATCGGGATGAAATAGTTCATCTTTGCCTCCTGTGGTTGAACAACTTGATCTCTCAGCGCGAGCAAAATTGAGATTGAAGGTCGGGTATGGAAACAATCGTATCTGGCAAGCCTTTGATTGCCATAGGAGTGTCCCTTTTCGCCCCCCTATTGATCATCCTTTTTCATGGTAGGGAAAACCTCAGGGAAGCCTCCACCCTTCTGGCCGCTCTGGTCAAATTCTCCGTGATTTTATCAATGGCTCCAATCGTACTTCAAGGCAAAGAGATAACCTATACCCTCCTGGAGATTCTTCCGGGCATATCCCTGGGGTTCAGGGTTGATGCCTTTGGGATGTTGTTTGCCCTGGTGTCGTCCTGTTTGTGGATAGTGACGTCGGCCTATTCTATTGGGTACATGCGGGGCTTGGACGAGCACAGCCAGACGAGGTATTTTTGTTATTTTGCTCTGGCCCTGTCTGCGACGATAGGGGTGGCTTTCTCGGCGAATCTTCTTACCCTTTATCTTTTTTACGAGATGCTTTCCTTTGCGACCTATCCTTTGGTGACCCATCACCAGGACATGGAGGCGCGCAGTTCCGGGAGGAAGTATTTATTGTACATTGTGGGTGGTTCTATTGGCCTTGTGCTGCCTGCGATGGTGATATGCTATGGGTTGGCGGGGACCCTTGAGTTTGCTGCTGGTGGTTTTTTGGCTGGGAAGGGTTCCGGGGTTTTGATTGGGGTGTTGGTGTTGATGATGCTTTTCGGTTTTGCCAAGGGTGCTGTGATGCCTTTTCATTCCTGGCTGCCTGCTGCGATGGTTGCTCCTACTCCTGTCAGTGCTCTGTTGCATGCGGTTGCTGTGGTGAAGGTGGGTGTATTCAGCATAGTTCGCGTATTGACCGGTGTATTTGGAGTGGGGTTATTGTCTTCTTTGGATCTTGGTGAGGTGATTACTTACATAGCCTCTTTTACTATCCTGGTGGGTTCATTGGTTGCTCTTTCCCAGGATGAGTTGAAGCGTCGTCTTGCCTTTTCTACGATCAGTCAGCTTTCCTACATTGTGCTTGGAGTGGGGCTGTTGTCTCCTAAGGGTATGTTGGGTGGGATGTTGCACATAGCGATGCATGCTTTTGGGAAGATTACGCTGTTTTTCTGTGCTGGTGCGATATTTGTGGCGACCGGGAGGAAGTATATTAGTGAGATGGTTGGTATAGGCAGGAGGATGCCTGTTACGATGGGGGCGTTTTTTGTTGGTGCATTGAGTGTGATAGGCTTGCCGCCCTGTGGTGGGTTTATCAGCAAGTGGTCATTGGTGTTGGGGACGATTGAGTCTGGTCGGTTGGTGATGTTGTTTGTGCTTTTGATGAGTTCCTTTTTGAATGCTGCTTATTTTCTGCCTATTGTATACAGGGCGTTTTTCTGCACGGCCGAGGAGTCGATGTTTGAGGGTGGAGTGAAGGAGGCCCCGTTGTGGTGTGTGGTGCCCCTGGTGCTGACCGGGGTGGGGTCTATTGTGTTGTTTTTTTATCCCCAGCCTTTTTTCCGGCTTGCCGAGATGGCGGTACGGGGCATGGTAGGGGGGTAGCGGTGGCTAAGGAGCTTAAGAAATTTGATGATCCACGTAAGGTGAAGCGGTTTCTCATTGGGTTTTACTGTGCCTTGGCGGTGTTGTTGATTGCTGATTTTTTTATCCACAAGCACGGTGAGTTCCCCTGGGAGGGTATGCCTGGGTTCTTTGCGGTGTACGGGTTTGTATCCTGTGTGGCCTTGATATTCATTGCCAAGGTGTTGAGGGTGGTTATCAAGAGAAAGGAAGATTACTATAATTGATATGGTGCCGCCTGGTCTTATACTGATTGTTGGTGCTCTGATAGTGCCCCTGTTGAGGGGCAGGGTGAAGTCTGGGTTCATGCTGCTTTTGCCTGTGCTGGCCTTTGTGGTGCTTTTGAGGATGCCTGCTGGGGAGTACTGGAGGGTGGGTTTTCTGGGTTATGATCTGATCCTGGGCAGGGTTGATCGGCTGAGCATGGTGTTTGGGTACATATTTACGATTATTTCTTTCATAGGTATTTTATTTGCTTTGAAGGTGGAGGATGATCTTCAGCATGTTTTTGCCCTGATGTATGCTGGTGGTGCTCTTGGGGTGACCTTTGCGGGTGATTTTTTCACTCTTTACATATTCTGGGAGTTGCTGGCGGTAAGTTCCACTTTTTTGATTTTGGCGAGAAGGACGAGGGAGTCGCAGGCTGCCGCCTTCAGGTACATTCTTGTGCATGTGGTGGGTGGTTTATTTTTGTTGGCTGGGATAGTGATATATGTTCAGGAGAGGGGGACCCTTGAGTTTGGGTACATAGGTTTGGAGGGGCTTGGGTCCTGGCTGATATTTTTGGGTATAGGGTTGAATGCTGCGATACCTCCGCTTCATGCCTGGTTGCAGGATGCCTATCCTGAGGCTACGGTGAGTGGGGCGGTATTTTTGAGTGCCTTTACCACGAAGGGTGCGGTGTATTTGATGGCGAGGACTTTTCCTGGGACTGAGCTTTTGATATGGGTGGGTGCGCTGATGACTGTGATACCCATCTTTTATGCGGTTTTGGAAAACGACATTAGGCGCGTGCTGGCTTACAGCATCATAAGCCAGGGCGGTTTCATGATGACGGGCATAGGGATAGGTACACCCCTGGCCATAAACGGGACGGTCTCCCATGCCTTTTGCAGCATAATTTACACTGCCCTTCTCTTCATGTCTGCGGGTTCGGTGCTCCATATGACGGGCAAGATAAGGTGTACGGACCTGGGTGGGCTGTACAGGACCATGCCCCTTACGGCGCTCTTTTACATGGTGGGGGCTGCGTCCATATCGGCCTTTCCCCTGTCCAGCGGCTTCATCAGTAAGTCCATGGTCATAAATGAGGCGGCCCATCATCAGCTCGTTTTTCCTTGGTTTCTCCTGATGTTCGCATCCGCCACGACCTTCCTGTACGCTGGTTTGAAGGTGACAATCTTCACCTTTTTTGGTCATGACTCGGGCATAAGGGCCAAGGAACCGCCCTTCAACATGCTTCTTGCCATGGGGTTTGCGGCCGTGCTGAGCGTGTTCCTGGGTGTTTACCCGAAGCCCCTTTACAACATCCTGCCCAACCCGGTGGACTATGTGCCCTATACGGGCGCCCACGTGGTGGGCCAGCTCCAGCTCCTGATGTTCGGTGCCCTTGCCTTCTGTCTCCTGATTCTCTCCGGTTACTATCCTGCGGAGATGCGGGCCGTCAATCTGGACGTGGACTGGTTTTACAGGAAAGGCGCAAGGCTCTTTTACAGGGCAATGGACAGGGGGCTCAACGGGATAAACAATGCTTGCGATGAGCTCTTTGTTCGTGGTCTTGCAGGGCGGCTGGCAAGATGGAGCAGGCAGCCCTTGAGCCCGGTGGTAGTCGCCTATTTGAAGGTTTTTGGTGGAGGCAGAGGCCACAGCGAGATCCTCGAAGGGGAAATTACGACCGAGAAAAGCAGCCTAACTCCTACGGGTGTGCCGGTATTCTTGAGCATCTTGGGTCTCTTCTGTCTCTACGTGCTTTTCATAGTGACAACCTAGGACAGAAGAGCGTCCTTGTGAAAGGAACTCGAGGGATGCATTGGGAGGAGGGATTCTAAATGAGTAAAAAGATCCTCATAGTAGATGATGAATACCAGATAAGGGAGATCATCTCCACGTTGCTCAGGGATCACGGTTATACTCCCATTCAGGCAACCAACGGGGAGGAGGCCATGAACATAATCAAGTCCGACCCTCCGGACATGATCATTCTGGATGTCCTGATGCCGGAAAAAAGCGGGATAAAGTTGTACAGGGAGTTGAAGACGACTGATTCGTTGATCAATATCCCGGTCATGATCTGTTCGGGCATTGCTAAGAGGACCTTCATGCGCACCCATGGAACCGCGGTGGAAATTCCCGGAAAAGGCATCCCTGAACCAGACGCTTACATGGAGAAGCGGATAAAACCGGAATTACAGGTAAAGACCGTCAAAGAGTTGATTGGATGAAATAGCGAGAGCTGTTTTTCTGGCTCTCAGCGGAAGTCTATGGAAATAAGGAAATTGCTTTACATATCGGAATCGGAGTCCCAGGATCTGAATGACCTCAGACGATTACTCGTACTGCGCAAGCTGGGGCTTGAAGAGATCGTGTGCCTGTCCCCCGGGAGATTGCAGAGTCTTGAAGGGGAGTTGGGGGAGCAAGGGATAATTCTCCGAGAGACAAGCGGTAGGGGCCTGGGTGCTGATCAAATAATTTCCATGGCCCGGGAGGAAAGGGCATCAATGATCGCAGCGTCCCTGAGAAGACGATCAGAAGGAGGTGTGCGCAGTTCCTTGGGCAAGAAACTGATCAAATCCTCCAATTTGCCCCTGGTCCTGATGCCTGCTCAAATGGGGGGCGTGACACAAACAGGAAAAGAGATATTTTCCAAGGTATTGTTTGCCACCAGTTGGGACCCCATAGCCCAAAAGGCATTTCACTTTCTCCTGGAGTGCAAGGGTCTAATCGCTCAACTCGAGATCGTGACGGTCGTCAACAGGAAGCTTTCTATCAGGGACATGATCCAGCTCAAGAAGCTGATGGAAGATACAAGGGGTGAGTTCCTTGACAGGGGTATTGATGCCGAGGCACATATATATGCGGGCAAGCCCTCTGAAGAGATCATGCTGGCATCCAGGGACTACAACGCGGATACCATCGTAATGGGGGCCACGAAGGCATCGGGCCTGAGAAGGCTGATCTACAGGGGATGTGCCGACGAAGTCGTGAGGAAGTGTGATCTGCCTGTTTTTGTCATCCCTTAACCAGGCTTTTGTCTTCTTGAGAAACGTTGGAGGAAAAAGAGGAAGGTAAACAGATGGAAGTAACCCTGCTGGTCGAAGCAACGGAAAATGCCTTCAGAATCCTGGAGGATGCAAGAAAGCATGCCGAGGGAATCATCGATACTGCGGTGGAATTGACTGCTGAAGAGACTAAGATCCACGAGGCCAAGAGAATCCAGGAAATCTTCACAGGTGCTCAGAAGAGAAAGACGGCCTTTCAGAATTTTGCGGGTACCACCATCATCCTCTATGCCTTTTGGCTCCTGCTTTCAGGGATATTTGATGCCTTTCACCTCATTCTGGGTGCCATATGCAGTATTGTGGTGGCATACCTGTACCATGATCTGCTTTTTGCCAATGTCAGGGTGGGTGACATAAGAATAGTGGCCTGGAGGTTCATAAAGTATATCCCCTGGCTGATATACCAGATCCTGATGTCCAACATCCATGTTGCCTCCCTGGTGCTGCGCAGAAAGATGCCGATTGCTCCTCAGGTCCTCAGGTTCAAGACAAAGCTCGAGACGGATATCTCCTGCGTGACCCTGGCAAACTCCATCACCTTGACACCGGGGACCATTACCATGGATATCCAGGATGGGGAGTTCTTTGTCCATGCCATCAGCAAAAAGGTGGCGGACGAACTCAAGGCTGGAGAGATGGAGGACCGGGTGGCGCACATATTCATGGAGGCGGACCACCTGTATGTCCAGGATGTACTGGACGCCGCAAATATTTATTCGGCCTTGAGGGTTTAATCATGTGATGGCTTCGTAAAAAGTCCAATTCCTGCGTTGCGCTTCATCCCTGCCCCGTTTAATGGGTACTGGTGGCGCTGAATCAGAGGTCTAGGAGCACCTAAGAACATCGTTGAGGCAATGGCCTCTGAATCTGGAGTTATTTGACGGGGTAAATGAGTGCGGCGTACGTCAAGTACGCCTCATCACACGAGATTCGCGCGCCTTAAACTTGAAGCTTTTTACTTTGTCATCCCAATTATGACTTTTGGCGCCTAGTTCATCGTTTGATGCAGGCCAGGAAGCATAGCAATAAGGCAGGAGTTTGTGACATGATAGGCGAGACTCAGGACATCATCGTCAAGACGGTATCAAGGGTGTTGGCACCCTTCATCGTCCTCTACGCCCTCTACGTGGTCATGCACGGGCACCACAGTCCTGGGGGCGGGTTCCAGGGCGGGGTGATACTGGCCGCAAGCTTTGTTCTCCTCACTATATCTTTTGGCTTCGAAAGGACAAAGGAGAGGATGTCGGACAAGCTGGCAACCATATTGGGCAGCCTGGGAGTGTTTATCTACGCTGGGATTGGGCTCCTGTGTCTGGCCCTGGGAGGAAAGTACCTCGATTACGGGTTCTTGAGCAAGATCCTGGGCGTAATACCCCCCAGGGCCAGGTCCCTGGGGATCCTGGGCGTGGAAATAGGAGTTGCCATAGCCGTGATGGCCGTCATGTGCATAATAGTGTTTACCATATTCACCAGCGAAGAAGAAACGGAAGGCACGGGAGGGACAAATGGATAAATTCTTGCTGGTAGTCGGCATGGGCATGTGCGTCCTGGTTCTGCTCTGTCTTTACCGGGTGACATTCGGCCCGAACGTATTGAACCGGACCGCAGCGATCAGTGCCGTGGGGACAAAGACATTGATCCTCCTGCTTTTCATGGGGGAGATCTATGGCAGAGTGGAGATGTTCGTGGATATCAGCATGGTCTATGCCCTGCTGAATTTCCTGGGGACCCTGGTCCTCGCAAAGTATATAAAGAGTACAGGAGAGGTGGAATGTCAATTGGAGACCTAGTAGCGGGCATTTTCATACTGGGAGGATTCTTCTTCTTCACCACGGCGACGATCGGCCTTCTGCGGCTGCCTGATTTCTATACCAGGCTCCATGCAACAGGAAAGGGCGACACTCTGGCAGTGCTCTACTGCCTTATAGGCCTGGCCGTTCACAACGGCCTTGACCTGACCAGCGTGAAGATCATTTTCATCGCGGTTTTTATGTTCCTGGCACAGCCGACGGCCACCCATGCCATTTCCAGGGCGGCCTTTGGGTGCCGATATATGCCCTTGACCGCAGAGGAGGGGGAAGAGGAATGATACTGCCGTTCGATATCATACTGATCATCTTCGTCTTCATATGTGCCATTGCCGCTATCACCATAAAAGATCTTCTCAGTGCGGTAATGATCCTGGGGGCCTACAGTTTTTTCATGTGTCTCCTGTGGACTCAGATGGCGGCAGTGGACGTTGCGTTTACGGAGGCCTCGGTGAGCGCCAGTATCGGGACGGTTCTCTTGATAGGCGCCGTGTACAAGACGGAGAGGAGGTCAAAGGATTGAAGACCCTGAGCCTGATAGCGGCCGTAGTGGTAGGTGCGGCCCTCATTTACGGCACCATGGACATGCCGAAATGGGGAGACCCCAATTCACCGGCAAATACTCACATATCGCCCTACTATCTGGAGCACAGCCTGGAGGACGCAGACACCCCCAATGTGGTGACCACGGTGCTGGCCGATTACAGGGGTTACGATACCCTGGGGGAGACAACGGTGATCTTCACTGCGGGAATCGCGTGTCTCCTGCTTCTCGCGAGGAGGCGGACGCGGGGGGGAAAGAGCGATGAGTGATCTTATCGTGGGTCACTATAACTACTGGATGTTCATCGCCCTGATGATGGTAGGATTCTATGCCATGATGGCAAAGAAGAACCTGGTCAAGAAGATTATCGGCATGAACATATTCCAGTCCGCCATAATCCTGTTCTATATTTCAACATCAGTAAAGCGGGGTGAGGTCACGGTGCCGATCCTGGAGCACGGGACTGAAGGCCACGGGGCCCATGCCGTGGACGTAATGCAGTATGCAAACCCCTTGCCCCACGTGTTGATGCTCACGGCAATCGTCGTCATGGTAGCCACGCTGGGAGTAGCGGTTGCCGTGGCCATTCTGATATACAGGAGGTATCACACCCTGGAAGAGGACGAGATACTCCTGAGCATGAAAAAGGGTCGATAGAATGTATCTTGACCATCCCGTTCTGATTGTGGTTGCCCCTCTGATCGCCGCGCTCTTGACGCCTATTCTGGGGCTGTTGCGGAAGGGTCTCTGTTACCCCTGGGCGGTGCTTGCACTTTGCTTCAGCACCCTTGTATCCATTGATACGATCATCGCGGTCATAGACAAGGGACCGATACACTATTCCCTTGGTGGCTGGGTTGCGCCGATAGGAATCGAATATGTCATCGACCACCTGAATGCCATGATGCTTCTGCTCGTCTCCGGGATCAGCCTTGGAATAGCCATTTACTCTTACAAGAGTATCAAGAGGGAGCTTCCCGGCAGGGAAACCTATTTCTATACCATTTACCTGCTCCAGGTTACGGGCTTCCTGGGCATTGTCATCACGGGGGACCTCTTCAACCTTTATGTCTTCCTGGAGATAGCCTCCCTTGCGGGATACGCCCTCATCGCCGTAGGCGAGGACGGAGCGCCCTATGCCTGTTTCAGGTACATCGTCATGGGCACCATCGGGGCCTGTTTTTACCTCCTGGGTATCGGGTATCTGTATATATCGACAGGGTCTTTGAACATGGCCGACGTGCACCAACTCGTCCAGAATCTCCAGGGCTCGACCGTGGTTGCCACGGCCATGGCCTTTATCATGGTCGGCCTTGCCATCAAGATGGCACTCTTTCCCTTGCACCTGTGGTTGCCCGATGCTTACACCAAGGCCCCATCCACCTCCAGCGCCCTGATAGCTCCCCTCATGACCAAGATATCCATGTACGTGATGATCAGGGTGCTTTTCAGTGTATTCGGGGCGACGTGGTCCTTCGCATTGCCCTTACCCACCATCCTTTCCTGGGCAGGGGTGGCGGCGATCTTCGCCGGCGCCGTCATGGCCCTGGCCCAGACGGATTTCAAGAGGATGCTCTGTTACGTGGTGGTGGCTGAAGTGGGTTACATCGTCGGCGGCATGGGCCTGGCAAATGCCACGGCCATGAAGGGAGCAGTCTTGCACATCCTGAACGATGCGGTCATGACATCTGGCCTTTTCACCATCGCCGGGATAGTTATGTATCGCAGGCACAAGCACGATCTCGCGGATTTTGAGGGCCTGTTCAGGAAGATGCCCTTTACCATGGCTGCCTTTGTCGTGGCGGCCCTGTCCATCATCGGTGTCCCGCCCACCTGCGGATTTTTCAGTAAGTGGTACCTTGTCCTGGGGGCCATAGAGGTAAGGCATTGGGCCTTTGTGGCGGCCCTGATCGGGTCGAGCCTTGTCAACGTCATCCTGTTCTTCAGGGTGATAGAGATAGGCTACGTCTTTCACGGGTCTGGGCATGACCACTCCCATGAAAGGGGAGGCGGGGCCGCTATGAGTGAGGCGCCCCTCAGCATGCTGCTGCCCACCCTGGCAATAGCCGCGGCCATCCTGGTCATAGGACTCTATAACCAGTCCATTGTGGCCAACATCATCGAGTTCGCCATACCGCGGCTCTAGGATCAACATTGGGGAGCAGGGCTCAAGCATGCTTGATTCCCTGGAACAGCTCGCTTCCAGCGCCGGGATGAATATTGGGGTCTTCCTCCGGGACGCCTTTCCACACCTAGCAACTTGATGGGGAGAACGTGGAAGGCAAAAGGCTGCATAGGGTGTTTGTCCGCCGATATGGTCGGCTCACTCCACATTTGCCTGAGGCAACCATTATGCTCGACCAGAAAGCTATTTACAAATGAACGTCCCTGTCTTCTATATCACTTTTTCCTTGACTAGCCGTGCCAATTTACCTATGCTCCCTCCCGAAAAAGGGGAGGCTAGACTGCTCCAGGCGCACATCACCGAGGAGACGGGACGATAAAATCGCTACTAATCCACCGGCTATGCCGGTGAGAATTGAAAGGGTTATACCGTTTCAGGCGCTTTGAGAAAAGACAATTTCGAAATTCGAAAATGGAAAATAGAAACAAATCCGAAATCCGAAGGACCAAATGTTCAAAACATAGAAAATGACCTTAGGGAGGAGATATCCTGTCGAACGAATGTCCTAGTCCTTAGAATTTATGTCATTTGGTGCTGTCGTTCGACTCTACTCAGGATGCTGAGTTGGTCGAAGCATTTCGAATTTCGTGCTTCGATATTCGAATTTCC
>JAFDHB010000052.1 GCA_019308985.1 Deltaproteobacteria bacterium | reverse complement strand
CTAAGGCTTGCAGCACTCATTGGTGCCGAAAGCCTTTATTCTTGGTATCCGAAATTCCCTATGATCCGGAGATGCTTGCTATTTAGTGGTGCCGAAGGCGGGACTTGAACCCGCACGGGCGGTTGCCCACTACCCCCTCAAGATAGCGTGTCTACCAAATTCCACCACTTCGGCACACCGTAAAGAACTACTTCTGTGCCCCCTGACCGGCTTCGTCGGCGGGAGCTTCGGTCTGCTGGGTGACAGGAGCCACGGGCTGGTTTACACCCTTCATCACCGATGTGGGAGCCCCCCTTCCAAAGAGAAAGGCCAGGGTCAAGGACGTTATCATGAAAATGACCGCAGCACCTACAGTGACCTTGTGCAAGAAGGGTGTGGCGCCCGTACTGCCGAAGACCGTCTGGCTGGAGCCGCCGAAGGCAGCCCCTATGTTCGCCCCCTTTCCTTTTTGAAGCAGGACAATAAGGATGAGGGCGATGCTGACGGTGACATGAATGATTACAAATATAGGTCTCATTTATTTTTCCTTCGAGAACACAATCTCATCGCCTTGAAATAATTTCATCGCAATATTTAATAATAACAAAAAAAGCGTGGTTTTCAATAGAATTTTTCTTCCGTCAGGCCTCCCTGAACTTGATGATGGGTAGAAAGAGCTCCGCCTTCAGACTCGCTCCGCCCACCAGGGCGCCGTCAATGTCCGGCATCTCCATGAGGTCTTTGACGTTCTCGGGCTTTACACTGCCTCCGTATACAATTCTTAACTTCGTTGAGATATCTTTATCAAAATTATCTTCAATCCACTGTCTTATGTGCTGGTGAACTTCCTGCGCCTGGGCAGGGGAGGCAGTCCTGCCCGTGCCTATAGCCCAAACAGGCTCATAGGCTATGGTGACGGAGAGGGGCAGGGTCTTCTTGACCCTGAAACTATTGAGGGATTTTTCCAGTTGATCCTTGATAATATCAAAGGTCTTTCCCCCTTCCCGCTCCTCAAGGGTCTCCCCCAGGCACACGATGGGGCTCAGTCCTGCTTTGACAGCAGCGTTGGCCTTGAGGTCAACCACCTCACTGGTCTCATTGAAATGTATCCGCCTCTCGGAATGGCCGAGGATTACATGGGTGCAGCCCACATCAAGGAGCATTGAAGCGGAGATTTCTCCCGTATAGGCCCCGGCTTTCTCCCAGTGCATGTTCTGGGCCCCAAGGAGGATCCTTGAGTCACCGATCTCTTTCTTTGCCAGGTAAAGGCTTGTAAAGGGGGGCGCCACCAGCACGTCAACAACTTCCATTCCCGCGATGCCCTCTGCAATTGCCCTGATGAGCTGGGCGGTCTCCTCGATGCCCAGGTTCATTTTCCAGTTGCCTGCTATCAGTGGTCTTCGTTCATTCATGTCCATGGCGTTTTTCCTTGCCCTTAGTTGATCCAGCTCAGGCATTAGCTATGTAAGCTGCGAGATCCACCATGCGGCACGCATAGCCGAACTCGTTGTCGTACCATGCTATCACCTTGACCATGTCTTCCACGACCATGGTTGAAAGGGAATCCACGATAGAAGAAAAGCGGGTACCATTGAAGTCAACGGATACCAGAGGTTCCTCACAATAGGCCATGATACCCTTGAGGCGTCCTTCAGCGGCCTCCTTCAGGGCGCCGTTTATCTCATCTACGGTTACCGGTTTGCTGAGTCTTGCGACCAGGTCCACTACGGAAACATTAGGGGTAGGAACCCTGATGGCCATACCGTTCAATTTGCCCGCGAGCTGGGGAAGCACCAAAGATACCGCCCTTGCAGCGCCCGTGGTGGTAGGGATCATGGAAAGGGCGGCCGCCCTTGCCCTCCTGAGGTCCTTGTGGGGAAAGTCCAGCAGTCGCTGGTCACCCGTGTAAGAGTGTATCGTGGTCATGAGTCCCTTCTCGATGCCGAAATTCTCCATCAAGACCTTGCACACAGGCGCGAGGCAATTGGTGGTGCAGGAGGCGTTTGAAATGATATGATGTTCACTGGGATTGTATTCCTCGTGGTTTACCCCCATGACGATGGTAATGTGTGGATTGGTGGCCGGCGCCGATATGATGACCTTGTTCACGCCGGCCTTGAGATGAGCATAGGCCTTTTCCCTGTCCCTGAAAAGCCCGGTACACTCGAAGACAATCTCTGCCCCGACATCACCCCAGGGAATATCGGCAGGGTCCCTCTCAGTGTAAATCCGGATTTCTTTTCCGTCGACGATCAAGGAATGATCAGTACTTGAAATTTCCGCATCCAGTTTCCCCTGTGCCGAATCGTACTTCAAGAGATGGGCCAGGGTTGCCGGGTCGGTGAGGTCATTAATTCCGACAAATTCTAAGTCCTTATTGTCGATTGCGGCCCGAAATGCCATCCTTCCTATTCGCCCAAACCCATTGATCGCAACTTTAACAGCCATTCTTTCACCTCCTCGTAAAAGTATTGGGATCGAGAATAGTTCAAGTGTCAAATAATAAGTTCAAATTGGCATATTGCAATCCCATCTCGCCATCAAATATTCGTGTTTTACATATACACAGGGCTTGTTTCCGTCCTCAGAGGCCGGGTGGCGAAGGCCGCTTTTTCCGGGCTATAGCGCCATCCGTTTTCGGGAAAGCATGAGGGACATAACTATGGCATCCTCATTATTATCCCTGTAATACCGGCGTCTTCTGTGAATTTTCCTGAAACCCAGCTTTTCATAAATCCTTTTTGCAATGATGTTGGATTCCCTTACTTCAAGCCACAGGGATCCGATTCCATTGGAAGAAGCGGTACGTATGATATTTTCACAGAGAAATTGGGCGAGGCCCTGATTCCTCTTTGATGGATGGACCGCGATATTGATAATCTGGATCTCATCGTGAAACATCCAAAAACAGGCATATCCCGAAAGGGTGCCTCCCGAAACAACTCCCCAGAGGTGAGAGACCGGATTTCTAATCTCATCCAGGAATAATTGGTAACTCCAGGGGACAGGAAAGCTGAGGTTTTCAATTTCAATGATATCGGCAATATATAAGTTGTAGTTCTCCTGAGAGATTGAGATGATCGATCTCATTCCGATTCCAGCAGTTTCCCTGCAATGGAGATGCCGGCCTTTCCTGCTGCCTGCGCCTTTTCAGCCACTTCCTCGAGCCCCAGCCCCTTTCGGTTCTGGACAAAGGCGATTATCATGGGGAGGTTGACACCGGTTATGACCTCCACTTTCTCCTCTTTGAGAAAGGAGAGACTTATGTTGGAGGGTGTTCCACCGAACATGTCCGTCAGGATGAGCACATTTTCTCCCTTCTTCTTGAGCTCAGCGATCTTCTCTTTCATGGCCGAGAGAATAGCTTCGCTGTCGTTCGTTTGAGTAATGGAAAGGGTATCCACCGCCTCGATCTTTCCGACAATGAATTCAGCAGCATTCAACAGTTCTCTACCCAGCTCGCAGTGGGTAACTATCAATAGGCTTACCATCATGCCGGCCGTTCCTTCAGATCAAAAAAGTTGATGGCCTTGTCAAAGGGCGACTTCCCTGTTGGGCGGGCTCTGGTTGTAAAGGTGGTGAAAAAATCCAGAGCATCTACAAATTCGTTTACACCCATCAAGGATTTACCAATCCAAACCCCTCTTGGCCGAACCTTCATTCCTTCCCGCAGCGCCTTCACTCGCTCCTTACCGGAAGGCAGAGTTTGTCTGCTACAGTTCTTCGTCGTTTTGAAGGAGGAACTGGTAAATGTCCCTCTTTGTGGTGGCATCCATAAGGATCTTCCGGTAATTGCTGTTCTTGAGTATTTTTGCTATCTTGGCCAGGGCCTTGAGGTGTATGCTGGCCGAGTCCTCCGGAGCAACAAGGAGAAAGAACAGGTAGGCTGGCTCCCCGTCCATCGACTCGAAATCAAGGCCCCTCCGGCTCCTGCCGAAGATGATTATGGGTTGGCGTAGCCCATGAAACTTCCCGTGGGGAATGGCCACACCGTCTCCTATACCTGTGCTTCCCAACCGTTCTCTGTCCAGCAAAATTTTCACCAGGGACCCCTTGTCAAGGGAAGGCTGGTGGAGGGTGACCGCCTCGGCCAGCTCTTCCAATACCCCTTTCTTGTCTCTGGCCCTCAGCTCAGGGATTATTGAATCCTCGTCTATGATTTCCGATAGCTTCATGATTTTTTGCCTGCCAGGTTGGAAAGTCAGCTCAGTGGCTCAATGAGCCCGAGCTGTCCGTCCTTGCGCTTGTAAAGGACATTAATCTCCATTGTCTTGGCGTTTCTGAAGACAAGGAAATCCTGCTCGGAAGAGTTTAGTTGAATGGCCGCTTCTTCAGGGTCCATGGGCTTTGCATCCATCTTTTCGACCTCAATCAGCGGATCTTCGATAGTCTCGCCCTGGGTTTCGGGCTCCACTTCCACTTCCGCCCTCCTGTTGTCGGGTCGTCGTTTCCTTATCTTGGATCGAAATTTCTTGACCTGCTTCTCAATCTTGTCCATGACCTGATCTATGGCGGAATACATATCGTCTGTCTCTTCAACCGCCTTGATCTTGACGCCGTTGACGCTCAGGGTTATATCAGCCTGATGTCTGAATTTCTCCACCCCCAGCACGACGTGTGCTTCAATAGGTGAATCTATATACTTATTGATCTTGCTCAGCTTTTCTTCGGTATAGATCTTTAGACTCTCACTAGGCTCCATGTGCCGGAAAGTCACTGTTACGTCCATAGAATGATCCTCCTTGAATAGGGCAGAAAAAGGTCTTTAGCAGATAAGAGGCCAAAAGTCAAACATGCGGCATCAACAGGGTTTCCTTCTCTTGCGGGATGGCAGGATACCCATACTTTCCCTGTACTTGGCTACAGTTCGTCTTGCAACATCGATATTGAGTTTCTTGAGCATGGCTGCTATCTCTTGGTCACTGTAAGGCTTCGCCTTATTCTCTGACTTGATGATCTTCCTGATGTGCTCCTTAACCGTTTCAGATGCAACGGACTCACCCTCCACTGAACTGATGGCACTGTTGAAAAAAAACTTCAAGGGAAAGACTCCCTGAGGCGTGTGCACGTACTTGTTGGCCGTGACCCTGCTGATGGTCGACTCGTGCATCTGTATATCCTCGGCCACGTCCCTCAAGACCAGGGGCTTCAAATAGGCTATTCCTTTGTCCAGAAACTCCTCCTGAAAGCGAACTATGCTTTCGGTTACCCTGTAAATGGTCTGCTGGCGCTGATGTATGCTCTTTATCAGCCACTGGGCCGAGCGTAGTTTATCCTGAACAAAGCCTCTTTCGCTTTCCTTGAAGGAATTGCCGTCGGAAAGTATTTTCTTGTAATAGGAGTTGATCCTCAGCTTGGGTAGTCCGTCTTCATTGAGCACTATTTCATGGTTGTCTCCGACCTTGAATACGTATATGTCAGGGGTTATGTAGATAGTTTCTTCGTCGCTGTATCTCCTGCCCGGCTTAGGCTCAAAGCTAGTTATGACCGAAACGGCCGAGAGGACCTCATCCAAGGATACGGAGAGACTCTTGGCTATGAGATCATATTTCTTGTTTTCGAGCTTATCCATGTGCTCCAGGAGTATCTTTTCAACGATCGTGCCTCCGAGGTTTTGAAATCTTGCCTGGATTAACAGGCACTCCCTGGTGTCACGTGCGGCTACTCCCACGGGATCGAAATTTTGGATCAGGGAGAGGGTCTCGGAGACCTCCTCAAGGCTGCAGCCCGTTATCTCTGCAAGCTCTTCCAGGGAGATTTGCAGGTACCCGTCAGGGTCCAGGTTCCCGATAATATGGACCCCGATCTTCTTCTGGGTCTCGGTGAGGTCGCTCACATTGAGCTGCCACATCAGGTGGGAGGTAAGGCTTTCCTTTTCCGAGACCATGTTTTCCAGGGGGGGCATCTCCTTCATGTCGAACTGGGGTTCAGCCCATCCTGTGTTGTATTCTGAAAAATAGGTATCCCAATCAATTTCGTCTTTCATCACTTCCTTTTCAGGCATTTCGCTGAGCGACTGCTCTGAAGAGCCTTCTCCATCCAGGAGGCCCTTGCCATCGTCCATGCCGTCGGAGGGGCTTTCCTCAAGGATTTCAAGCATGGGATTGGTCTCTACTTCCTGGTTTATGGTCTCGAGGAGTTCAATACGGTTGAGCTGCAGGAGCTTGATCGCCTGCTGCAACTGGGGTGTCATAATGAGTTGCTGAGCCAGTATTGGTGCTTGTTTGAGTTGCAGAGCCATATTAAAAGTTCGTCACCGATGTTATTTGCAGGGTTTACAGGTTGAAGTCGTTACCAAGATAAACATCTCTGGCCACTTTGCTGTTGACTATCTTTTCCGGGTCACCATGTTCCAGTATTCTGCCCTGGTTGATTATATAGGCGGAGTCACAAACATTCAATGTCTCCCTGACGTTGTGATCTGAAATAATAATTCCTATCCCCCTTTCCTTGAGATGCCTGATTATCTCCTTTATGTCGTTCAGGGCCAGGGGGTCAATACCTGCGAAGGGTTCGTCCAGCAACATGAATCTGGGTTCCGTGACGAGCGCCCTAGTGATTTCCAGCCTCCTGCGCTCACCCCCTGAAAGGGAGGCGGCCTTCTGCTTGGCCAGGTGGTCGATGTTGAGCTCGGAGAGGAGTTTCATGGCCCGGTCTCGCATCTCATGGGACGGGATATTGAGGCTTTCCATGATTACCAGCAAGTTTTCCTCCACTGTAAGTTTGCGGAATACCGACGGTTCCTGAGCAAGATAGTTTATGCCTTTCCTTGCCCTAAGGTACATGGGATCATGGGTAATGTCCGCCCCATCCAGGTGGATACTTCCCTCGTCGGGCCTGGCAAGGCCGATAATCATGTAAAAGGTGGTCGTCTTTCCCGCACCGTTTGGGCCCAACAGGCCTACTATCTCCTTTCTCGTCACCCTTATGTCTATCCGGTCTACTACCCGCTTGTGGTTGTATATCTTTACAAGATTCCTGGCCTCGAGAACCTCTCTGTTATCACTGCCCAATTGGCTATTCCTCTTTTCTGTTGGGGAAAAGGACCGCCCTTACTTTCTTGTTTCCGGAGCCTTCCACAATGCTCCTGTTTTCCCTAAGGAAAAGAGTTATCTTCGAGCCTTCGACAAAGTCGTTTCCCTGTCTTACCACCGGATTTCCGGTGAGAACGAGCTTTTCCTCATTATGATAGTAAAGGGCCTGCTCAGCAGTCGCATTGCCCCCGGAGTCACGGATGATGTTGACGTTTCCCTTGGCTATTATCTTCTCGATCCGAAGTTGAACTTCTTTCGCACCGGCCCCACCCTTTTGCTCGGTGTAATAGACGAGCAATTTGTCGCACTTGATCGTGAACTGCGGTTCCTTCGCCTCCACACTGCCGGAAAAGGTCACGACCTTTCGGTTGTCATCTATTTCAAGGGAATCGGCTTTTATTACTATGGGCGGGCGGTCGGTCCCCCTGGCAAACATCTGCGCCCCCACTCCCCCCGAAGAGAGGTGATTCAAGAGGAAAGTAATTGACAGAAGGCAAATGATCGCAAGTTTTGATCTCCACATTCTTATAAACCAAGTGATCCATCAGCTATTGTTGTTACACTTTCACTTACTTGCAGGATCTTCCTTTCCAGTGACAAGAAAAGGCCCCGGCCTGTCACTGAGAAAGAGGGCCCTATAATTCTTACCGGTTTATCGGTTCTTATGGTTCCGTCTTTGTTGCTATATACCACAAGATCAGTAAAAAAACTATATCCGTCCTCAGTATGGCCTTTCAAATCTTGGCGAAGGGTAATGACTCCTGAGTTCCTATCATACTCACCCTCTTTGCCCTCTAGACTCAGGGACGGCCTGTCGGTGGCCTTGAGGGTCAGGCGGAAGTCTCTGAATGTCATGATCTGCCTGTCTTTTGAGAAGGTGACCTCTTTTGCCTCTAAGGTCCATCTGACTTTCTCTTCCGGGTTGTCCTGGGTGTAGGAGATATTCTCAAGCTTGATACCTTCCTCCAGGAAGCGCTCTGAGAGGGGCATCAGCCCTCCCTGGCGAAACAGATTGCGGCCGGAGCCGAAAAAGTAAAAGGCCACGGTACCGAGCAAGAGACAAATACCCAATAGAGGCCAATGTCTTTTGAGGAAGCTTTTTCTCATGCAATAATTATACCAAGACTCGGTGCCGGATGTAAAGGCGATTTTGCCTGTTTGGTCCTATCAATCATGGGTCCTTACGAGTCCATGGAGTTCCTTGAGGATGGCAACAAGGGGTCTTACCTTCTCCAGGGGGAGGGAATTGGGCCCGTCACAGAGAGCCCTGTCCGGTTCCGGATGAACTTCCAAGAAAACACCGTTGGCACCGGCGGCGATCGCGGCCCTTGAAAGGGGCTCGATGAACTCCCTTTGCCCCCCTGAGCTCCCCCCTTCGCTACCGGGGAGCTGCACACTATGGGTCCCATCAAATACCACCGGAAAACCAAACTGCTTCATGATCGGTATGGACCTAATATCAACCACGAGGTTGTTATATCCAAAGGAGGAACCCCTCTCGGTAAGGAGGATATTGTGATTGCCTGTTGACGTTACCTTTCGGACGGCCTTTTCCATGCCCCAAGGTGCCAGAAACTGCCCCTTTTTCAGATTGATCGGCAGCCCGCTCCTGGCTGCAGCCAGGATCAAATCGGTCTGGCGACACAGGAATGCGGGTATCTGGATGACATCCAATACCCTTGAAGCCTTTTCTATTTCGCGGGTCTCGTGGACATCCGACAAAACGGGAAGTCCGGTCTTCTCTTTCACTTTCTCAATGATTCCCAATCCCTTGTCTATCCCCGGCCCCCTGTAGGAATCCAGGGACGTCCTATTGGCCTTGTCATATGATGTCTTGAAGATCACCGGAACGTCCAGCAGATCACTGGTCTCCTTGAGGAAATCCGCGACTTCCATGGTGGTTTTCAGGTCTTCTATGACGCAGGGGCCGGCAATGAGAAAAAACGGCCCTTTTTCACTGAGGGTAAGGCTCCCAATTTGGACAGTATTGGACATTTGACTCTCGCCCCCGGGGTGTCTGATTGAGAAAATCCGTTTCCTTCCTTATGTCCCAAGCCGGCTCAAAGGTCAAGGAGAAAGGAAAGATGGGGCTAGGAGACGGAGGAAACATGTAAGATAGCGAAAAAAAGGATTGACAATGCCGGGAACAGAGGGTAGAAGATACAAAATTTTAGGCAAGAAGCCTACAATCCAATAGTATAGTTACAGTTAGACAGCTGGTCGATCTTAGGGAAGCCACGAAGGCGCTCTTCTTCTCTTGAAAGGGGAACCTTCGTGGCTTTTTTGCGTCTTGGCACGAAACAGGGCCTGGCCCGTAAGGTTCATCAAGTAAAACAGAAAGGAGGACTAGGTTATGTCATTCAAGAAGGGGGCAATTTTTCTATCTGTCATTTTTTGTCTGGGCGTGGCGGTTCCGGCCTCTGCCCACTTCGGGATGATTATTCCGTCAGACAGCATGGTAATGCAAGGTGAGACCAGGACTATTACGGTGTTTCTTTGCTTTGCCCATCCCTTTGAGGGCGTAGGTATGGACCTTGAGCGACCGAAGGTCTTTGGAGTTGATATCAACGGCAAGAAGAGGGATATGTTGAATAAGATCAAAGAGACAAGCATAATGGGCCACCGGGCATGGACGCTGAAATACAACGTGAACCGGCCGGGCGTCTATACCTTTTACATGGAGCCCAAACCCTACTGGGAGCCGGCTGAAGAGAGCTATATTATTCATTATACGAAGAATATCATAGGTGCCTTTGGGTGGGACGCGGGATGGGATGTACCCCTTGGGCTGAAGACTGAAATAGTCCCTCTCACTAGGCCCTTCGGGCTCTATGCTGGAAACGTGTTCCAGGGGATCGTCATGCTCGAGGGCCGGCCGGTCCCCTATTCAGTAGTTGAAGTGGAGTATCATAACAAGGATGGGAGGGCGTCTGCACCGAATGATTACATGATAACCCAGGTCGTCAAGGCGGATAAGAACGGGGTCTTTACCTTTGCCGTACCCCGTGCCGGGTGGTGGGGTTTCGCTGCCCTGAACCCGTCAAAGAGGAGCATCCGTTACAAGGGCGTGGAAAAGCCGGTGGAGCTTGGTGCGGTGCTCTGGGTAGAATTCCAGGATTGGAGAGAAAAGGAATAACGCGGGAGTCGGTCCGAGGATGCATATTTCCGAAGGTATACTATCAGGTCCCGTCCTAATCTCCGGGTCCCTTTTGACAGCGGCGGGCACGGGTATCGGCCTTTACAGGCTTGACTACGACAGGATCACCCATGTGGCCGTAATGACGGCCGGTTTCTTTGTCGCATCCCTGGTGCATGTCCCTATCGGCCCCGCCAGCGTACACTTAATTCTAAACGGCCTAATGGGAATTTTCCTGGGCTGGGGGGCCTTTCCAGGGATTCTCGTGGCCCTGTTTCTCCAGGCCGTACTTTTTCAATACGGGGGCTTGACCACCCTCGGAATCAATTGCCTAAACATGGGCCTTCCTGCTCTCATATGCTTTTACCTCTTCAGAAAGGCCGTAGCGAACAAAGATCCCAGGGTCTTCATGACCGCGTCCTTCTTATGCGGGTCTCTTGCGGTCTTTCTTGGCGCCCTCATGGTGGCCCTGTCGCTTGCCTTTACGGGGAGGGCCTTTCACGGAGCGGCAAGGATCCTCGTGGTGGCCCATTTCCCTGTGATGATGATCGAGGGATTGATTACTATGTTCTGCATAAAGTTCCTGAGAAATGTCAGGCCTGAACTCTTGGAGTCATGAGATGGGAAGCAATCGGAAAACGAGAGGTCTTGTTCGTTGCGCTGTGGCGGCATTTATCCTGCTGGAGGCCGTCTTTCTTTTTTCCTCAGGGGCCATGGCGCACCGCATCTACCTGTTTGCGTGGGTTGAGGGAGATGTTGTCCACACCCAAAGCTATTTCAGCGGCAACAGGGCGGTAAAGGGGGGAGAGATCAGAGTGTTTGACCTTAACGGCAAGGAGCTGCTGAGAGGCACGACCGACGATAAGGGGGAATTTTCCTTCAAGATGCCTGCCCGCAGACCCCTTCGTATCGTACTGGAGGAGGCCATGGGCCACAGGACCGAATACGTCCTCGAGCCCGAGGGAACGGGCCAAAGTGGGGAAGACAAGGGGCCTGAGGAGAAGAGAGAAAGCCCGGTAGAGTCACGGCTGATCAAGGGTTGCTCGGACCTTGAGCAAATAAGGATGGTAGTGGAAGAGGTCCTTGACAAGAGATTGGGCCCCATGGAGAGATCAATGGCGAGACTGGAACGGGAAAGGGGCCCGAAATTCAGAGACATCGTCGCGGGTCTGGGCTATATATTTGGACTCACGGGGATAATACTCTACCTTAAGGGCAGGAGGAACCGGTGATGAGGAGCGCGCCATGATGAATGAGGTATTTGCCGGGGGCGATTCTCTTATCCATCGCCTTGATCCGAGGGTCAAGATCGCCGTTGCAGCCCTTTTCTCCATCGTCGTGGCGGTATCGGACAGGTTCGAGGCCTTGGTGCCTGCCATGGGGGTAACCCTGTCGTTGGTGGCCTTTGCCAGGATCAACCTGAAAGAGCTCATAAAGAGGGTAGTCATCGTCAACGGATTGATCCTGTTCCTCTGGTTCTTCTTACCCTTTTCCATGAAAGGGAGAGCCGCGTTCAGTATCGGCCCTTTGGTGGCCTCCAGTGAAGGTATATGGTATTCTACCCTCATTACTCTCAAATCCAACATAATCGTACTCATCCTGATGTCTTTGATTGCCACTTCATCCGTTTTCAGTCTGGGCAGGGCCTTGGATCGACTTTTCCTGCCCTCGAAACTGGTCATTTTGATCTTTTTCACCTACCGTTATGTTCACGTGATCTACCAGGAATACCTTCGCCTTTTAAACGCCATAAAGATCAGGGGTTTCAGACCCGGGAACAATCTTCATACCTACAAGACCTATGCATACCTGGTAGGAATGGTCCTTGTGAAGAGCCACGATAGGGCGGAAAGGGTAAAGGCGGCTATGCTGTGCCGCGGCTTCAAGGGCAAATTCTATGACCTCGGTGAGTTTTCCTTTGAACCGATGGATATCTTGGTGATGGTGTTGATGCTCTTGGCCGTCTCCCTTGTTGGTATTCTGGAGTGGTGGGCGTGAGTAATATAGAGACAATGAATTCAGGTGAAGCGCAAGAAGCGGTGCTGATCGACCTTCAGGGGATTTCTTTCAGGTATACCACCGGGGGGAATTATGTTCTGAAGGACCTCTCCTTCCGGTTGCGTGATGGAGAGAGGATTGGTTTGGTGGGGCCCAACGGCTCAGGCAAGACCACCCTTTTCCATGTTATCATGGGGCTCCTGAAACCGGATAAGGGGAAGATCCGGATCTTCGGCAAAGAGAGGAGGGAGGAAAAGGATTTCTTACCTGTAAGACAACAGATCGGGATGCTATTTCAAGATCCTGATGACCAGCTCTTCAGTCCCACCGTACTGGAAGATGTCGCCTTTGGGCCGCTGAACCAGGGAAAAACAGTGCCGGAAGCAAAAGAAATTGCAAGGGAGACCCTCAGATCCCTGGGGCTGGAGCAATTTGAAAAAAGGGTTACGTACAGGCTTTCAGGCGGTGAAAAAAAACTGGTTTCCCTTGCCACGGTACTCGCCATGAAACCCAAGGTGCTCCTGCTGGACGAGCCCACAAACGGGCTTGATCATGACACTACAGAAAGGATAATAAGCGTCTTGAATAGGATAGAGATCTCTTACATATTCATATCACACAACATGGACTTTATCGCAAAGACCACTGACAAGATCTACGGAATTCGCGATGGCCGCATAATCCTGGATACAAAGGCGATCCCCCATACTCACGTCCACTCCCACGGCTACGGCGCACTCCCCCATACCCATTCCGAAGAGTGAGATGCCCGGTTTCTGATCCCTATCGCTCCTCAACAGACAATCAATTTTCGGGCCCGGGAAATTCTTCTATTTCTTTTCTTGACAAGGGAACCCTTATTATTTATATTGGTAATCAATTGCAACAAGCACACCCGAAGGAGAATTTTAGAGATGTTTCAACCTGTTATCGTAATTTTGGTTCTTTTCGTGGCCCTCCTATTCATGGGCAGGCATTTTTACAGGACATTGACCAGCAGGAGCTCGGACTGCGGTTGCGGATCCGGGGCGAGTTGCCCTGCCAACCTTCCTGAAGAGTGTGGCAAACCAGGCAGACAGGAAACCCCTGAATCCAATGGAAGAGGCTAGGAGTCTGCGGGGGACCTCCTATGAGGCCTCGTAGGGACTTGGGGTATATGACGAGCAAGGAGGTCCAGTCCGGCGAAAAAAGTGCGCCGATTTCAAGGAGACGTCTTACGTGATGAAAAGGGTAATCAGGATGAGAGAGATGTCCGACGGGCAGGCCGGTGTCATAAAGGATATTTTCGCAAAGGGGCTCCTCGGGACGAGGATAAGGGAAATGGGCCTAGTTCCTGGGGCACCTATTCAGGTTCAAGGACGGGCGCCCCTCAAAGACCCCGTGGCCATACGGGTAAAAGACTACGTCCTGACACTGCGGAACAATGAGGCGGATCACATATTGGTAGAAGTGGAAGACAATACTTGATGCTTCCGCAAAAACCCCATCTGCTGCGTCGCGCTGCATCCCTGCCCCGTTAAATGGGTCGTTGTGGTACTGAATCACAGATGGAGAACGGTCCGGAAATATCATGTGTTCAACGGTATCCTGATTTTGGTTTATTTAACGGGGTAAATCACTGCGGCGTACTTCTATGTACGCCTCATTCCTAAAGATTTGCGCGCCTTGCATCTGGAGCTTTTCCGAAAGCATCAGCACTTTAGGGTTTTTACAAGTTAATCAATACTTGTAGGGACTAGGTGAGGGGTCAAGAGCTTCCGCGGGGGAGGCGCGCTATGGAGGAAATGCCTACCAAGCAGAATCGTCGGGACCCTTGTGCTAATCGAGGAGACGAATTGAAGAAGATCACAGTAGCATTATCAGGGAACCCGAATTCCGGTAAGTCCACAGTATTCAATGCAATTACCGGTGCAAGGCAGCACATTGCCAACTACCCCGGTGTCACGGTGGAGAAGAAGGTCGGCAGCGTGCTTTACCAGGGAAACCACATGGAAGTGGTTGACCTCCCGGGCACCTATTCTCTCACGGCCTATTCTCTTGAAGAGGTTGTGGCCAGGGATTTTCTGGTAAATGAAAGGCCGGACGTTGTGGTGGACATAGTTGATGCCTCGAACCTGGACAGGAACCTTTATCTGGCCGTGCAATTCAGGGAACTCGGCGCCCCCTTGATCCTCGCGCTCAACATGATCGACGTGGCTTCCGGCAGGGGTATCATTGTTGACGAAAGCATCCTGTCCGATCTTCTCGGGGTCCCTGCAGTGCCAATGGTGGCAAGGTCCAACAAGGGTATCAATGAGCTATTGGATAAGATCCTGGAGGTGTCGAAACAGAAGCACGAATGGATTCCCCAGCTTATCAGCTACGGCAATGACGTGGATCAGGGGTTGAGGGAGGTAGAGGAGATTATCAGTGGAAGCAGTACCTACGATAAGAGATATGACCCGAAATGGCTGGCACTGAAATGCCTGGAAGGAGATGGGCAGATCATCGCGCTCCTGAAAAAGGACCGAGAGACATTCGAGAAAATCGATGCGGTCCGCAGCCAGATAGCGAGGCACACCCTAAACACCCTGGAAGAAGAACCCGAAGGTATAATAGTGGACCATCGTTACGGCTATATCGCCGGTATAACCAAGAAATGCATCAAGAGAAAGATTGACGCGCGCCTCAATGCCTCTGACAGGATCGACAGGGTCCTGACAAGTCGGTTTGTCGGTCCTCTCATAATGATCTTTGTACTCTATTGCATCTACGAGTTGATCTTCTGGGCAAGCGAAACCCCGGTTGGATGGCTTGAAGGCCTTTTCGGGTGGTTTCGGGGTGTAGTATCCGGCCACATGCCTCCCGGCATCCTCAAGTCCATGGTGGTATCAGGCATCATAGACGGAGTGGGCGGTGTACTCGGATTCGTTCCCCTGATTCTGTGCATGTTCTTCGCAATAGCGATCATGGAAGATTCAGGTTACATGGCAAGGGTCGCATATATGCTGGACCGGGTGCTGAGGTGGTTTGGGCTCCACGGAAACTCGGTGCTTCCCCTGATAATAAGCGGTGGGATATCTGGTGGGTGCGCCGTGCCGGGCGTCATGGCAACGAGGACCCTCAGGGACCCCAAGGAAAGGATAGCTACACTGCTGGTAGCCCCCTTTATGAATTGCGGAGCGAAGCTGCCCGTCTACGGGTTGCTGATAGGCGCCTTTTTCCGCGGGAATCAGGCCCAAATGCTGTTCCTCTTCACCCTGTTGTCCTGGGCATTTGCACTCTTTGGGGCAAAGCTGCTTCGTTCTTCTGTCCTGCGCGGGCCCCAGACACCGTTTGTAATGGAACTGCCCCCATACCGGGTGCCGACCATGAAGGGGCTTGCCATACACACCTGGGAAAGGACTTGGCAATACATAAAGAAGGCTGGGACCATGATATTGGCCGTCTCCATCATCCTATGGGCGATGATGACTTTCCCCGGCCTTTCCGAGGAGAAAATACAGTTCTTTGATAGGATGAGAGCGGAGGCCGGGAAGTCTTTTTTGGCCGTGGATCCGGTGAAAAGGGTTATCAAAGACGAAAACGACCTGGGTCGTCTCGAGGATCTCCTTGGCAGGCTCGAGAAAAGGGTTAAAATGGGGAAGCCGGCCCTGAAAGATCTCCAGGATGACCCCTTTTATCCTTTGGCGCTAGTCATTTTGTCCAGGACAAACTCAGGTGTGCCAAGACCGATCATAGCAGGAGAAGAAAGGCTTGCCGCGGCCGCGGATGCCTATCTCCTCTACCAGAAGACCCTGGTGGATGTTGATACCAGGGAACGGGAGGAATCTCTTAAGGGGACGATAGCGGGTAAGATGGGGTCCCTGCTTGAACCCTTGACCCGAAGGACTCACGGCTTTGATTACAGGACGGATGTGGCCCTCATAGGGGGGTTTGCCGCAAAGGAGGTAATTGTATCGACACTGGGCACTGCCTATTCCCTCGGAGATATAGACCCGGAGAATGCGATTCCTTTGTCAGAGAGGCTCAAGAATGACAAGGATTGGAATCCTCTCGTCGCCTTTACCCTGATCCTTTTTACCATGCTCTATGTACCCTGTTTTGCCACGGTCATCAGCATCAAAAGGGAAAGCTCCTGGAAGTGGGCAGGATTTTCTATTGCATTCAACCTCATTATTGCATACCTTATATCTTCAATAGTCTACCAAATCGGGCTGTCCCTTGGAATAGGGACATGAGGAGGCAAGGATTCAAGTCCTGAAGGGTGAGATGTGTTTAATGCCCATAAACATATATAGCACGGGGTATGAACAGGGAGATGGAAAGGATTCCGACAACCAAGGAAGGGCTTGAAAGGCTGAAGGAAGAATTGGAACGTCTTGAAAGGGTCGAAAAACCCGAGAATATCAAGGCCATAGAAGAGGCGAGAAGTCATGGAGATATTTCCGAAAACGCCGAGTTTCATGCGGCCAAGGAGAGGCAATCGTTCCTCGAGAGCAAGATCAACGAGCTCAGGAGGATAATCGGCAGTTCTGAGATAATTGACGTGGAAGATGGCCCCGCGGACAGGGTGGTTTTCGGGAAGACCGTCTTGCTCTATGACATCCAGGAAGACCTGGAGATCTCCTATCGGTTGGTGGGTCCTTACGAATCAGATCCCGACAAGGGGAAGATCTCCGTGACATCACCCCTCGGGCAAGCACTCATAGGTAGAGAGGTGGGTGACGAAATAAAGGTCCGTACTCCGGCCGGGATAAAGGAGTTCGAGATACTGGAAATAAAGTGATGGAAACGGACAGGGTAAGGCAGGACAGAAAGGTCACGATGAAATATGTAATGAAATCCCATTATCCCGACGGATCGGAGAAAGAGCATCGTGAAGAGCTTTTGACTTTTATTTTCGGTGTGGAACGCCTGCCCCCTTCCCTTGAAAGAGCTATTGAAGGATTAGGAGTGGGCCAAAAGACTAAGGTTTTTGTCCCGCCCGAGGAGATTTATGGGGCGCACGATCCATCGCTTGTAAGGGAGATCCCTAAGAAGGGCCTCATAAAACAGAGGTTGAAAGAGGGACAGTCCTACCGCCAGATGAAAATGGGGACCCTGGTTTCTTTCAAGGTGCTGGAAATAAAGAAGGACACAGTAATAGCGGATTTCAACAAACCTATGGCCGGTATAGGAGTATCTGTTGACCTCGAGGTGCTGAAGGTGGAGGAGGCAACTAAGGTCGAGATTGACACCGCGCTAGAAGTCCAGGCAAAGAAAAGCATAGGGTGCGGATAGGTAGCAGTGAGGGAGTTATTGCCTGATGCCTTTTAAGATTTTCATTCACGGGCTCGAAAGCAGCAATAGGGGAGCGAAGGCCCTATTTTTCAAGGAGAGGTACCCAGACATGGTCATACCCGATTTCCGAGGAGATCTTCCCGACAGAATGAGGGCCCTGGAATCAATCCTGGAAGGGAAATCCGACATCAGGCTCGTTGGCTCCAGCTTTGGGGGGTTGATGGCAACCCTGTTCACCTTCCAGAACGAATCCAAGGTGGACAGACTGATACTTCTCGCCCCTGCCATACACATGCTGGAAGAGGGTTCACATAAGCAAGGTCATGTCTTTGTCCCAGTGACCATCTACCATGGGACCAGGGACGAGATAATCCCGTTGGAAGGGGTTGAAAAGGCAGCAAAAAGGCTTTTCTTGAATCTCTCCTTCAACAGTGTCGAGGACGACCATTACCTGCACAGGACATTCAAGGCCCTTGACTGGGACAGGCTCCTCTTGCAATGACCGGCTGACTCCTCATCCCAGGCGACCCTCTGAAAAACAGTAACATCTTACTCGAATATAGAAGCCCCGGCCCTCCCGGGCTGAAGAGGTCTCTGCCGGTGGCATACTTCCTACACAAAAATTAGATTGACTCCGTCGCGCATTTCATTATTAAATAACACTAGCAGTAATTGAGCTTGGATTACTTTCTTCTGCAAAGGGGGAGAAATGACCACCCTCTATGTGTTGACCGGCAAAGATGATCGGCTGACCTTCGACTTTGACAAGGACAAGGTGTATGTGGGCAGGTCTTCGGACAATGATATACAGCTTAAGGACAAGTATGTCTCCCGCAAGCACTTCATGATCAAGAAGGAAGGGAACAGGTTTCTCGTCAGAGATCTGCAGAGTACGAACGGCACTTTTGTAAACGGCAAGGAAATCGAGCCGGACACGTTTTACGAGACAAAGGAAGGGGAGACCATCGTCGTGGGCATGAGTGTAATCTGTTTGGGAAAGGGAAGCTCTGAAGACGTGTTCACTTTTCTGGATTCCATGATACGCCCCAAGGAGGGTGATCAAAGCGGCACCCTGACCCTGAAGGAACGGATTATGACACCCCACAAGAACATGGAGCTCATAAAGAAGATCTCCGATGTTCTCATGGAATCCTCAAGCATCAGGGAGATTTCCGAGACGATTCTAAGATATGTCCTGGAACTTTTTAGGAGGATAGACAGGGCGAGCATAATACTCCTCGACCCTGAAAGCGGGAAGATCTCAAACGTCATATCCAAGGTGAGAAAAGGACTCTCCAAGGAAGACCTGCACTTCAACAAGAAGGTGGTGGAAAAGGTCACAAAGGGCTCTGAGCCGGTGATGGTGCTGGATACCCAATGCGAGGGAGATACTTTCCTGGACACCCTTAAAAATGAAGGGATCAAGTCGGTACTATGCGTTCCCCTGGTCAGCAGTGCAAAGGTGATGGGTGCCATATACGTGGATTCCATGACGCATCCCTTTGGTTTTCGCAAGGATGACCTGAACCTCTTCACGTCCCTGAGCGGGAGGGCGGCCTTTGCCCTGGAAATGCTCAAGGAGCGGGAAAAACAAGGGGATGAAGGGACTTAGGGATTATTGTCTGATCAGCAGTGAGGAGCGTATTTGTCAGCATTGATTGCGGCCCGCGGACACCCTCTTCACTCTCTAATCAAAGGAGGAAATCCAGGACTATGCCAGTCGTTAGAGTAGACGAGCAAATCTTTGAAAATTATCCCACCTTTGTGCGTGGCATAGTAATAGCAAGGAATGTCGAGAATGGGGGACAGAGCCGGGAACTTGAGGCGATGCTGGGTCAGGCGGTAGAGGAGGTTTCCAGGAACCCCGTTGACGTAAAGACAGATCCAAGAACAGCCGTGTGGCTTGATGCCCATCGCCGCTTCGGGTCCAATCCCAACAAATTTCCACCCGCTCACTGCGCCCTTCTCAAACGTGTCAGAAAACCGGGGACCCGGATTCCATTCATTAACAAGGTGGTGAGTACTATGAACTATAATTCCATTGTGGACGCCATACCCGTGGGTGGTGACGATCTTGAGCAGGCAGGGAATTGCTTGGAGCTGCGGTACGCACAGGGGAATGAGACCTTTACCCCTCTGGGCCAACCTGAGGTCCTTGAACATTCTGAAACCGGGGAGGTCATATATGTAATCGCAGATACCGGGGATGTCATGTGCAGGCGATGGAACTGGAGAAACGGCCACAATACCCGTATTACAGAAGACACCAAGATCGTGGTCATGAATATCGACGGTCTGGGCGAAGACAGCGAAGCCAGGGCGATAACTACCAGGGATCGGGTGGCAAAGATGTTCGAGGATTTTTGCGGAGCAGAGGTCCTAACCACCCTCCTCACTCCTTTTAGGAATTCCTATGAGATTGAACCTTGATGGCGAGGACCAATCACCTTTCCTTTCCATAGTGTCTTCTTCCCTAAGCGCGTGTTCGGTGCCACGAAGGATTGACTCCCCTATCGCTCCCCGTGCCCTATCTTGAAAGAAAAGCCGAATCCATGGTAATAACAAATAGGAGCATATTGTTATTCCGGCAACTAAATCGGTACTAATCCACCGGCTATGCCGGTGAGAATTGAAAAGGTTATACCCGTTCAGGCGTTTCGAGAAAAACAATTTCGAAATCCGAAAATCGAAACCTGAAACAAATCC
>JAFDHB010000240.1 GCA_019308985.1 Deltaproteobacteria bacterium | reverse complement strand
ACGTAATTTTTATCATCTTTTTTTGCTACTTTTACACCGCGGTCCATTTCAACCCTGTTGACGTGGCCGACAATATGAAAAAATACGGCGGGTATATCCCCGGAATAAGGCCGGGCAAGAACACGGCGGAATACATAGACAGGGTCTTGACCAGGATTACCTTCAGCGGCGCCGTCTATGTTTCTGCTGTTTGCGTTTTGCCCCAGATATTGATCTACCAGATGAACGTGCCTTTTTACTTCGGCGGTACGGCGCTTCTCATAGTAGTCGGGGTCGCCATGGATACCGCCAACCAGATCGAGTCTCATATGCTCACCCGCCACTATGAAGGGTTTATGAGGAAGGGACTGGGCAAGGCCCGGTAGGCACATGGAAATTCGGGTCCTACACTTTCAGAAATGGTCGAAGGTCTAAGGTGGCAAAGGAGGATCTAATAGAGGTAGAAGGGACCGTTGTTGAGACCCTGCCCAATGCCATGTTCAGGGTGGAGCTCAAGAACGGTCACCGAATTTTGGCCCATATCTCCGGGAAAATGAGGATGCATTACATAAAGATACTTCCCGGGGACAAGGTTACGGTTGAATTGTCTCCTTACGACCTGAACAGGGGAAGAATAGTTTACAGGGAGAAATAGAGGGAAATCCTATGAAAGTTCGTGCATCAGTAAAGAGAATTTGTAACAAGTGCAAAATAATAAAGAGAAAAGGGACAGTAAGGGTCATTTGCGAAAATCCCCGCCATAAGCAAAGGCAAGGATAAAGCTTTGAGGGCCCGCAGTTACGGGCCTTCAGTCCCTGGCGAGAGGCAAAGTTGAGGATTGTCGGTGGAAACAAAAGTTAAGTAGGATAGGAAGGGAGTCGGACCTTGGCAAGAATAGCAGGCGTAGATTTACCAAGGGGTAAAAGGATCGAGATTGCACTTACCTATATCTATGGCATAGGCAGGAGTACTGCGCAAAAGATCCTAACCGAGGCGGGTGTGGATTGGAACACCAAGTCGGATGATCTGACCGAGGGCCAGATAACCAGCATAAGAAAGATCATCGACGAAAAATATAAGGTCGAAGGTGATTTGCGGCGTGAAGTGTCCATGAACATAAAGAGGTTGATGGACCTCGGGGCCTATCGTGGCTTGAGGCATAGGAAGGGTCTGCCCGTGCGGGGGCAAAGGACCAGTACCAACGCAAGGACCAGGAAGGGCCCGCGAAGGGCGGTAATGGGAAAACGAAAAAAGTAGTCTGAGGAGACATAATGGCGAAAAGGACGAAACGAGGGGGCAAGGCCAAGAAAGAGAAAAAAAATATCCCGAGCGGTATAATCCATATACATTCTACCTTCAACAACACGATCGTCACGGTTACCGACAATGAAGGCAATGTCATAGCAGCATCAAGCGCGGGACGGCAGGGTTTCAGGGGATCAAGGAAGAGCACTCCCTTTGCTGCACAGCTCGCTGCCCAAGACGCCCTTCGACAGGCTATGGAACAGGGCATGAGAACCGCAGAAGTCAGGGTGAAAGGGCCTGGAGTGGGCAGGGAGGCCGCACTGAGGGCCTTGCAGACAGAAGGGTTCACAGTCACGGTTATCCGAGATGTAACGCCCATTCCCCATAATGGGTGTCGACCACCCAAAAGGCGGAGGGTTTAAGGTTGATGGCTTCGTAAAAAGTCCAATTCCCCGCGGCGCGGGATCTGGCGATCTGCGTTGCGCTTCATCTAATCGGGAAATCGTGGAGCAGAGCAAAACTCTATTTTTTGGAGGCGTACATTGGCAAGATACACGGGTTCAACATGCAGGCTTTGCCGCCGAGAGAACCTGAAATTGTTCCTCAAGGGCGACCGTTGCTATGGAGACAAGTGTGCCTTTGAAAGAAGGCCTTACCCCCCTGGTCAGCATGGTCAAAGGCGGAGCGGAAAGATTTCGGATTACCAACTCCAGTTGAGAGAAAAACAAAAAGTCAAAAGGATTTACGGCGTGCTGGAGAATCAATTTCGAAGATATTATTATAGGGGTGACAGGCAGAAAGGGATAACCGGGACCAATTTGTTAATGTTACTGGAATGCAGACTGGATAACGTGGTCTATAGGATGGGGTTTGCGTCCTCGAGGAACCAGGCCAGACAGCTCATCCGACACAATCACTTTCTGGTTAACAACAAAAAGGTGAACATCCCCTCCTATCAAGTAAAGGTGGGTGATGTCGTGGAAGTCAGAGAGGGCAGCCGCAAAGTTCAATCGATCCTGGATGCCATGGAGACAGTTGTCAGGAGAGGTATCCCAAGCTGGATAGAGCTGGACAAGGATAATTTCAGGGGGATTTTCAAGGCGATGCCTAGTCGCGAAGATCTGACCATGCCTATTCAAGAGCAGCTTATCGTTGAATTGTATTCCAAGTGAGGTGCGATTCGATATCTGCATTCTGCATCAGGGTGACGGCTTATCAAATGCGTGCAGGTTCCCTCGGGGAGGGCCCGAAGGGCGAAATGCTCCATGCCCTGAAAGGGCGTCAGCAGCTCAAACAATGCAATAATAAATTGGAGGGAATTCTTTGACAGATCTAAGAGCAAGAAATTGGCGGGAGTTAATCAGGCCTAGCAAGATTGTTATTGACGAAGAAAAGCACACTAACTATTACGGGAAATTCGTGTGCGAACCCCTGGAAAGGGGCTTTGGTATTACTATTGGGAACGCGCTCAGGCGCATACTCCTTTCTTCCTTACAGGGTGCGGCCATCGTTTCTGTCAAGTTCGACAATGTTCTCCATGAGTTTTCGGCAATACCCGGTGTTTTGGAAGACGTCACTGATATCATCTTGAATCTAAAGGAAGTAAGGCTCAAACTTTTGGACAAGGAAGAAGCGGTGGTGCGTATTTCAAAAGAAGGGCCCTGCACCGTGACCGCCGGTGACATAGAATCCGGTGGGGCCATGGAAATACTCAATCCTGATAAGCACATTGCCACTCTCAACAAGGAAGCCAAATTGGAAATGGAAATGGTGGTGAAAATGGGTAAAGGCTATGTCTCTGCGGAAAAGATGGATAGCCGGAATCGCCCCATAGGTGTGATACCTATAGACGCCATGTTTTCACCGATCGAGAAGGTCAACTATGTTGTAACAAATGCCAGGGTAGGGCAAATAACAGACTACGATAAATTGACCATGGAAGTTTGGACGGACGGGAGCGTAACTCCCGAGGATGCTGTAGCCTATGCAGCGAAGATACTCAAAGAGCAGATGGCGCCGTTTATAAACTTCGAAGAGGAACCCGAGCCCGAAGAAGTGGACCTGGAAGAAAGAGAAGAAAAGCTCAATGAAAACCTTTTCAGACCTGTATCGGAACTGGAACTCTCGGTTCGGTCTTCTAATTGCCTGAAGAATGCGAATATCACACTCATAGGCGAGTTGGTTCAGAAGACAGAAGCTGAAATGCTCAAGACCAAGAACTTCGGACGTAAATCTCTCAATGAAATCAAGGCGATACTAGAAGAAATGGGTCTCTCCCTCGGGATGAAGCTGGACAACTTCCCAGGGGAGAAAAGGCGGACTAGAGAAGGCCAGGGAGATGAGGAAGAGGATTAGGACCCATGAGACATAGAAAAGCTGCCAGGAAATTGGGACGCACCAGCAGTCATCGCAAGGCCATGCTGAGGAATATGATGACCTCCCTGTTCAAATACGAGCAATTGGAGACCACCGACGCAAAGGCAAAGGAGCTCAAGAGGGTTGCCGAGAAGGTGATTACCCTGGCAAAGAGAGGTGATCTGCATGCCAGGCGGCAAGCCCTTGCCCGTCTCCAAGAGAAGGGGGTTACGCACAAACTCTTTGAAGAGTTGAAGAACCGTTTTGCGGATAGACAGGGAGGCTATGTCAGGATAGTAAAGAAGGGGCTGAGGAAGGGGGACGGCGCCTCCATTTCCATCGTACAGCTCCTACCTGCTGAAGAAAAGAAAAAGGCCAAAAAGGAAAAGGCTGAAACAAAGGGAAGGGCCAAGAAGAGAGAAGAGAAGCCTGCTGAGGAAGGCACCAAGACAGAATCTGCGTTAGAGAAGACGGGTAAGAAGGAAAAAGAGGCGACCGGAGAAGGGGAAGAGGCCGGTAAGTAATGTGCTCAGATAGGGGATTTCGGGATTGGGAACTCACCGACCCGGTATCATAGATGTGTCTCTGTTTGATCTCGAAAAACCCGGTTTTCGCTCCCATTGCGGCATCTTCAATAGGCCAGGTCAGAGAGGACGGCTCTGAGGTGGAATTGTGTCCAAAATCACAAATTTCAAGCACCAAACTGCAAACAAATTTCAAATATCAACAGGCTGTTGCCCGAAGCCTGATCAACCGCGATCAATGGTCCCTTGGGGTCTTTTCTCAAGGCTCAATATCGCTCCTGAGCTGTTCCCACG
>JAFDHB010000003.1 GCA_019308985.1 Deltaproteobacteria bacterium | reverse complement strand
TTTCCCGTACTTGGCAATATATATGTCACGAAACTCCTGCGAAATCGGTGGCGGGGAGGGCATTTCAGTACCGGCAACCGATCCCAGCATCCCCTCGACATAGTCCAGAGAAATGACCTTTCTAATGTTTCCTGGGCTTAGCGTCACGTAAAGAAAGATTTGACCATCCCAACCTGCTTCCTTCATGGCTTTCATAGAAAGTGCATCCTGGACCGGCCCCCCGGCGCACGTGGTAAATACGTCTGGGTTGAGAGTTTTGAGCCTGGTTGCTATCGCACTGAAATCAGTCGTGTCAGGAGGGTAGAAAATAATGTCCAGGATCTTCTGCCCGAACACCTTGCATAGACGGCGGAGATTACCGGCTTCAGCATGACCCTTCAAATCGTCGGTGAAAACCGACCCAACAGTCCTCATATGGGGATACTTCTCGGAGAACCACGCCCATGCTACCGGTGACATAGTGTTCAAGGAGGATGCCTGAGACACATACTTGTACTTTGGGCTTCGGACAACAGGCGAAGGGGACGTGCACACCACAAGCACCTTATTGGCCTCCGTAACAGGGAGCCAGGCGTCTGTTGTTTCATCGCCAAGGATGAACTTTACTTTATCTCGGTAAATCAGCCTCTCTACGGCCGCGCGTGCAGTCTCGGCCTGAAATTTGCTGTCATATACTATCAGCTCGATCTTATACCTTTCCCCTTGAATCTCCAGGCCGCCCTTCTTGTTGAAAGCGGGTACCACGGCGTCAAGCTCTCGCTTGCATTGCACTCCCAGGGGGAACTCGAAGTTTAACAAGGCCCCGATCTTCAGGGTCTTCGCCCAAGCCCCGTTGGGAGCACCCATACAGAGAATGACCAATCCCACCAGGACCACCCAAAACCATGTCAAAAGTCTCTTCCCTTTCATGTTGACCTCCTTCTTTCGAATTTACATCAAATAAATCACATTCATTGAGGTTGACCTCCTGAAACACAGATAGCCTTATGGTCGCCTATCCCCAACTAAGGATAGGCCGCGAGCTCTTTTGAGGTGTCAGAATAACGGCGTCTTCAGGGCATTCGATGGTGCACCATCCGCAAAGCATGCAATCTTCGGGATATCTTATAACGGCTTTCTTGCCTTCTTTATCTAGCCTTAGGACATCCATTGGACAGCTTAATACGCATTTCCCGCATCCAGTACAACGCGCTTCATCAATTTTTTCTATGGCCATTTGGCAAGTCTCCCTCAACCACAGGACAATCATTCATTAAACCCGAATTTCGCAAGGGTTGGGGCAAAACTCAGAATTGCAAACCCTTTTTGATCTTTTCTATTCACCTTTTTGGTGAATTGATTTTCAAGGGTAGGGGAGCTTTTAGGCCTACAAATAGCCAATATTATGAAGAATCTAGGATTGTAAACGATTCCCTACCCAAGAGCCTTGCGAAATTCGGGTTAAAAGGAAACCGGTATGCGATTAATATACAACGCATCATATGGTTTCGATAGGTCAGGCCACCATTCCCTTGGAACAGGTCTCTTTGAAAGGACCATCTTTCCCCCTTCTTCCCTAACAGTGATCCATGCCAGCCAGTACGGGTCAACCCTTCTAGGGAAGTCCTCTCGATAATGGGTTCCCCTGCTTTCCTCCCTGAAAAGCGACGCCCTCAATTTCATCTCCGCATTAAGCACCATATTTTCGGTCTCAACCGCCAGGCGCAACTCGTGGGCATCTTTGGCGGTCAGCCTTGGCACGAGATGATCCCTCATGAACTCCACAAATGTAAGGGCCGCTTTGAGCCTTTTTTCATGCTTGATATAAAGAATGAAGTAAGGAATCATTGTGTTCCGGAGTATTTGGGTCACCCATCTGGGACCAAAACCTCCCTTCCGACCGAGTGGAGCAAGCCTCTTTTCTTTCACCTTCAGCACGGCTTCCATATCTGGGCTGGCATCTTCACATTCCAGAGCGTACTGTGCTGCTGCTGACCCGGCCCTTGCCCCGGTAACCGAGGCACCTGCCAATGCATACCCCACCCCCGGGTATGTAGCACCTACCTGCATCGTACTGCACGAGTCACCCGCTGCGTATAGTCCTGGAATATTGCTCTTTCCGTGATAGTCAGTGGGCCAAAGCCCTTCTGCCGTGTGTATGGACATTCCAGCGGTGGCATTCCCGACCCTAGGGGACAACTCCGGCTGTTCAGGCGTTCGCGAGAAGACAGGGGCGCGTCCGGCATGAACCTCAAACTCCATGTTTATGAAGTTCGCGCCAGGGACACCCAGGATCTCCTCACCCAGTGCGTTAATACACTTAAGGGCATGGACCTGAGGTGGCCCGAATTCCTCAGGGGGTGCAATATTGCTCTCTTCCTTTTTCCATAGAAACATACCCATTGTTGGTCCCGGCATTTCAGCGCTCGTACTCTTAGGCTCGTTGAATTCCTTGCCTCCAATCTCAGCGCCAATCCTGTAGGCCATCGCATCACCGTCACCCGTCAACTCTGACACTGGCCAACCATCGGGTTTGAAAGCGGAGCCCCCTGAACACATAACCACCGCCTTTGCTTTGAACAGACAAAAGTCGTTTGTGTCCAGGGTAAACCCTATGACTCCGACAACTTTTCCCTCATGTTTGATAAGATCGGTAACCACAATCCTGTCTACCATCCTTACGCCCAGGCTCTTGGCCCTTTTCCGTATGACCTGGCCGAAGACCCTCTTCTTCAATTGAACTGATTCCGTGGGTATGCCAGCAAACCTGTAGGTCTTAGGGCTTCCATCCTTTTCGAGCATGAACTCCACGCCGTAAGAAAGAAGGTCTTGATACCGCTCGTAGGACTCTCGAAAGACGATCTCGGTCCACTTTCTGTTGTTTAGGTATTCTCCCAGTGTATTTACATATTCCATCCATTGGTCGAGGTCATGTGCACGGTCAGGGTCATTCAGCACATACCAGAAAGCGTAAGGGGTTGAACCCGATTTCCCGACATATCCCTTGTCTAATATGGTCACAGAGGGGCCCTTTTCTTTTGCTTTGATTGCAGCAAAGAGGCCTGCCATCCCCCCGCCGATGATCAACACATCTGTCTCAAAGACACTCTCCTCCTTCATCCCTATATCTCCCTCTTTCTCTCTGGTTATCGCGGAAGGGGAAAGATTATTTCACCGGTAACGGGTATCTCTGGAAAGTCCCTGTTGTAGATAATCTGGAGTTCCCAGGGCCACCTTTTGCCTTTGACCCATTGCCCCCCCACTAGTGGCGTTGGAGAAAAGTTCCTTTCGTTGAATTTCACATGACCGACCATGGTGTCAATATCCGTCTGTGCCAGGGCTTCCCTGATCTTGGCTTTGTCCAGAGACCCGGCCCTCTTCAAAACGTCCGCAGCGACCTCAAAGACGGCATAATCATAACCCAAGGGCTGAGTCCATTGTTGTTTAGTATCCCTAGTCCAGGCTTCAGCCAGTTCCCTGCAGGAATAACCTGTAAGAGATGATTTGAAGGGGTGCATGGGGGTCCACCAAACATCCGTCGTGAGGCCATGGGGCAGGTCACCCCCAATAGCGGAAACAGCGCTCGGGAAGAGGATAGCCTTTGCAATGGTTGCTATCTTGGGAACATAGCCTTGCTGGTGGCATTGCCTCCAAAAGGTGGCCCAATCTGGGGGTGTAGGAACTCCATCAAGGATCTCCGCATTTTCTTTCTTAAGGGTGTTGATCACTGAACTGAAATCCTGCATGCCGCTGGGGTATCTTCCCGTGTCTACAACCTTATACCCTCTCTCCTTGTAAAATCTGGGCCACACTTGAGATGCAACGACGCCGTCCGGGTCGTTGGGCCAAAGGAAGCCAATGATCTTGTTGGTCTTATCGGCTACCATATCCTCTATTCCAATATGCACATTAACGGATTGTGGGACAGTCCAAAAGAAGTTGAAGGTCCAGTGATAGGGACCCCCGCTCAACCAGGTCTCAACGGGATCATCCGAGGCGATACACGGGACCTTGAATCTCTCACAAATGGCCGACACCGGATTCACGGTAACAGGGGTATGGAGAACCACCATGAGATCCACCTTGTCCTTCATGATCAACCTGGAGGCAAGTTCAGCCGCCTTGTTGGGGTCACTCTCCGTGTCCAGGAGCTTGACTTTGACCGGTAGTCTCTTCCCAATTTCTCCAATGTATATGCCTCCGCCTCTGTTGATTTCCTCGCAGGCGCGTTTGCTGGCCCATACCGAAGTCTCTCCGAAAGGGGCAAGGGGACCGGTCACAGGCGTCGGGAAACCAATAAGAATGTAGTCTCTTTCGGCAAACACCCTTTGCGGTAGAAAGGAAGTTCCAATGGCCGCGACACTTGCAGCACCAATGGTCTTGATAAAACGCCTCCGCGTAATCTTCCTATTTCCCTTATTTCTTTTGCCCATGGGTTTCCCTCCTTCTGTTGTTTTTTGTCATTTTTGCGCCCGGGCCCTTCCAATGCACTTCGACTTCAGCCTGTCATTTCTTCCAAGGACCGGCCAAGACATAGGGACACCAATGCACTCGGGACCCAGCTCTCGCGTGGGAGCAGGAGGACACCCTGAGGCGAATATCCCCCTGTCCCGGTGCTGTGCTGCACAATCGCCCACGACCCATACTAAGGCATCTTCAGGTAATTCACAAGGCACTCTGGCGTTCTGGCCGGTAATAACAACAAGCCTCTTCCGCTTTTCTTCAGGAACCCCTTCAACTTCTGCGAGGAGGGCCAACTGGTCCACCTGTTCCCTTATGGCGCCATGGCAACCGCCGCAGGCTATGCCGAGATGGAGATCAACGGGATAACTCACGCCATCATATCGCATGTAACCGACGGCATTCTGCATAGGCCTCAAAAAATGACGCCTCACCTCATTGATCTGCCGGCCCTTGATGGATATGTTGCTCAAATCGCCTTTTCCCAGACCATGGCAAACTGCTAACCGCGTAGTAGGTGCTTCCAGGGGATCAATGCCCATAACGGAGGAGGACACGGCGTCCACTGAAACAGCATCAGTTCCAGCGACCAAGACATTCATATCAGTCACAGGAGCACCGAACATGGGTCCCTGGCCCTCGTGTGCAATGATGCCGTCGACGATGTTCAACTTCGGCCGAAAAAACCGGTTCAGGTCCACGATCGAATCGTAGAGGTGCTGATGCATGGCCAGGCAGTCCGGATCTGATGGGACCATTCCCATTATGTTCTTTAAAGACAAGGATATCAAGGTGTCCAAATGGGTCTTCATCTTTGGGACGTTTATGAGCACATCACTTTCAAAATAGATCTCAGGGACATTGAGCACAGGCTCCACCTTCGCAAGGGTGTTATCCACAGGGACATGGGCCATATCATCAAATATGATGATTTCCCCACCTGCCCTGTGAACCGCCTCACCTACCCCTGAGACCTCAAAGACCCTTGGTCCATGCCAGCGAACGTGCTCGCCCACCATGATTCTCTTTGGGTTGTTTCCCTTGATGAGCTCGATCAAGGCCTCCAGTACCCGAGGATCCGTATTCACGCCCGTCCAGGGCGGTTCAGGCACCACAACGTTAGGTTTGATCAGGACCCTGTCGCCGTTCTTGATGAATTTGTCCAGACCGCCCAGTAAATCAAAGACCCTTGAAAGTGCCTCTATGAGGCTCTCGATACTCTCCGGCGAATATCTCTCTTCGAAGGGCGGCATGTTTTCACAGCCCTCAATAACGACCACACACTCGCTCACAAAGATCCTCCGATGACACAAACGATTGGCCTAGACGGTCTGCACTACTTCACGACAAGAATTGTCCATATCGGTTTCCGAAACAACCCTATCACTGGAACCCTTACTCCTCGTGGTCGGGGTACTTGACCTGGGACCTGGGGATGAAGGGCATTGACTTTTCCCAGTGTATGCCCCACACATCAGGTCTGCCTTCCATGAACATTCGCTCGTGGGGGACAGGGAGCTTCCACAACCTTGCAGCATTCCCCCCCATAATCAGGTTTATTTCATCCTGGGTAACCCAGTCCCTGATCTTGTGTATCTGGTGAATGGCCCAGCCCCACCAATCTATTTGGTATCCGGGTACGGGAGGAAATCGCTTCATCATGCTTGAAAAACTGGACGGCGACTTTCCCGGCCTGGCGATAATATACTGTGGAACGTGACCGTAATCCCCTCCCCACAGGAGCTGGCTGACCCCTACGTTAGGGTCCTCCAGTGCAATCTTAAAATATTCCGCCGGCCATGTCCCTGTTTCGAGGTAGATGTTGTCTCCCGATGCCCTGTCCGCCCCACCGGCAACAGCACAGGCCTTTCGTATCGCCCTTTCTCCCTCGACGTAGGATCCTATTGAGTGCCCGCTATGGCACACAACAATATTGACGTCAGGATATTCATTGGAAAGCCGGGCCAGGAGCTTCCATGGATCCCACTCATACCCCCAGGCAAATTCATGAAAATCTATGGTGACATCGTATTTCCTGGCAAGGTCCATAAATACCCTGTATTCGTTCAAGCGTTCTTCAAAACCATAGACCTTCTTGCGATCCCAGTTCCTGGGTACAAACTCCCCAATTCCTATGTACTTCCCGGTCTTCAATGCAGCTTCAACTTCCTCGGCTGCAGCATCAAGGCTCCATTTGGCCTCCCCCCTTGCACACTTGATCTTCAGCGTCTGGTCAGAGCAAAAGGCGCGAAACTTATCAGGATACCGCACCACCAGCTCTGCCTGCGCCTCGTTGGTCGTCCCCACCACGCTCGGTTTGAGAAGACACATGTCGATGCCGTAGCGCTTCATGTCATAAAGACACAGGGGGGAGTTGTCGAAATACTCAACTTCTCCTTCATCCGGAGCAGAGGGAAGCCCTGTCCATACGCCCTCGGGGTTCCCCTTTGGCCTGTACAGAGTTGTTATGTGAATATGTGTGTCCACCACGAAACGGGCTTCATAATGCATGCTATGGCCTCCTTTCTCATTCTATCTGGGTTTCGCTAAGATGCCAATTTATGCCTGAAAACAGCCACTTATCTCCGGGCTTCACTTTGATCATCAACCGCTACACAATCCCAAAAACCGGGGGGCCCTTTCTCCCGGTATTCTATTCTTTTTCTTATTTCGCCCTTTGCCAATGATCTTTGACGAAAAAAAATTGACATTTAGCGCAATATCCCCTAGGGTCAAGTTTGAGTTCATTGCTATTCTATTCCCTAAATCATCCACATACATTTCAATAGGATAGCCCCGTGACAATTCACCCTTCCCAAACGGTGTACACATCTGCTATATCGACAATGCTAAAGTATGCTGAGAGGCAGGGTCATGAATCCCGGAGGATTTTCACTGCTGCAGATCTGGATTTCTCCAAGTACAACTCCCCTGAGAGTCGAATGACCTTAAGAGAGTCTGATCGCATAGCCGAGCAGGCCTTTTACATTACTGGGTGTGAAAACTTGGGGCTCCGCGCAGGACAACTTATGTCCCCAGGGAACTGGAACATCGTCGGGTACATGATGATGAACTGCCAAACCCTGGGAGACGCCTTCAAGAACTACTGTATTTATGAAAGGATTATCAGCGAAGGGAACAGGACCAAGTTAGAGGTAGACGATAGACTGGTAACCATTGAGGTTCAATTGGTGGCGGATACACCAATAACTATCAAACAGCATTCTGAAAATATCCTCTCATGTATGGTGAGGCTCATGAAAATTCTTACCGGCGAGGAAATAGCCCTGACAGAGGTACACTTCACTCATGACCGTCCGAGAGATCTATCCGACTACCGGGATATCTTTTGCGCTCCTCTCCTCTTTCGGCAACCCAAAAACGCGATTCTCCTTGAGAAGGAATACCTGAATCTGCCTCTCTTGCACCCCAATAGGCACCTCTTGTCCCTACTTGAACAACACGCAAAAAGCACCCTCCTGAGCCTCACCCAGAAAAAGGTTTATGGGGAAAAGGTTAAATACCTCCTTATGAGAAAGATACCCTTTCGGGCGCCTCCTGTTGAGATCATAGCGAGGCAATTGGGGATGAGTCCACGTACGCTCCAGCTAAAACTGAGATCAGAAGGCACGTGTTACCAGGCTCTTCTAGATGAAATGAGAAGGGACATCGCTATCAACTACTTGAGGACCAAAGAACTATCCGTAGGAGATATCTCCTACCTTCTTGGATTCTCAGAACCATGCTCCTTCTCCAGAACCTTCAAGAAATGGACCGGCATCACACCAGGCGAGTTTCGCAAATCCAATGATGAGGCCGCGGTTGGGAAAAGAAGGTGAAGTTGCGCTTGAGACGTATCAACAAACCACAATTCCTACAACCTGCCGCGCCAATGTCATTCGGGTTGGTCCATATTGGTACGGGCAGCCAATGGGGGTGTCACGCATAGTTGGAGGAAAGCGGCGAGAAGTGGAAGCACCGTTACTACATCTTTAGCGACATTTTTCTTAGCGCAAGTCGGCCAAAAGTTTTGACAAAACTTACGTTACTCAAAAACAAAAGCACCCTTCTGTTACATCGTAAGCCTTGCGCCATTGTGTTTTTAGACTCCCAGATGCTTGCGTTTGATCTGTTCGTTGTCCCTTAATTCCTTGGGCATGCCCTCATACACCACCTTTCCCTTGCTGATTACATATACGTAATCGGTCACTTCAAGTGCCAAATTGACATTCTGTTCAGCCAGTAACGCGGATACGCTTCGTCTGAGACGGGCTATGATCTTTCCTATCTCCTCTACTATTAACGGAGCCAGGCCCTCCGATGGCTCGTCCATTAACATCCGGTCACGGTGGTCGCTCCGGTGGTCGGTCGGGCCACGCCATCATGTTGAATTTCTATGGTTTATGTTTCAAAGATAGGTGTTTTCAAGATCTATGTCACCGTTTTTGGCCCCAAAATGACCCCTTCGAGTGCCCGAAGGCTCCCGGGGATCTGACAGGTTCCGTCCTTCTCTTTATGCTCTGCCTTCCTTTGTCCAATATCCCCAGCATTGAGTCTACACCCCCAACGAAACCTCTGCTGCTTAGCGCCATGCTCTTTGTCCATGTGTCATCCCGAATATTGTTTCCATTAACCAGATTCTCTTCTACCCTCCCGTGGTAAGACTTTGCCAGCTTATAGAATTCGAACTCAACCAATGAGCTTTAAAGGGTTACCCCATCCACCACTCAATTCGATCAATCCCAAAGGTCCTGGGCTTCAATTCGTCTCCTTATAAACCTTGCAGGATATACCCCTCAGATTCGGCGATCCGATCTCCGGATTGAAGGGCGGTCTGTTGTCCGTGAGGACATTGACGAAGGCAGCTTTACCCCTCTCAGCCAGGAGTGCAAGAGAAATGAAAAATTCAAAAGATCTCATTGAATTTGCTTAAGGATCTGGTTGGCGATGATCAGTTTCTGGATTTCGTTGGTCCCTTGATAGATCCGGGGGGCCCTGGCCTCCCTGTACAGTCTCTCCACATCAGCATCATCCGTGACTCCAAGACCACCATAGATCTGCACCGCCTCATCCGCCACGCTGCCGGCCATATCGGTGGCGAAATACTTGGCCATGGATGCTTCCCGGGTAACGCTTTCTGCTCCCGAGTCCTTGAGCAAGGCGGCCCTGTAAACAAGCATGGCCGCGGCTTCTATGCGGGTGGCCATCTCCGCCAGCTTCAACTGTATTGCCTGAAACCGCGTGATGGGCCTCCCGAACTGCTCCCTCTTGGAGGCAAAGCGCAGCGCGGATTCGAAGGCGGCCCTTGCAATCCCAAGGCTGCACGCCCCTACGGACATACGCATCAGGTCGAGGGTCTTCATGGCGATCGTGAAGCCCTGGTTCTCCTCACCCAGCAATCTGTCCCTGGGTATCCGAACGTTCTCAAACCGCATCTCGGCCAGGTCATGGGGGGCGATCAGCCTGTATCGCTTGACAATCTCAAGACCCCGAGCCTTTCGATGATATATGAACGCGGAGATACCCTTGTTTCCTTGATCCGGGTCGGTCTTGGCAAAAAGTGTCCCAATATCCGCCCTGTAGCAGTTGGATATAAAACGCTTTACCCCGTTGATGACGTATGAATCATCTTCCGGCATGGCAGTGGTGTGAAGGTTTGCCACGTCGGATCCGGCCTTGGGTTCTGTCAAGGCGAAGGTCGTCAGGATCTCGCCCCGGGCCAACCTGGGGATATAGGTGGTCTTCTGCTCTTCCGTCCCCGCTATTACGATAGGATACCCGCCCAGGGACTGCATTGCAAAGGTGACGTCGGCAATGGCGGATACCTGCGCCAATTCTTCCCTTGCTATGCAGATGTTCACGGCACTGATTCCCTTACCCCCGTATTCCACGGGGAACAACAACTGAAAAAGCCCACCCTTTGCCATCACGTCCACTATTTCCTGGGGGACATCATCTGTCTCACCATATTTTCTAGCCAGGGGTTGGATCTCTTTCCTGGCAAGTTCCCTGACTCGCTCTTTCAGCCTTGCCTGCTCTTCGCTAAAGATGAAATCCATGGCCATGTTCCTTAATCTCTCTTTTCGATTCCCAGGAGTTCGGCTGCATGCCCATAAAGGATATGGTATCTTGCATCAAAACCCAGGGCATGATGCGTCTTTATATCTTGGGGTCGGGCTTTAAGCCCATGAATTCCTATATAACAGCTTAAGGGCTTTTGCTGCGTTTCAGGACTTCTTGAATACCGATCTCCCTGAAGGCCTCCAGGTGACGCCTTGCAAGGTCCTGGTAAACAGCCCTGGAGCTGGCGAGTTGTTGAAGTTGTTGCGGGGTGATCTCCTTTACCACCTTCGCAGGGGATCCCATTACAACGCTGCCCGGGGGTATCTCTGTGCCGAAGTCGACAAAGCTCCCGGCCCCTATCAGGCAGTTGCTGTTGATCTTGACTCCGTCTGCGATTATGGAGCCCATCCCCACGAGCACGTTGGAGCAAATCTCGCAACCATGGAGTATGCACCCATGGCCGATGTGTGTGTCCCTGTGGAGCAATGTTACCTTGTCCGGAAAGGCATGAAGGACACAGTTCTCCTGGACGTTTGAACCCATCCCTATCTTTATGGAACCAATATCACCCCTCAAGACCGCTCCCGAACCGATATAACATCCTTCTTCCACGGTCACATCACCGATCAAGACCGCCTGGGGATGAACAAATGCCCTTTCATCCACGCAGGGTCTCTTCCCTTCAAATTCATAGAATGTCATATAAACCTCTTGCAGCGAAAAATTCCTTTCACTGATCGTTGTAATCGTAAAAACCCTTTCCCGTCTTCCTCCCAAGCCATCCCGCGGTCACCATTTTCCTCAGGAGAAGGGGAGGGGCGTATTTCGGATCCTTGGTCTCTTCATAAAGGGTCTCCGCTATGGATAGTTCCGTGTCAAGTCCTATGAAGTCTATCACTTCGAGGGGTCCCATGGGGTGATTCACCGCCAGTTTCATCGAGGTGTCTATCTCGTCCCTGGTAGCAATACCCTCCTCCAGCATCCGGACAGCACCAAGGAGAAAGGGGGTGAACAGCCTGGTGACTATGAACCCCCCGACGTCAGGAGCAACGACCACCGTCTTACCAAGAGTCTTCCCGAACTGCTTGACCGTCTCGATCGTCTCTTCGCTGGTCATGATGGTGCGCACCAGTTCCAAGAGTTTCATCACCGGCGCGGGATTGTGAAAATGCATCCCCAGCAGTTTGTCGCCCCTCTTGGTCGCTGCGGCCATGTCCGTCACCGAAAGACCCGATGTATTGGTTCCAAATATGGTCTCCGGTTTGCAAAGTCCGTCCAGCTCTGAAAAGAGCTTCTTCTTCAATTCCAGGTCCTCCGGCACGGCCTCCTCTATAAGGTCGCAATCCTTGAGGTCTTCCAGCTTGGTACTGGTCATTATGCGACTCATTACCTTGTCCTTCTCCTCCCGGGTCATCTTGCCCTTTTCAACACGACCCGCCATCCTCTTGTCGATGGATGCAAAGGCCATCTCCACCCTGTCTTTACTTGTACCGACGCCGACGACTTCGTACCCGGACTGGGCAAAGACCTGCATGATACCGGTGCCCATCTGCCCGCAACCCAGCACACCTACTTTCTTTATTTCCATGTCTCAACCTCCATTTCCTGATGGCTCATCATGGTTCGGCATCCCTTGACAGCGCGCTCGCCCTGGCATCCTTCCTGTGCCAGGGCATGGGTGCCGCGAGGCTACCTTCAGGCCACCTGGAACAGTTGACCTTTTCCATCCTGGAATCAGCCTCCAGACACCAGTTGCACGCCGTGCACTGGACGATATCCTTATCATTTCCTTCCATGGCCTTCTTGGGGAAGTCAGGGTCACAGAGCAATGCCCTGCAAAGACCAATGATATCCGCCTTCCCTTGCTCCAGTATGGATTCGGCCTGCCTTGGTGTGCGGATCTTCCCCGCGGTCACTATGGGTACCTCGTAACCTGCCTCCCTGACGGTCTCACGAATCTGCTCCGCCAGGTATACATGGGTCATGTCCGGGAACCACCACTCAGGGCTCATCCTGTGCCCGCTGTATCCTGACATCGGATCCGGCGGAGTATTAGGCGGTGGTGGGGGGGCATCTTCGAATCTGCTCCCGGCAGACACGCTTATATAATCCGCCCCGAGTTCCGCGAACTTTTTTGCTATCCTGGTGCTCTGGAGCAAAGTTGTGCCCTTGATCGTGAAATCCTCCCCGTTGATTCTTATCCCGAGGGGAAACTCATCTCCCACCTCTCTCCGCACAGCCTCATAGACCTCAATGGGTAAGCGCATCCTGTTCTTGAGGGAAGGTCCGCCGTATTGGTCTGTCCTTTTGTTGGACAAAGAAAGGAAAGAGGAAAGGGTATAGGCATGGGCCATGTGGAGCTCAATAAAGTCAAACCCGGCCGCTACCGCCCTCCTTGCCGCATTGACATGCTGTTCCACTACTACCGTCAGGTCTTCCGGCTTGAAATCCGTCACCTTCTGTCGCCATCCGCTCCTTGATATCTTCAAGAAGTGCATGATTTGAATACCTATCTTGGTTTCCGTGTCCACTCCCAGGACCGCTTCCACCAATCCTTTGAGCTCTTCCGTAAAGCCATCTTCGCTGATGCGAAGGTTGTACGAACTCCTGGAGGGGAGCACCACCGCTGCTTCAACCACGATGGAACCCATACCTCCCATGGCCTCCCTCTGGTACCTCTTTTTGAGATCTTCGGTCACATGTCCGTCCTCAGTGGCCAACCCCGAGACCATGGAGGTCCTCATTATCCTGTTAGGAAATGTCACCCCCTTTATGGTAATGGGCGTAAAGAGATTCCGGTGTTTCATCGTCACCCCTGCTGTCTTTAGTATTTTTCCCATAATCCATTGTTGCGTCATCCTGCTCACAGCCCGGAGAAGGGCTTCCATCCCCTATCAACCCTCTCTCTTTATCTTCTCCTCTATGTCCTTTCTTAGCGCCTTCTTGTCTGCCTTTCCTGCTGCCGTGAGAGCAATTTCGTCCACGAACTCTATGCGAGCGGGATAGAGGAGCTTGGAGGCTTCCTGTCTCTTGAGGTGCTCCACTATCTCCCCACCACCTATGGACGACCCTTTAACGCGCTTGATGTAGGCACAGACCTGTTCCCCAAGATCAGGGGCAGGCATGCCCACCGCAGCCACGTATTCCACTTCGGGATGGGAGGAAATAAGGTCCTCAACGTCCCTGGCAGCTATGTTCTCGCCCCCCCTGATAATGATGTCCTTTATCCTTCCGGTGATCCTTATGTTACCCTTTTCATCAATAACCGCCAGGTCACCTGTGCGGAAATACCCATCAGGGGTGAAAGAATCCCTGTTTGCCTGGACGTTCTTCGAGTATCCTGTAAATACGCCGGGGCCCTTGGCTGCCAGCTCCCCCTCCACGCCGATCGGGGCCGGTTTGCCCTCCTGATCCAGGGTCCGAAAGTCATCGTAGGGACATACGGGCCTTCCGATGGTCCGGCAGCGAACCTCCAGGGGGTCCCAGGGCCTGGTCTGGGAACAAGGACCCTCCACCATCCCAAAGGCATTGGTATAGAGGCAGCCGAGATCTTTTTCCGTCTCTCTGACCAGCTCCGGAGGACTGTTGGCCGCACCCACGTACATCTTTTTCAAGGAAGTCAGGTCGTAATCCTTCAGGTTTTCAAAGTTGACGTACCTACTTATCAGGGTCGGCACCAGTCCCGTGCAGGTCACCTTTTCCTCCTGCACGATGCGGCAAAAATCCTGGGGGTAGGTGGAATCCAGCATCACCATCTTGGCCCCGTGAAACACGGAACCCGTGACCGTGACAAGGAGTGCCAGATTATGACCCACGGTGGTTGCGACCAGACACGTGTCAGTAACATTCAGGTCCCAGGCCTTGGACTTGTACTCGATGTTGCATATGTAATCATTGTGTGTCCTGGGTGCCCCCTTTGGAAGCCCGGTCGTGCCCCCGGACGGCAGGATCTGGCACACATCTCCCGGGTCAGGGCGGACCTTATCGAGGGTATCCCGAATTTCTCCGTGGCCGGCCCTTTTCCCTGCAACCGCATCGAAGGAAAGGCAACCCGCCTCCAGGTCCTTACCTACCACGATAACCTTTTCCAGCTTGCTGGTTTCCTGCCTCACCTGTCGAACAAGGGGGGCATAGTCCATCTTCCGATAGTGGTCCGGTAGGATCCATCCTTTGGGCTGGGCCAGGTCGGCCAGATGCAATACCTCCCTCGCAGTGTGGTTCACCGTGAGCAGCACCATCACAAGCCCCGCCTTCTGAAGGGCAAAGTAGGAGATGACAAATTCGGGCCAGTTGGGCAACTGGAGCAACACGGTATCACCGGGGCTGAGGCCTTCACTGAGGAGGTTGAATGCCATCCTGTCCACGATCTCCCGAAGCTCTTCGTACGTGTACCTCTTTTTCTCCCCCACGAGGGCTTCCTTTGAAGGATACAGGTCGCTGGCCTTGTCCAGCATGTCTCCCAGGGTTATCCCCAGCCACCACCTCCTCCTGTTGTAGAGTTCCGCGGCCTTCGGGTCATAGGGAGTGAAGCCTTCAAAAACCATTGCCTTACTCTTTTCCGCTATCAGGAGGAGAGCCTTCTGCATCCCAGCCCCTGGCCCTGTAATAGTCGGTCAGGAGCTGATCCATTTGAACTCTTGTTATGACCTTTCCCGTCTCGGGTAATGGTTCTGTGTAAAAACGCGGTGGAAGATGATCTTCATGCCTGCCAAACCCCTCCCTTAAATTGAAACGCCGGGTATTGTTTGTGACGGCACCTGAAATTGATCTCATCTCCTCCACACCCAGGTCCAAGCCAGTGCATGCCCTAATAATAACGGAAAGCTCCTTCCACTGGTAAAGGTCGCGGTAAAAGCGACACAGGATCAAGCAATCAAAAATAGTCAACCGATCTTCCCACTCCGCGAACATCTCTGCCTTGCCCTTAATTTGTTCAGGGTCAATCATGCCTGATAATTCCGGCTTGTAGAACGTTGCTCGAAGATGGCATGCCCCGCGATCTGAAGTTCCGTATGCCAATCCCATGCCCTTGAGCACCCTTGGATCATAACCTGCCGGTTCCAGTCCCTTGACGTGAATTGCGATATCTTCCATGTCCCATTCCCTGGCAGCGGACGCAATCCCTCGGGCGAGAGTAGCCCCTGCCCCTCGCCTGTAAGCAATGTCCATTAAAAGTTCTGCCACTCTGTCTGCCTGGCCATAGCTTATGGAATAATCAACCTTGCTGCGGCGGGCTGCCTCAATCGTAAATGCAGCAAGGTTACCGGCCGTAATTGTATCCATCCCCATACGGTCACACACATCATTAAGGTAGGCGATTTCCTCTATGCTCTCGATCTCACACAGTCCCCCAAAAGCGAAAATGGTTTCATATTCCGGCCCTTCTATCCTGAGACCTTTGTGTCGGCCTTCTCTAATTTTCGAAAGTCGCCCGCATGCCATAAAGCATCTCAAGCACCCATGGGGCGTTACTTCAAGGCGCTCGTGCAGGGCCGTCGCATTGATCTTTTCAGCATGGCCCGCTCTCCCCTTTTGCCAGTAACGGGTTGGGAAACACCCGGCTTGGTTGGTAATATCCACCAGCATGCTTGTCCCCATGCTTTTGTAAGCCCTGGCTCCCACATCATCTTTCGCCCGCGCGGCCGTCTCTCTGGCAAAGCTGGCAGCCAGATCGGGGTCTGCAAGTTTTTTTCTCGCATTGCCCCAAAAAGCCATGGCCTTCACTTTCTTAGAACCCATGACCGCTCCGACACCGGTTCGCCCCGCGCTTCGCCAATAGTCGTTTTCAATGACAGCAAAACTGACCTGGTTTTCCCCGGCAGGCCCGATGCAGATAATCCCTGATCTGGAGGCCTGGGGGCGGTTATCCCGAAGCCATGCCCTTACTGCATCTTCTGTATCATATGTCTCCATTCCCCAGAAATCCCCGGCGGAATGGAACACTGCACCTTTCTCCTCTATTTCTATCCAGATCGGATAATTCGAAGCCCCCCGCAACAAAATAGCATCATAGCCGACCTTATCCATGTACTCCGCTGCCGTTCCACCCGAGTAGGATTCCGAGTAACACCCGGTTTGAGGTGATTTGGTGAAAACCCCGTATCTACAAGAGCCCCAAATCGGAGTTCCTGCAACAGGACCAGCAGCCAGAATCAGATGATTTTCAGGCCCTAGTGGATCCACGCCGGGAAGGTTATGTTCCAGTAAGAGATGTGATGCCAGTCCTTTACCCCCCAGGGTCTTTAAGAAAATCTCCTCAGAGAGCGGTTGAATCTCAAAGGATCTGGTGCCAAGATCAATGATCAACATTCTTCCGTAAAAACCGAACACTTCCTTATACCTCTTGCCTCCGGGAACTCGACTCAGTCATACTGGACAAGTTCTATGGTTACCCCCTCTGGGTCTTTCATATAGGTACCCCACACGCCCGGGCGAAGGTTTTGGGGCGGGCAGTTGAACTCTACCCCCGCCTTTAGCAGCCGTTCATAGACTTCTTGCACGTTTTTCACCTTAAAGGCCAGGTGAGTAATACCTGGATCACATTGCTTTTTGACTCCACTGTCATCACCATCAGGAGCATAGTAGTGAAAAAGCTCCATCCGGCCGCCGTACCCCTTGAGCATGACAACGCGTGCATCTGCTCCCGGCAGACCAGTTACTTTGGAGAATGCCTCGCCGCTGTAATGGTCCCTGTCCCAGTCAACCTCAAAGCCCAGGAGATCATGGTAGAACCCAAGAGCCCTGTCCATGTTCTTTACACAAATGGCCACATGGTGCCACGTCGCGTCCATACGAATTCATCCTCCTCAAAGATTCCGGACGAATCAGATTCGATCCGCCCGGAACGCAAAACACCAATGAATCGCCGCACATTAAAACAAGAATCACTTCTTCATGCCTGCAAGCTCTTCCATCAGGGTAAGAAGGCCGAAGAAATCCATGTCGCCCTTTCCCGTGGCCATCATCGTGCCGTAAAACTGGCGAATGATAGCGGTCATGGGCATGGGGACCTTGTTTCCCCTGCCGGTATCAAGCGCTATATCAAAATCCTTGGCCATCTGGGTTGCGCTGAAAGCGGGAGTAAAGTTCCTGTCCTTGAGAATCTGCGCCTTATAACCGACCAGGGGAGAGGCAACCACGCTGTTGTTAACGATGTCGATCATCTGCTCCCAGTCCATGCCACCTGCTTCTCCAAAGGTGAGAGCCTCTGCAACCATTGCCGAGGTCAACCCGACCATCATGTTAAGTACCAGCTTTAGGTACCTGGCCTCTTCTCCAGTTCCCACGTGAAATGATTTCTGACCCATTTTCCCGAAGGTATCCACGCACTGATCATAGGCATCCTTGGGGCCGGAGGCGAAAATGGTCAACGTACCCGCTGTGGCTAAGGCCGTACTTCCAGAGACGGGGGCTCTCAGGTATTTTATACCTTTTTTCTCCGCTTCCGCTGCAACGACTGCTGAAGCCGCGGGGGAAACAGTGCTCATGTCAACAAAAATCATGCCTGATTTGGCCCCCTCGAATGCCCCTCCCGGACCGATCGAGACAGCCTCAAGGGCGGAATCATCCGAAATCATGGAGATTACCACGTCCTGACCTTGTGCAGCAGCCTTGGGCGAGTCTGCGACCTCCGCACCCTGGTCAGCCAACTCCTTTGTCTTTTCCCTGGTCCGATTGTAAACCTTCAAGGAATACCCGGCCTTAACAAGATTGGTGGACATAGGTATTCCCATTTTGCCAAGGCCGATCCACCCTATTTTTTGTTTATCTGCCATAATATTGCCTCCTATCTTCTTCCTGATTCAAGTTCTTTCCACTTAAATGCTTCGCACCGCTGACATTGTGGCGTGCACCGTACAGCACAAGGCTGCCTCTTGCACACTCACGCCGTGAGCCGGTGGAAAACAAAGCCAGTTACCGACAAAACCCGTGACCTTGAACATCCAGGGACCCTCGTCTTCCTCCATTTGGGTGATAACAGAGTATCAGGCGTTGCCATTACACCAGCCAGCACCAGCCGGAAAATAGACTTTTTCATGCAGGAGAATATACGGAGGCTGCCCCCTTTTCCCATAGGACAACAGCCCCCAACTGCAAAGATCTGACTACACCTCAACCCATGGCGGCGGGGAGGTGACAACGGCAAACCTAATGGTCTGCCCCCCAATAGGCTTAATGCCGTGTTCAGCACCCGGCGGAATCCACAGACAATCCCCGGGGCGTACAGTAAATTTCTTACCGTTCACTACGGCTTCGCCAACACCTGAAAGCATAAAATAACAATGCTCCCTGCCAGGATGGACATCCATTTCCGCTTCACCGCCCGGATGAACCTCTGTGCAGAACAAGACGAAACCCTTGGCACCTGTCTCCTGGGGGATCAATGTGAAAGCATCCGTGTTCTTGTGTTTAGGGGGGCACGCGGACTCCAGTTCTTCCATTCTGTACAATGTTGCTTCTTTGTATTCAGCCATTTTTCAATTCCTCCTTTCCTTGATTAATCTAAAGGTTAACACCAGATTTGAAACCAAAGTTACGAGCCCATCAATTGAAAAAAATGCTCACCTCCTTTTTACCAAAATTGAGCTTGGCAAGGCCTTTATTATTGAGGCTTTCCGGCTGATCAATACACCTCGCAGCCCGGAAGCCCACAAGAAATAAGGTGGTCGCTTGGATAATTGGTAATAATCTGGCAACCGTCCTCTGTAACAACCACCTCCTCTTCAATCCTGGCAGCCCCTGACCCATCCTCGGCTCCGCACCAGCACTCAACGGCGAATGTCATACCAACCTTGAACTCTACTGGATGCTCAAAAGAAAACCTGCGGGAAATAATCGGTCTTTCCCACAGGCTCAGCCCGATACCGTGCCCGTACTGGAGCAAGAAGGCCTCGTCCTCATCCCGGTAACCGAACTCCTCCGCCTTGGGCCACGTCTTTGCAACATCGGCCGTTGTTGCCCCTGGCCTTATTACATCAATAGCACTGGAGAGCCACTTTGAGCATGTTTCATAGGCTTCAATTTGGTACTTGTTGGGCTTGCCGCAAATAAAGGTCCTGTAGTAACAGGTTCTGTATCCGTTAAAGGCATGCATAAGGTCCAGAAAAATCATGTCGCCAGGTTGTATAATACGGTCGGAAAATGTGTGGCTGTGGGGTTTGCCTCTTGGGCCCGACACGGAATTGACGCATTCCACCCTTTCCGCACCTAAAAGAAAAAGCTTATCATTGGCCAGGGCGACGAGCTCGTGCTCCCGTGTCCCGGGGCGTATGGCCCTTGCAATGTCCTCGTAGACCGCATCTACCATTGCCGCGGCCTGCTTAAGAAGCTCAATCTCATCAGGTGTCTTGACCTCTCTGGCGTCGAGCATAGCCTGCTGGCCATCGACAACCTCAATGCCTTCCTTTTCAAGGGCCCTTAGCATCGGGATTTCCATCATGTCCACGCCAAGGGGTTCTTTTTCGACTCCATAATCCGTCAATACTCTCTTTATTTGTTTTGCAAAGTCCTCTTCAACTTTCATGGCCGGGGGCAGGGCACCCAGCATCGTGCTTATTGGAATCTCCATACGCTCGCCCATCCATGGTGAGCTTACCCTCTTTGCCGGCACGGCCGGATCAAAAAGATACGGCTCTCCTTCGCGAGGGCAGATTGCATAGCGGTTCATCTTGTCCCTGCACCACTCCCCAATGTGTGTTCCTGTTATGTAACGGATATTGTCGAAATTAAATGCCAAAACCGCTCCCAGGCCATTAGCTTTTACAGAAGCCCGGGCTTTTTGGAATCTCTCACGGTTCAGGCGGGAGAAATCAACTCCTGCTTCCCAGTCCGTGGCCATAAGCCCCCGTCGTGCTGTTGCATGCGGTCTATTGTATTCCATGATCAGCCTCCAAAATATTGGTTTTAATTTTGCACCTGCCGGCAAATATCAGCCGGAAGGATAAATGTCGAGGGCCTCGACTTAGCTCAGCCGAAGTCCGGAAATCTCTTCATCCACTTTATGAACGGGTGGGTCAATTTCTTTTCTTGGGCGAATGGACAACCCTGCCGGACCAGTCGAGGGCTGCCTCCATAATGGACTCGGTAAATGTAGGATGGGGTTTAACGCATTCAGCCATGTCCTCCACAGCCGCTTCCATGGTCATCGCCATCACCGGCTCACCAATAAGATCTGTAGCGTGAGCTCCCATGATATGTACACCCATGATCTCTCCTGTCTCAGCGTCCCCCACTATCTTGACAAACCCCTCCACGCTCCCCATGGCCTGGGCGGCCCCACTGGCTCTATAGGAGAACTTACCGACCCTAATCGGCCTACCCGTGGCCCTGGCATCCTTTTCCGTCAAACCGACGCTGCCGACTTCCTCAAGTGCCCAAATACAGCGCGGGACATATTGCGGTCGAAACTCCCGGTTCGAGCCTGCAATATTTGAAACCGCAACTTCCGCCTGGGCAGATGCTTTATGTGCGAGCATCATGCCGCCCACCAGGTCACCTATCGCATAAACACCGGGCAGATTCGTCTCGCACCTTGAGTTTACTTTCACAAACGGACCATCCATTTTGAGGCCCAACCTCTCAGCATCAATGCCGTCCAGAACCGGTGTGCGCCCCGTGGCAACAAGCAACCGGTCTGATTCAACGGCTTTCGTCTCTTTATCCTTGTCTTCGTAAACAACCACAACCCTGTTCTCTTTGGTGTTTACATCTTTTACCCTGGCGCTTACATGCACCTTTGCCCTGCGCCTCCTGAGCAGCCTTCGCATGGTTTTTCTCACTTCTTCGTCTTCAGTCATCAAAATGTCGGGAAGCAGCTCAAGTATGGTTACGTTGCATCCCATGTTCAAGTATATTGTCGCCATCTCCATGCCGATCACCCCGCCCCCCATGATGGCAATGTTTTCAGGAACATCGTCTGTGTCAAGGGCATGGTCGGTAGTTTGCACAAAGCCTCCATCCACGTGCACGAAAGGAGGAACCGCCGGCCTGGAACCGGTGGCCAGGATCACGCTCCTGCTCCGAACTTCCTCGCTCGACCCGTCCGGGTAATGGATCATCGTTCTCCCCGCGTCGATAAGTTCACCCTGTCCCTGCACGATTTCAATGCCGTGGCTCTTTACGATAATCTCAACGCCATTAACCAGCCTGTCAACAACCTCCTTTTTTCTCATCAGCATTTTTGAAATATCAATTCCAAGTGACTCTGCACCCGTCATTACCTGCGATGCCCTGACTTCTTGGAGCAGTCTTGTATCGTGAACAAAGCATTTTGTGGGAATACAGCCTCGATTCAGGCAGGTTCCGCCAAGTGCATCCTTTTCCACCAGTAAGACCTTCTGGCCCGACTGAGCCCCTTTGATTGCAGCTACATATCCCCCTGGTCCTCCGCCAATCACAACCAAATCATACATGATTTCCTCAACGCCTACAAATTCAGAAAAGTAAACATGGGTCGTTCCAGTTTGGATTTCAAATTCTGGAGAAAGTCAGCAGCCACAGCACCATCAATGATCCTATGGTCAACCCCAAGACCCAAAGTGGCCACCTTGATCACCTTGACATCGCCGTTTTGCAGTGTCAGCTGTTCCCGTGTTTTTCCCACGGTTAGGATACCGCTCTGGGGTGGGTTCAAGATCGCTGTAAAATAGGTGATCTCATACTGTGCGAGGCTCGAAATCGTGAAAGTTCCCCTCTCCAGTTCTTCTATGCTGAGTCTTCCTGCAAGCGCCCTGTCCATAAGATCCTTTCTTTGTTTTGTAATATCAACAAGTCCGGCCTTGTCGGCATTGGCGATTGCAGGAACGATCAGGCCGTCAGGCAGGGCAATTGCCAGGCAAATATTCACGTCGGGCAGTATGTGGATCGCTTCCTCTTTCACGGTCGCATTCATGATCGGAAATTCAACAATATTCATGGCCACGGCCTTGATCAGGAAATCATTAATAGAAGGCCTGAGCCCATACTTTTTTTCAAAATCCGGAAGGATCTCTTTCCTGAAATCAAGGATTGGATCCATAGCAACATCAGTGAAAAAGTATATATGAGGAGCAGTAAAAGCGCTCTCCGACATTCGCCTGGAGATTACCTTCCGCATTGTGCTCATGGGGATCACTTTGCCGAGTCCCGGCGCAGCCTCTTTCTTCATGACCGCCTCAACATCGGCCCGCATTATCCTTCCTCTCACCCCGCTTCCCCGGACGCCTTCCAGAGAGACACCCTCCTTTTCAGCCAGCCGGCCTGCAAGGGTTGACACCCTCTGAGCGGGTCTCGACTGCGCCTCGAGCACCGCTTCTACATCCCGAACCAAGACAGTCCCTCCAGGGCCTGTGCCTCTAAGAGTTTCGAGATCGATACCTTTACTTCTCGCAAGATTTCTGGCAGCAGGAATCGCCTTAACTGTTCCTCCAGGGCCCGGCGGAGCCGGAGCTGGCGCTGCCTTCGCGACCGGTGTCGGACCTGAGACAGCTTCGGCCTTAATCTTTTTCTCTCTTGCCGTCACTTCGGGCTTCAGGTACTTTGCCGGCAGTTCTTCACCCGGCTCGGTAATTACTCCAACAACTGTTAAGACCGGCACCTCAACACCTTCTCCGACCAGGATCTTGGCCAGAATCCCTGTTGCAGGCGATTCCACTTCGGTCGTGGCTTTTTCCACCTCGACAATGAAGATGATTTCCCCTTTTTCGACGCTGTCACCTTCCTTTTTCAGCCATTCGACAATTTTCCCTCTTTCAACGGTAATGCCCAGCATGGGCACAACAACTTCTGTAGCCACGGAACTTTACTCCTCTCTAAGCATACTCCATTAGACGCTTTATGGCCGGTATAAGATCTTTCTCATCCGGGATATAGCTCTGCTCTAAGGGTGGAGAAAAAGGTACCGGCGTATCCGGGGAGCACACCCTCAGGATCGGGGCACGCAACCAATAGATCCCTTCTTCCGCTACCATGGCCGAGATCTCGGCTGCTACGCCGCACGTCTTATGCCCCTCGTCCGCTACCAGAAGCCGACCTGTTTTTTCCACGGATTTCAAAATAGTATCTTTGTCCAGCGGAGTGAGGGTCCTGGGATCGATTACCTCCACGTCAATGCCTTCTTTAGCTACTTCCTCGGCTGCGCGAAGTGAGCGCAAAACCAGGGCATGTGTTGCTACGATGGTGAGATCCTTTCCTTCCCGTTTGATATCCGCTTTTCCAAAGGGAATCGAGTAGCTTTCCTCCGGGACCGGCCCTTTTTCAACATAGAGTTTCTTGTGTTCGACAAAAATAACCGGATTCTCATTCTTTATGGCTTCGATAAGGAGTCCCTTTGCATCATAGGGGGTTGAAGGGGCGGCCACCAATAAGCCCGGGATATGTACATATAGCGCATGGAAACTCTGGGAGTGCTGGGCTGCAGCACCCCTCCCCGCTCCGATATTTGTGCGCAATACCATTGGGACTTTGCCTCTTCCTCCAAACATGTAGTGCATTTTGGCCATCTGATTGATGATCATGTCCATGCAAACGGTCGTGAAGTCTATGAACATGATCTCTACGACAGGTCTCATTCCGGTCAGGGCCGCTCCCACAGATGCGCCCACAAACCCTGCTTCAGAAATCGGGGTATCGATCACCCTTTTATCACCAAACTCATCCAGCAGCCCCGCGGTAACCTGGAAGATGCCGCCATATTTTCCAATATCTTCACCGAGCAAGATGACTCTTTCATCCTCTTTCATGCATTCCCGTAACGCCTCGTTCAGCGCCTGTGCATACGTAATTTCTCTCATCTTCTCTTACCCCTCTACGTAAACATCCTCGCAGAGTTCTTCAGGGGATGGAAATTCGCTTTCATTGGCAAAAGCCACGGCCCCTTCTATCTCCTTGAGGATTTTTGCTTCAAGTTCTTCCAGCTTTTTCTTTGTCGCAACCTTATCCGCAATCAGCTTATCAGCTAATCTCTTCACGGGATCTTTCTTCTTCCATGCCTCTATCTCATGCTTGGTCCTGTATCTGCTCCCCTGGTTTGGGTCGCCCTCGTGATGACCGCGCCACCTGTAAGTCTTGCACTCTATAAGTGTCGGGCCTTCCCCTGCACGTGCCCTTCTCACGGCCTTTGTCACTGCTTCGTGCACTTGAATCACGTCATTCCCATCCACCACGACCCCGGGCATGTCATAGCTCGTTGACCTGATGGCGATATCGGTAATCGGCTGGTGCTGCTTCTGATGGACTGAGATGCCGTACTGGTTGTTCTCGCAGACAAAGACGACAGGCAACTTGTGCAAGGAGGCGAAATTGAGACTTTCATGAAATGTTCCGTTATTGGAGGCGTCATCCCCAAAAAAGCAAACGGTCACCTGGTCCGTGCCTCTCCATTTAGCAGAAAGCCCCGCCCCTACGGCAATCGGCAGTCCGCCTCCGGCAATGCCGTTGGCCCCGAGAATTCCGATTTTCATGTCAGCGATGTGCATGGATCCGCCTTTGCCCTTGCAATATCCTGTCCTTTTCCCGAACAATTCCGCCATCATAGAGTTGAGCTCCCCACCCTTGGCTATCACGTGTCCATGCCCTCTGTGCGTGCTGGTTATGTAGTCATCGTCTCGAAGCGCAGCGCATGCACCTGCGGCCACTGCCTCTTCTCCGATATAAAGATGAGCCAGGCCGGGTACCAATCCTCTTGCGTAAAGGTCAACGATTCTATCTTCAAAAAGACGTATCTTGAGCATTACTGCATAGAGATCAAGCAGCTTACCTTTTGACATTCTCATAAATCTCCTCCCCAACGAAGCTATTCCAGTATCCTAATCTCGGTCATAAGGTATTTTCAAAGCAATCAACATGCCATAAGCGTCAAAAAGAATTTTCTCCTGTCATCTATCCGGATTTTCAGAATAATTTGTCTGGATTGTCTGGATTTATGTATTCCAGCAAGTGATTGGGCACAATATTTTGTCTCATAATAATACAATTGTTCTGAATTGGTACATATCAGGAGCGTAGAAAGCCCTGTCATCTCTTATTCTCTCTCGGCAGCTCAACCAGAGCGCACCTATTTCCTCTCGCGCCACTCAACTTTGGGCTCACCGTCCTCTCTTCTTATAGTGACCCATTTATCTTGCAGCAAGGGGTTTGTGAAAGGGAAATCGGATCTTATATGAAGCCCTCTGGTCTCCCTTCTTTCAAGTGCTGTAACAAATACCATTTCGCCGCATTCCATAAGATCAAGAACCTCCAGTGCTCTCATGAGCTCATGTGAATCCCTGGCTACCATCGTATTGAGGACCTTTTCTTTGAGATCCCCAAAATACTTCAACCCCGCCTTGAGCAAGGTCTCTGATCTCACTGCAGTTCCGGCATAATCCTTCATTATCTGCTGAAGAGCGAGATTGGCCTCTTTCCAGCTCGGTCCATTTTGCCTTTGAACAAATCCCGAATACAGGCTTGCCCGTTCGTTGACTAACGGACTTTGCTCCGCCTTTTGAAAGCCGGTGATGCCTTTCGCCCTATTTGCCGCGCTCTCACCGGCTATCCACCCAAAAGTTGCAGCGCCTGCTATATCGGCTCGAAAATTGCCGACCGGATCACCGGCAGCAAAAAGACCCCTGATGCTACTTTCACCGTTAAGATCTATATCAATGCCACGACCTATCAGGTGAGGCTCGTATTGCATAAACTCAACCATATGCTTTCGTACATCAATGCCTTCTTCCTTCATGTAGTCAAGCATTGCTGTCAGACCTTCGTTTTCCATGCCCCAGAGCATGTACTCGATATCTTCCTCCGCTGTCTCTGTGCAGTCTATATACGCCGGGCCTCTCCCCGATTTGTGCATGTCCGTGAAAACAGAGTTCCAGACATCTGACGTAATATCACCCAGTTCCTTTGTTGGCCTGGTTACAAAAGGGCCTATAGGCTTTCTGTGGGGGTCCTTATAAATCCCGATCCAGCTGGATTTTCCACACCTGGCGAAAAACTTTGGCCCTGCGTGCCTGTTGGGGAATTCCATGTTAACCAGTTTCGCGCCCGCCCTGTAAGCTATGGCCTGAGCCGCTCCCGTGCAGCTCGGGCAGAAAGCGGTATTGAATAGCCATCCAGGGCTTGGCGCCGGTGGATACAGTCTGCTCGCAGAGCCTGTGGTAAGAATTACACTCTTGGCCCGAAAAAGCTTTAAGATAGGTTTTTCATTCCTGATGCTAAGCCCAACGGCCCCAATAATCTCTCCTCCGCTTGTGATGACATCCGTAATAGGAAGATGGTTCTCTATCTTTACCCCTCGTTTCCTGGCCTGCTTTGTAAGAACTTCCTTTTGGTTATGCCCGGCATACTTGAGCCAGATACGTGGTCTGCCCGGGAAAGCGTGACCCATGAATTGCCAGCTCCCCTTTGGTCTCATGGAAATACCCCAGGTTTCCCAGTCCCTCACCCTGGCAAAGGATTGCTCCAGAAACTTCATGGTGTGGGAGCTATCGTGGTATCCACCAATCAGGCTGTTTCTGGTCTCCTTAACAATAGGCTCAATGTCATTGCCGTGAACTTCCGGTATATAGCAGAGAAAATGGTCATTTCCCGTAGCCCCCGAGCCACTTCTCTTAGTATTGGCCTTCTCGGCGACGACGACACTTACTCCCTGCTCAGCGGCATTAATGGCAGCCATAAGACCCGCAATGCCCCCGCCGACAATTAGCACGTCTGTTTCAATAGGTTTCCTATCTATCTCAACCATGATAGTTGACCCCTTCTTCAATAGATTGCCCGGCTTTTCCCGCATAAACTCCCATGGAAAATACGTTGCGACCCTGCCAGATCATTTCTGGCTCGCCCCGCTGGCTGCTTCAACGTAAAGCATCATGGCAGGCAAAGGGATCCTGAGCTTTATTGCTTCCTGCTTGCAGTCAAGAACACATGAATTGCAGTGCCAGCATTCTTCTGGATATCTTATCTCGGGGACTTGTTTTTTCTTCACAACGCGAAATACATCCATAGGACATATATCCGCGCACACCCCGCATGCATTGCATTTCTCTTCGATGATAATGGGTGGCATAGTTTCCTCCTTCATTACTAATTTCCTTTCAAGATATGACCCACTTCTTGTTTAACTCTGAATGTTCATTTTCTCTTTACTACCCCAGCCGGTCCCGGGAAAACACGGTCGGCAAATCAGGAAAACCCTCCCGCTGATACCCTTCAATGCTCCCGGGTAATCAGAGCTGGGCTGCCTATTCAGTTCTTGTCACGCCATTTTGTTCTCACCTCCCCATTTTCTTGCCAAATGGTCAGAAACTTGTCGTCGAGCAGCGGGTTGGTAAAGGGGAAGTCAGAGCGCCTGTGCATTCCTCTCGTTTCTTTTCTCTCCAGAGCCGACAAGAGAACCACCTCTCCACACTGGATAAGATCGAGTGTCTCCAGGCTTCTCATCAGAGTATGCGAATTATCGGCCCTTATTGCGGTGAATGCCTTTTCTTTCAGATCTCCTAAATACTTCAATCCCGCGTTGAGCAAAGTTTCCGACCTGACCTCGACGCCTGCATAGTCATTCATAATCTGTTGAAGGGCCAGATTCGCTTCCTTCCATGAAGGCCCTTCCTTCCTCTCAAGTATTTGAGAGTAAAGTTCAAGGCGATCTTCCACTATGCTCCTTTTTTCAGCCTCTTGGAAGCTTTTTACTTTCCTGGCCCTCCGCACAGCACTTCTTCCGGCAATCCAGCCATATGTGGCTGCACCTGAGAGGTCGGCCCTGAAGTTACCGACCTCGTCACCTGCTGCAAGCAAGCCCTTGATATTTGTTTGAGCATCTACGTCAATCTGAATGCCTCTACTGCCGATGAGAAAAGGTTCGTACTGTCTGAATTCAACCCGGTGTTTGCGCACATCTATACCTTCGGCAGCCATATATTCAAGCATGGCAGTGTTTCCTTCCTCTACAAGCCCCCAAAGCATGTACTCGATATCTTCCGGCGCCGTGGTCGTGCAGTCAATATAGACGGGTCCTTCCCCTGACTTGAACTTATCGGTAAAAACGCTATTCCAAACATCAGCTGTTATATCCCCCAGCTCCTTTGTGGGCTTTTCTATAAAAGGGCCAACCGGCTTACCATGGGGGTCTCGATAAACCCCAATCCAAGTAGCTTTTCCACAACGAGCCAAGTATTTCGGTCCGGCATGTCTGTTGGGGATTTCCATATTGACAAGCTTTGCTCCGGCTCGAAATGCCATTGCCCTGCCTCCTCCGTTACAGCTCGGGCAAAAAGCGATGTTGAATATCCACCCCGGGGTGGTTGAGGGATATAGCCGGGTAGTCGAACCCGTTGCAAGCAGCACGCATTTTGTTCTGAACAGCTTTACTAGGGGTTTATCCTTCTCGACACTGATGCCTATAGCCCCGACAATCTCTCCATCCTGTGTGATAAGCTCAGCAATAACAAGGTGATTCATAATAGCCGCCCCTCGTTTCCTGGCCTCTTTGGTCAGCACCTCTTTCTGGTTGTGCCCGGCGTACTTGAGAAAAATCCGGGGTCGTCCCGGATAAGCATGGCCGGAAAAATCCCAGTACCCTTTTGGCCTCATAGAGATACCCCACGAGTCCCAACCCTTCACCCGGGCAAAGGACTGTTCCAAAAAGAGTCTTGCGAGGGACACGTCCTGAAAATCTCCATGCAGACTGTGCAAGTCTTCCCACAGAATGGGCTCAATATCGTTGCCGTGGACTTCAGGTATATAGCAACAGAAATGGTCATTTCCTGTAGCCCCTGAGCCGCTCCTTTTTGTATTGGCCTTTTCGGCGACAATTACACTGATTCCCTGGTCTGCGGCACTGATAGCGGCCATCAGTCCTGCTATGCCACCGCCGGCAATCAGAAAATCAACTTCAATCGGATCTTTGTCTATTTCAATCACGATTGTTTCCCTCCTTCCACGGATAACGCGTCATACAAGTCCTTGCAACTGACCCGAGAAATTCTTTAGCCAGGCCATTTGGTTCTGGCGGCCCCGGTCTGAGATCTGATTACACGAAGTGCCCTCTGTTTGAATGAGCGGTAGCACAAAACGTCTTTTGTGACAAAAGGGTTTTCGGGCGATCAATGGGCTAGTTTTTCTCGCGCCACTCTAACTTAAGCCTTCCTTGCTCTTGACGGACGGTGAGAAACTTGTTGTCCAACAGAGGATTCGTAAAAGGGAAGTCAGATCTCTTGTGCAATCCCCTCGTCTCTTTTCTTTCCAGGGCCGCCTGAAAAACAACCTCGCCACACTCTATCAGATCAAGCGTCTCCAACCCTCTTACAAGGGTGTGAGAGTTTTCCACACTCATCCCAGTGAGCACCTTTTCCTTTAGGTCCTTCAGATATTTCATTCCCGCTTTCAACAGTGTTTCAGACCTTACCTTCACCCCTGCATAATCATTCATAATCTGCTGAAGGCAAAGGTTGGCCTCTTTCCAGGATGGCCCGGATTTCCTGCTGAGAAATTCAGAATACAATTTTAGACGTTCTTCGACTAAATGATCTCGCCCTGCGCCTTTGAATTCACCGATACTCTTGGCCTTTTTCGCCGCGCTTCCACCCGCTATCCACCCAAAAGTGGCAGCGCCTGCACAATCAGCACGGAAGTTGCCTACTAGATCGCCAGCGGCAAATAAACCGCTCAAGCTGGTTTCACCATCAGTGTTTATCTCTATTCCTCTCCCTACTAGAAATGGTTCGTACTGCATAAATTCGACCATATGTTTTCGGACATCAATGCCCTCTTCTGCCATATAGTTCAGCATGGCCGTGTTGCCCTCCTGAACAAGGCCCCACATCATGTACTCAAGATCATCTTCGGAAGTGGTGCTGCAATCCATGTAGACCGGGCCCATTCCCGATTTGAACTTATCGGTAAATACCGAGCTCCATACATCTCCTGTAATGTCGCCCAGCTCCTTGGTTGCCTTTGTGACAAAGGGACCTACGATGCCCCCCTGAGGGTCCTTATAGAGTCCGATCCATGTGGCCTTTCCACAGCGAGCAAAATACTTGGGTCCTGCGTGCCTGTTGGGAAATTCCATGTTTACAAGTTTGGCTCCTGCCCGGTATGCTATCGCCTGGCCACTACCGGTACAAGCAGGGCAATTAGCCGTATTGAACATCCATCCGGGTGTCACACCAGGATACAACCTGCTTCCGCAGCCCGTTGTCAAAACAATGCATTTTGTTTGAAAAACCTTCACAACCGGTTTCTCATCCCTTGCGCTGATTGCAAGAGCACCTATGGCTTTTCCCTTACTTGTAATGACCTCGGCCACAGACAAATGGTTCATGATCCTTACGTTGTGTCTCCTAGCCTCCCGGGTGAGCACCTCTTTTTGATTATGGCCAGCATATTTCAGCCAGATCCTTGGGCGACCGGGGAAGGCATGCCCGGAAAAATCCCAGCAGCCTTTTGGCCTCATCGATATCCCCCATCCGTCCCAGTCTTTGACGCGTTCATAGGATTGTTCAAGGAATTTCCTGGCGAGTGCCAAATCGGAGAAACCGCCAACCTGGCTGTTTAGGTATTCGGCAAGAATAGGCTCCAGATCATCCCCATGGACCTCGGGGATGTAGCACATGAAATGATCGTTTCCCGTGGCTCCGCAGCCGCTTCGCCTGGTATTGGCCTTTTCAGCCACAGCGACGCTGACTCCTTTCTTCGCGGCACTAATCGCAGCCATCAATCCGGCAATCCCTCCTCCAGCAACCAATACATCCACCTTGACAGGTTCTTGATCGATATCAACCATTTTTCTCGTCCCACCTTCCCTGCTTTTTCGAACTCCAAGACAAATCCGTATCCCAAATGGAAGGGCCCTTTAATCTTTTGAATTGCTGAGCACTTGAGCCAATACCCAACACCTCCGTCCCATCAGCGGCCGAGCAAATTAGGCAGCAAGAGTACGATATCTGGAAAAACTATTAATATTCCTACGCACACGATCATAACGGCGAGAAAGGGCACTATGCCTCGAAACATTTCAGCCAGGCTGACATCTCGGGTCATCGTTTGCAGGGCCAGCACATTTATCCCCATTGGCGGCGTGATCACAGCCATCTCAAACATCAGTACCATTATCACTCCGAACCATATGGGATCATAACCCAGCGCCATTGCGACCGGATAAAAAATCGGTACCGTGAGGATCAGCATTGGGATGGCGGGCATAAGGCAACCCAGGAAAAGGTAGATCACCAAGATTGTTATCAGGATGAGCGGGGCGGGAACTTCCATTTTCGTTACCAATCCGGCAAGCTCGATAGGAAGTTTGCTGGCCGCAAGGAAGTAACCGAAAACCTGAGCGCCCAAGAGAATACCAACGCATACAGCGGAAATTTTGCCAGCTTCAAGCAGGCTTGATATAATGCTCTCCCTGTTAAGTCGCCTTCTTGCCAGACCTATGGCCAGAGCCCCAAATGCTCCGATTCCACCTCCCTCCGTAGGGGTAAACACACCTACATACATTCCTCCAATAACAATGGCAAAAAGTATGAGTGTGGCCCATACACCTTTTAAGGAATGGATCTTCTCTTTCATGCTGGTCCGAAGACCAGGTGGACCGAGCGCTGGATCTCTGCGTGCGCGCAAGAAGATACTGAGTATGAAAAGGGAAATCAGAAGAATCCCGGGAACAATACCTGCTATAAAAAGGGTGGCAATGGATTGATCAGTAAGAAGGGCATAAAGAATAAAGGCCAGGCTAGGAGGTATCAACACCCCAAGCGTGCCGCCGGCCGCCACACACCCCACTGCAAGCCTGGGATTGTATTTATACCTCTTCATCTCAGGCAGAGCCACTGTCCCCATGGTTACGGCCGTTGCCATACTATCGCCACACACGGCTGCGAAGCCCCCGCATGCCACAACCGTGCCCATTGCCAGCCCTCCCGGCAGAGTCCCGACCCATTTGTAGGCCATATCATAAAGATCTTTCCCCAGCCCCGAAAAAAAACAAAACTCCCCCATGAGCACAAACAGAGGAATCACCGAGAAAGTGTAATGCGACACCGTATTATACGGGGATGATCCCATAATGCTTAGCCCTGCTGATGTGCCCCGCAAGTAACACATCCCCAAGAAGCCTACAAAGATGAGCGATGTAAAGACCGGCAACCCGGCGAGAAACGCTATGAAAAGAAGGGCCATGCCCAGGAGCCCCGCTGTGACAAGATCCACGCGCCATGGAAGATACCTGAGCCAAGTTGCTGATAAATAAACAGAGCCTCCGATTATCAAACCTACGAATACCCAAAGAAAGGCCTGCTTCCTGGTTTTAATGCCTGCGGCTATGTTATGAAGCAGGTGGGCAAAATCCACGAAGAACGTAAGCCCGAATCCAAAAGCTACTATCAGGACAAATGCAGTAATCGGTATCCGCAGAACAGCCGTAACCCGGTTCATCTTGTGCATAAGAAAGGCGTACTCGACGCTTCGCCAAACGATCACCGAGAACAGGATCAGTCCTACCAGCAGGGTGATGCTATTCAAAACCAGGTTGGACCTTTCGGAGAGCTTCGAGGTAACAATATCAATGGTCACATGCTGTTTCTTCGCGGCAGCGTAAGGTATCCCCAGCATGATGGTGGCGACCAGAAGAAAACCCGTAATCTCAATGGATCCTGTAACCGGTAGATTGAAAAGAAAACGTGAAAACACATCTACCGTAGTCACAAGCATCATCATGGCAAGAAAGAAAATGCCCGCTTCGTTGACATATCTTGTCAGCGGGTTAGTTACTGTCTCCAGCATATAAGCCGTATCTTTTATCCCCATGGGACTCCGCCTTCTCGTCCTGAACGCTTGTGGCATAGTTGTGTGAGGGCCGAGCCGCTGTTCGGCCCTCATAGTATTGATAAGCTACCTGCCTTGGGCACGCATTACTTTCCTGCAAGTTTCCTCAATTCTCTGAGAATTCTGCTCCCCGGCAATCCCTTCGCATCCAGCTCGGCTGCGTATTCTTCTTTGATAGGAGCCAGCAGCTTTTTCCACCGTGCCTTTTCAGCAGGGGCAAGGGTGATATATTTGATCCCGCGTTGCTTGACTTTTTCCTTGGCCTCCTTGTCAAATCGATCCCAGGCCTTGCCGGTAAAGTCCACCGCCCAGTCACCGGATAACTCTTCGAATACTTTTTGAACATCCTTAGGAAGTCTGTTCCATGTCTGCTCATTCATCACAACAAAAAACGTATCGTGGCCCAAATCAATATCGGTCACATACTTTGTCACTTCTCCAATTCTGCGCGAGATGAGAATTTCGTTCGGAAGCGCTACCCCGTCGATGACTCCTTTCTCAAGGCCGAGGTAAAGGTCACCCATAGGCATTGATACCGGCGTAAACCCCAGAGCCTTACCCATCTTGACCGCTGTCGCACCCGAAACCCTGATCTTCAAGCCCTTCAGATCCTTCAAGGAATAAACAGGCCTTGTCCGGGTAATGAGCTTGACTGCCGGTGTTACATGGAGCCACAGCATCTTGACCCCAGAGTACTCTGATTTCAGTTCAGGAAATTTCTTGTACAGGTGCCAGAGAGCCCTGGAGCATCTCAGGCTGGTTTCCAGTCCAAGCTCCGGCAGCATAATCGTTTCAGTGAGAGGGAAACGCCCTGGCGTCGCGTAGGCTATTCCCTCGCCAATATCAGCAACGCCGGAAACTATAGAGTTAAAGGTCTGTGGCGGCGGCGCCAGTGCACCGGAATAATAGGGGGTGATTTTAACCTTTCCATGCGTGCGCTCCTCGATCATCTTTGCCCAGGGCTGGAGCACATTAATGTTACGAAGGTGTTTTGGTGGAATAATTAGACTGAGACTCAGCTCAATTGGTCGGGCCTCCGCCACGGCTGAAGTGAGGAGCAGAGCACCCATAACCAATACAAAAGCCATGAACATTTTTCTTCGCTTACCCATTGTTTTCCCTCCTTTTTTTTATGTTTTATTGAAGGCCAAGCTCACCAAAACTGTTTTGTCCTATTCCTTCTACACGGGGGCTTAAGAGTTGCAATAACCAGCGAAGCTCTGCCTCAAACCGGCGAGTTGAGGAAAGATTAGCTGCGTTGCTTGAGCAAAGCGATGCTGGATAAAACAATAAACAAGCCTTCCTTAGGATCCAGCATCTCTCCGAGCCGGAAGCCAGGAACCAGAATCTAGCGTCTGTTCGCAAACTGCACAACAAGATACAGAAACTTGACACAAATTCTGAGATCTTAACCTCTGTAGAGGGATGGAACCGGGTGACCCGGGACAATCTTCATCGACACTGTTGTTTTTCAAGCAAGTCTCGTACCATAGTTAAGGTCGGTATTATGGGAGTCGCCATTCGGCTGCAATTCTTAAGTAATTTCTTCTAACCAAATTGGACCATGCGCGGGGAGCAGATTTCTTTGTTTCAAAATAATACAATTGTTCTAAAGCGGCACACGTTCTTGCAATAGGCTCCCCGCCCTTTGTGGTGTTTGAAATATTCGCTCTGAATCATGGAACGCTTCTAACTAACACTAATCACTTTGGAATTCCCAAAAAGGGTGTGGAAGTTGACAATGCACCTCTCCAAGGAGTAAACTACAAATTGATCAAATCTTCCACTCTTTCCTGGAGAATATTGCAGAGAATGCCCGTTTCAACTCAAAAGCCACCGTGGCTCCGGCGCAGGCTTCCCCCTGCCGGGGAAAGTGCGACCGTTATGGCGGCCATTAAACATGGCGGCCTTCATACTGTCTGCGAAGAAGCTCACTGCCCCAATCAAATGGAATGTTACAGCAGGGGAACGGCGACTTTTCTTTTGCTCGGCCCGAGTTGCACAAGGCGCTGCACTTTTTGCGCAGTGGATAAATCGCCGATTCATCCTCCAGATCCCAGGGAGCCTGAGAATATTGCCCTGGCTATAGAAAAGCTACACCTTAGATACTGTGTTTTGACCATGGTAAGCAGGGATGATCTCCCTGACGGGGGCGCATCGCACATTGCTACAACAGTTGAAATTTTGCGAAAGCACTCTCCCTCCGTCGGAGTCGAGCTGCTTATTTCAGACTTGGGCGGAAGCCCCGAGTCCCTGGCACTCGTCCTTTCTTCAGGGCCCAATGTTTTGAACCATAATGTCGAGACAGTGCCAAGGCTGTATCCCCGGATCCGCCCACAGGCTGATTACCGCCGTTCCCTCGAACTCCTCAGGAGCGCAGCCGCATATCGCCCTCAGGTCATAACCAAGTCGGGAATGATGCTCGGGTTGGGTGAAACCCGGGAAGAAGTTCTGGGAGTTATGAATGATCTTCGAGAAGCGGGTTGCAGGCTTCTTACCCTTGGCCAGTACCTGGCACCATCAGAAAGACATCATCCGGTGATACGCTATGTACCACCAGAAGAATTTGACGAATATGCAAAAGAGGCGCTAAACCGCGGCTTTTGCGCCGTGGCAAGCGCTCCTCTTGTAAGAAGTTCTTACAGGGCCGAAGGGCTTTACTTTCAGGCCCTTGAAAAAATGGAAAGAGTCGCTTCAAACTCAATAGAGGGCTATTGGCGTCATGGAAAAGGCCTCCGTTACAAAAACAGGGAGCAGGGATTCTGAACTACTGGCCGTCGACCCGCTAAAAACGGCTTGGGAAAACGTGGTTCTCAAGGGGTTGCCCCCTGGCCGAGAAATCAGAGAAGAAGTGCTGAGGTCGTGGATTCGGTGCAAAGAAATAGGGATTGATCCCTTTAGCGAGAATCCGCCCCCGGCCCTGTCCAATTCCAAATTGCGCGCCCTGATCAGGCGCAACAGGGATCTTATAGAAGTTTCAAAGCCCGTGATCGAGATGATTCAATTGTCTGTTAAGGGAACCGGCTTTATTATTACCCTGACCGAGAGACAGGGACATGTTCTCGTGGTGAGTGGGGACAGCGATGTCCTGGAAATGGCAGAGCGAAACTTCTACCAGCCGGGCTGCCTTCGTACTATCGAAGTGGCTGGGACAAATGCGATCGGTTTATGCCTGATAGAAGGCAGACCAATACAGTTAACCGGCGCCCAACACTACAAAGCCCGCCATCACCCCTGGACTTGCTCTTCCGCACCTATCTATGATGTGAATAACCAGCTTATTGGAGTTATCACTCTTTCGGGCCGCTCCACTGGCCAACACAGGCATACCTTGGCCCTGGTGACGGAAGCAGCCGATGCAATAGGAGGCCAGCTACGGGAAAGAGCACTTATTGAGGAAAAAAATAAGCTTAACTCCATGCTCACCTCCATATTCAATTCCATCTCAGATGGAGTAATTGCCTTTAATAACAACCTCTGCATTACCCACATGAATAGGGCCGCTTCACAAATGCTCGGCCTTGAAGGCGCAATCCTCGGCAGCCGACTGGACAAGGTGGTTCGCCCTGAACCCAAGCTCTTGGAGGCCATCAAGAAAAGGAATTATTTGAACGGGGTTGAAATAAGTTTCCATTGCCCCGGTGGACAAAAAGCTTACATATGCAGGCTTGATCCCATACGCAATAGTTCCCTGCATGAAATCGGTGCGATTCTCACGCTTGCTGAGAAGCGGCACATGATCAATATTGCCAAGAGAATAGGCGGGAATTATGCGAAATACGAATTTCGCGACATCAAGGGGAAAAGCCGCCTACTGCTAAAGCAGATCAAGCTGGCAAAGATTGCCGCAAAGACCAATTCAAGAGTCCTGATCATAGGTGAAAGCGGAACAGGCAAGGAACTGTTTGCCCAGGCTATCCACTGTTACAGCGCACGAAGGAATGAACCCTTCGTGGCCATCTCCTGTGCCACCATCCCTAGGGATCTGATTGAATCCGAACTCTTTGGTTACAAGGAAGGAGCCTTTACTGGTGCCAGGCGTGGGGGCATGGTTGGTAAATTTGAGCTTGCCAACAGGGGCACCCTTTTCCTGGATGAAATTGATGGGCTTCCTCTTGAACTGCAGTCCAAGCTCCTTAGGGTACTCCAGCAAAACGAAATAATGAGGCTGGGTGATACCCAAACCATTCCGATAGATGTCAGGGTAATTGCAGCAAGCAACAAAGACCTGCTAACTGAAGTGGAAAAGGCAAACTTCAGGGAAGATCTTTACTATCGATTGAATGTCGTTGAGATCCATATCCCGCCCCTCCGCGATAGAATCGAAGACTTGGAATTGCTCATGGATCATATCCTGGAACGCCAGTGCCAGCTCATGAACATAAGAAAGCCCAGGATATCCGGTGAAGTTTTGGATATCTTGAAAAGCTATTCCTGGCCGGGCAATGTTAGGGAACTCGAGAACTGTGTGGAGCGGGCACTCCTCCTTTGCCAGGGGAATACGATCCGCAAAGCCCACCTGCCTGCAAGGCTTTTCAAAAAACCCCAGGCGGATTTGTCTGAAACAATCTCACTTCAAAAAGGTCTTCAGGAGATGATTCTATCCACTCTGGAGCGATGCGACTGGAATATTTCTCAAGCGGCACGCGAACTCAAAATCTCCAGAAGCACCCTTTACCGCAAAATAAAAGGATACAAGAGCTTAACCCGAAGGCGATAAAGAGTGGCCTTAATACGATCGGCCGATTCCTTGTATTGATCCTTTGTGGTTTACTACATTTCATTCCCGGCTGATCGCTGGGTCGTATGTCCTCTCAAGCCTCCTCCCAGGAAATGCACTCCTCAGGGCACATGCTGATGGCCTTATCGTCATCATCCTCAGGGTATTCTGAGAAGTCAGCCATCTCTATCGTCCCTGTCTCTTGGTTTTTCCTGAATACTCCCGGACATAATTCAATACAGGACTGGCAGTCATTACACCTGCTCAAGTCAATGACAGGGATCTTCTTCACCCGGCGGACATTTCCTCTTCTTGGCGGCATGTCTTGCCCGAGTCATTTCGTTTCTCTTGTGTCTGAAAACGCCCTGTTGCAGCCCCGTTTCGTGTCCCTAGGCCGGAAGTAAAGCGCCTATCTTCTTGGCTAGTTCTCTGCACCCGTCAAGGCCTTCCCTGTCAGGCACATACTGAATCTTTAGGGCGGGCTCCACGAAGTTGAATTTCATCGCCTCCATCTCTTTGGCGATCAGCTTGACCGCCTCCCCGCTCCAGCCGTAAGAACCAAAGGCGGCCCCGATCTTGTTCTGGGGCCTGAAGCCTTTCAGATAGGTCAAGAAGTCACTTACCGTGGGAAACAGGCCGTTGTTCAGGGTGGGCGAACCGACCAGGAGCGCGCCGGCATCCAACACCTCTGTCATGATATCGCTCCTATGCCATTTCCTCAAATGAAAGGGGGCGGCATCCACACCTTCTCGGGCCAGAGTGTCCACGATGGCCTCTGCCATCTTCTCCGTACTATGCCACATGGTGTCGTAGATCACCAAGGCCTTTCTCTTTGGCCTCTGTTCCGCCCATTCCACGTATGCGCTGATTATCTTACCGGGATCTTTTCTCCATATTATCCCGTGATCCGGGCAGATCGTGTCTATCTCCAGGCCCATCTCCGTCACTTTTTTCACCAGCTTTATTATCAAGGGGCTATAGAGGAGCAATATGTTCGCAAAGTATTTCTTTGCGTCTTCCATTATGGCATCCCCAATCCGGTCGTCAAATCGCTCCACCCCTGCATAGTGCTGTCCAAAGGCATCGCTTGAGAAGAGAATCTTCTCTTGCTTGCAATAGGTGAACATGCTGTCCGGCCAATGGAGCATCCTGGTTTCGATAAACTTCAGGGTTCGCTTCCCAATTTCCAGCTCTTCTCCATCTTCCACCGGGCGATAATTCCACTGGTGGTGAAAATGCCGTGGGAGATTCTTGGAACCGGCCTTGGAGCAATAAAGGGGCTTATCCTCTCCTATTTTGTGCATCACCCTGGCCAGGCCACCCGAATGGTCCATCTCGGTATGGTTGCTGATCACGATGTCAATCTTCTTGGGATCAACGATCCGGTTTATGTTTTCCAGCAAATCATCGGCGTATTCCTTCTTTACCGTGTCTATCAAGGTGATCTTCTCGTCCATGATCAGATAGGCGTTATAGGTCGTCCCTTGATAGGTGGAATAACCGTGGAAATCCCTGATATTCCAGTCCGTAGATCCTACGCAGTAGATATCCTTGGCAATCTCAATTGGTGTCATACATCTCTCCCTCCCTTAAATCAGTAGCATTATTCCTCTCAGGGTCTTTGTAAAAGGGGCATGGTTATATGGAATGAGGTGCCTTTCCCTTCCTCACTTTCCATGGTCATAGAACCTCCGGGGTGCTCCTCGATGATCCTCTTGGATATGCTCAAGCCGAGACCGGTTCCATGATCCTTGGATGTAAAAAAAGGGGAAAAGACCTTCTCCTGTTCTGAGGGGGGTATACCACACCCGGTGTCACTCACCGTGACCCGGACCTTCCCCAGGGACCTCTTGGCCTCCAGGGTCAGCCTACCCCCGCCTTTCATGGCGTCGATTGCATTCCTGACCAAGTTCAGGATGACCTGCTTGATCTTGTCCCCGTCCCCGAGTATCATGGTTTCCCCTTTGTCAGTGCTAAGTTCCAGTATTATGTTTTTCCTCTTACATTCATCCAGACTCAATTGGTATACTTCCCTTAACACGCCGTTTATGTCCACTTCCTCGCTCTTAAGCTTGGCAGGGAGGTAGAATTCCCTCAAGTCCCTGAGGAGCTTCTCAAGCCTTGCAACCTCCTGGACGATAATATTCAATTTCTCTCGGGCCTTCTCTTCCGTGGCCTGGCTCAGAAGCTGGCGGGCGAAGCCCCCGATCATCATCAGAGGGTTCCTGATCTCGTGCGTAATCTCGGCCACGACCTGCCCCAGGGCCGCCAACCGTTCAGATCTGATTACCTGCTCCTGCAATGCCTTTGTCTCCGTCAGGTCCCGCACTATGCCGGTAAAATAGGTCTTCTCTCCTTGCCGCGATACGGAGAATGAAATGCTCGCTGGAAAGGTCTCTCCATTTTTTCTCGTAGCCTGGAGTTCGCTCTCATGGCCGATTCTCCGGGGCTCTCTTGTCCTTATATAGCGCTGCACCGCGGCATGATGATCCCGGCTGCACCGGGGAGACATGATCACGTCCAGGTCTCGACCTAACACCTCCTCCCTGCTGTAACCAAAAATCCTTTCCGCCGCCCTGTTGAAGAACAACACCCTGTGGTTCTCATCGATGGTGACAAAGGCCTCGTTCGTGTTTTCGACGGCCCCCAGAAGGATTTCCAGCTCCTTCTTGTCTTCTCGAGACTCATCCATAGGGCTCAATCGGCGTCTATCTTTTTTCAGTTCCTTCACTCAACCATGAGAGGTGTGTGGTTCATGCCGCTTCCATCTCTCTTCGGTCTGCCATGCTCACCAGGACCCTCTCCCTTGCCTTATCGATTCCAAGGGCCTTTCTTTTCTTGTCGATATGGGCGATCATCATCTTTGCCATCTCGTAGGGATCCTGGGCAAAACCCCATTTACCAAACCCCATTCCTTCCAGTCCTTCAAAGAGCAGCTTGTGGAATTTCGTCTCTTCAACTATGGGGAAGGTAACTCCGAAAACCGTATAGACCCCTGATGCAACAAAATACTGGCCGATACATATGGCCTTTTCGCTCATCCATTCGGGGGCGGCTCCGGCCACCGGCAGGTCCGCGATGCTCTCTCCCAGGCCCCCGACACGCACCATCTCGGCGCAGGCTGTCAAGATCCTGCTGTTGTCCACACAGGCGCCGCATCCCAGTACAGGAGGCATTCCAACCGCCTCGCACACTTCCTTCAAGCCCGGTCCAGCCAGATGGGCCGCTTCCGGCGTATATAACCCGGCCTTTGCGATTGCTATCTGGGAACAACCGGTCTGCACTATGAGCACGTCATTCCTTATCAACTCCTTTACCAGCTCCACGTGGACCCAGTCCTGCTTGACCCTAGGGTTGGTGCACCCCACGACGCCCGCAACGCCACGGATTCTACCGTTTATTATATTATCGTTCAACGGGGTATAGGAGGCCCTGAAGGTCCCTCCCAGCATGTAATTGATATATTCGTGTGAAAACCCGTGGATCCCCAGGTTCTTGATCTTGGGGATCTCTATGGGCATTTTTCTGTTCTTGAACCGCACAATGGCGTTCTCTACGATCGCGTCCGTGCATTCCCTCGGCTTGTGTTCGTTGAACTCGATATGCTCAACACCTTCGATGCGGCACCTGGGATTGGTGGTAAAGAGCTTGGTCCCATAACAATCCGCCACCTTGGCAAGCCCCTGCTTGATGCACTGTACATCGACCGCCATTGCGTCCACCGCACCCGTGACCATTATGGATTCCGTGGACATGAAATTACCCGCGTGAGGTATCCCATGACGAGACAGGGTTTCCAAACCTGAACAGCACATGCCCACCAGGTTTATGCCCTTGGCCCCGGCTTCCTGTGCCGCCTGTATCAGGTCTGGGTCGTTCACCGAGTCCAACATGGACTCAAAGAGATTGGGTTCATGGCCATGAATGATGATATTCACCTGGTCCTCCTTGAGACAGCCCATGTTCACCTCGGTCCTCACGGGTGTGGGTGTCCCAAAGAGAATGTCTGATATCTCCGTGGCCACCATGGAGCCGCCCCAACCATCGGCCAAGGCGGTCCTGCTGCACTGGTGAATGATATTCTCACAGTCCTGATCCACGCCCATGTGGGTCCTGTGCATGAGCTCCATGATCTCCCGCATGGCTCCCCTAGGTACAACACCATACTTGCGCCAGGTTTCAAGGGTCTTCTCAGGGACCCTCTTGGCAAAGGGGATCTCTCCTTCCACCTGTGTATAGGTTCGCTCTAGAGCTCAGTACTCAGGTCCGCTCAGCCTCTTCACCTGGCGCCACCGGATGTTGCGCCCTCCTGCTCTATCTCACACTTGGAAAAGTCTATCTTTTCCCCGCAACCCGAACAGAAATGTTCCCTGTTGAACTCATCGGAAAAGATCTCCTTTTCCTTTCCGCAGTTGGGGCATTTGCAAATGAAGGATTTCAAGTTCTTGAGTTCCTGGAACCCCGGACAATGCATTGGTGTTGTCATGGTCACCTCCCAATGAGGATAGCTTCGTAAAAAGTCCAATTTCTGCGTTGCGCTTCACCCCGTTGTGATTGCAGCGTACTTCAATGTACGCCTCATCACACGAGGTTCGCGCGCTCCCGCTAAGCGGGATTTCGCAAGCTCAACTTGAATACTTACTTGAACCTTTTAACTTCGCCATCCCAATCTTGACATTTTGCGAGTTCGTGTTTGTCAATAGTCAATAATTAATGGGTTCGCAAAAAGTTGTTAAACTTTTCTCATTTTGTCGGCTAATTCTTTTCCGTAATCCTGGGCCATCTGAACGCCTCCTCCCAGGGTAGCGGATTTGAGCCTCAGGGGGCCACTAACCATATCCATCTTAAAGACGTTTTTCATGGTATCATAAATACGGTCCGGGGCCTCGCCGCTCCAGCCAAAGGCTCCAAAGGCGCCACCAACCTTTCCCTCAAGGTTCGCCTTCTCGGCCAAAAAGAGCATGGTTTTCATCCCCTGCAACATCTCGCCATGATAGGTGGCGGAACCGAATACATAAGCGTCATATTCCGCCAGATCCGATCCCTCTTTGATAGTCTTGACATTGACCACATCCGCCTCGAACCCCTGGATACGTAAACCTTCTGCTATGAGATCGGCTATATCCCTGGTCCCATCCGTCCTCGTTGCATACACTATGAGCGCTTTCCCCATTTTCAACTCCCCATGGATGCTGGATACACGGCTGAAGCAGTCAGTCTCCCCTGCATCTATTCTTCGTTCACCTTTTCCAGTTTTCCCCTGTGTTTGGTGCCGCAAAGGGGACAGAGGATGTCTATTTCGTCCTCATCGCCTATGAATTTCTCCCTCAGTTTTTCCGGACCCAAGAAACTGATATCCCCGCATGCGCATTGGGGGCACTCTGCGCGGACCCTGTACTTTTTCTTCGACATGTCCAAACCCTCCTTCTGGTTCGATCCCTGGCCTTATCCCAGCCTCTTATCGCTCCCAGTGTTTCCGCAGTCGGGTATGTAACAACTAACATCCACAAACTCGCACTTTTCCTTGCATGAAGGGCATTCCTCGGGCGGGGAATCCGCCTCCAGGCTATACCCGCAGTTCTTACACTTCCACTCCGCCATAATCCTTCCCCTTATGTTACCCTAATCGAGCCAAGAGTCGATCAGGCCTTATTTGTTAATCCCTGTTGGTTATGGATCTCGCAAGCCCCATACTCGAAATGATATCTCACCCCCCGGTAGCGATATAAGAATGGCGCGATCAGGAGGGGTTGAATACCGGATAAGGAATAACAGGTAACACCCCAATTGAACGTTTTGCGCTCAATTGGGGTGTTACTATGCCTCTCCTGCTGTCTGGGCCGGGGGAACGAAGACCCGCTGCCCCAACTCCCGGTCCAGCATGAAAAGCCCCCCTTGGGCTTCGCCCACGAGCTTGATCTTTTCCACCACCTTGTTGGCACTGTCCTCCTCTTCCACCTGCTCGGCCACAAACCACTGGAGAAAATTGTGGGTCGCATGGTCTCTTTCCGCCTGGGCCAGGTCCACTAGGTCGTTGATGAGTCCTGTGACCTTCTGCTCGTGCTCATAAGCGGCCTGGAAGACCGCCGATGGAGAAACCCATTCCGCAGGAGGTGCTTCTATGGCCTTCAGCGTAACCCTTCCTCCCCTCTCATTTATGAAGTCGTAGAACTTCATGGCATGTACGAGCTCCTCCTGTGTCTGCACCCGCATCCAGGTTGCAAATCCATTGAGGCCGACGGACTGAAAATAGGCCTCCATGGCCAGGTAGAGATAGGCCGAATACATTTCCGCATTCACCTGATCGTTCAACGCCTTTTCCATAGTCTTGCTAAGCATCTCTATTACCCTTTCCAGAGACCATGAAGATTGCAATACTCCCGGGCCGTCACCTTCTCCGCCTTTATGCAGAAGGTGGCTTCCGGCGCCTCACCCGGGTTCAGGAACTGCCTGTAGGCTTCCCCGTCCGCGACGATCTCGACCCATTCAATGTAATGTTTTTCTTCCATGGGGTGGGGGACGCTGCCGACTTTTACCTTGAATCCTTCATCAGTCTTCTCTATCACGGGCACATGCTTCTCCTTGGCAGCATCGACGGTGTTCTCTTTGTAAAGTTTCATTGGCTCGCCGCAGCAGACGAGTTCCCCCTCGCCACCGTGCAGGACCTCCACGATGTTGCCGCATACTTCGCACTTATAGATCTCCAATCTTTCAGCCATTTCTATTCCTCCTCTCTTAGATAAGTAATTGCGTAATTCAAATAAAACTTACTTCAGTTAATTTATATTGTTATGGCCTCCAAGACCGCTTCATAATTCGGTTCTTCTGTCAGTTCCTTCACGAGTTCTGTGTACCGGATTTCCCCTTCGGGATCGACCAGGCCCCTCTCGCAAAGGGAGCCTCTAATCCTCCGGCCGCTTGTTCTCTTCTTCCAGGCATTGAGGGCAAAGCCCAATAAATTCCAACCTGTGACCGAATATGCCGTACCTGGTCAATTTACCGATGGTACCTTCAATTATATCGAGGATCTTATCCGAATGGGCCACAGGGGCATCAGTAACCTTGCCACAACGCGTACACAAGAGGTGATAGTGCTCAGTGGTACTTCCGTCAAAGCGCATCTGTTGGTATTCCGGCTCCAGTTTTCTTATGAGCCCCTGGGAGGCCAAGATATCCAGGTTTCGATATACGGTCCCCAAACTGATCTTCGGCATCTTTTTCCTCACCCGATCATAGATCTCGTCCGCCGTCATGTGTTCGCCTTCTCCGCGAACCACTTCCAGGATAACTTTCCTCTGGTGAGTCATTCTGAATTTCTTATCTGTTTTCAAAATACCCGGGGTTTTTAATTAAAAATAGTAATAATTACTATTCTAACCCCAATGGAATCCCTGTCAACACCTATTTTTCTCTTTCCTAGTGCTTCTTCCCGTATTCCTTCCAGCCATGGGTCCAAGCAAAAACGCATTAACCTAGTGAAATCACAATATTAGCCCTATTCAATGGAAGTTTTCCTCTAGGTCTCTCTCGTCCCCAGCGGTTTGAAGAACTTTTTCCCTGCACCACAAACCGGGCACTTCCAGCTATTCGGCAGGTCTTCGAACTTTACCCGTTTCGGAACCTTGCCCTTCCTGTCCCCCTTGTCCGGATTGTATATGTAGCCGCAATTAGTAGTTTGGCACTGCCACATGTCTTCGGGATTCGCCACGTAATTCACCCCTCTCAGCCCGTCTACCTGGTCGCTGATACCGGCACCACGCCTTAATCCACTTTGAAGAAGGCCTGTGGTTTCGCCCCGCATACCGGGCACTTTTCCGGTGGCTCTTTCTCGCAGGTGTAACCGCATACGGAGCATACGTAATAGTCGGTCTCCTCGAGGCTCTCCAGGTTATCAAGGGCCTTCTGGTACAGCTCCGCGTGGACCTTTTCCACCTTGTTCGCAAAGGTGAAAGATCTCTCGGCCGCCTTCTGACCCTCTGCCTTTGCCGTTTCTATCATGGCCGGGTACATGGTCTTGAACTCATGTGTCTCTCCTGATATGGCCTCCTGCAGATTGTCCGCCGTGCCCTTTACACCACCCAAGGTACGCAGGTGGGAGTGGGCGTGGACTGTCTCCGCTTCGGCCGCAGCCCTGAAGAGTTTTGCAACCTGCTTGTACCCTTCCTTTTCAGCCTGTTTTGCAAAGGCCAGGTATCTCCGGTTTGCCTGCGACTCTCCGGCGAATGCTTCTAAGAGGTCCTGTTCGGTTTTTCCCATAGAAATATATCCTCCTGCTTGGTGTTGTTTGGCTAGACTATAATGCTTGGATTGCCCTCATTAAATGGGGTGGACCCTGTATTTTCTCCCTAGAAAAGATGTAAAAGCAAGGGGTAGGCTAGGGGAAACAGCCCTCAACACTTGTATTCATCTCTTTCTCTGTTGCCAGCCCATCTTTCGTGGTTAGCTTTGTGGTATGGGTGCCTTATTCCTCTCGGGAGTAAAAAGAATGGATAGGGGCAATACAAAAAGGGACCATGGTATGCAGCCCAATAGGCTCGCCAAGGAAAAGAGCCCATACTTGCTCCAGCACGCCTACAATCCCGTAGACTGGTTTCCCTGGGGAGACGAGGCCTTTGAGAAGGCAAAAAGAGAGGGTAAGCCCATATTCCTCTCAATAGGCTATTCGACCTGCCACTGGTGCCATGTCATGGAAAAGGAATCTTTTGAAGACCCTGATGTTGCCAAGGCGCTGAATGAGGCATTCATATGTATAAAAATTGATCGAGAAGAAAGACCTGATCTGGACAACATATACATGACCGTTTGCCAGTTGCTCACCGGATCCGGGGGATGGCCCCTCACCATCATCATGACCCCGGACAGGAAGCCCTTTTTTGCCGGAACTTATTTTCCCAAGGAGTCCCGTCTTGGAAGGGTGGGGCTTCTGACCCTGATATCCCGCATCAAAGACCTTTGGAACTCCAGGTTTGGGGAAGTGATTGACTCTGCTGAGAAAATTACGGATGCCCTCCGCGGGATGGAGTTGGAAGGGGAGGGTCAAGAACCGGACAGCAGGATTTTCGACCGGACTTACAGGGAGCTGGCTCACCGCTTCGACGGGGAATATGGCGGTTTCGGGCCACTGCCCAAGTTTCCATCCGCCCACAACCTTCTTTTCCTGCTCCGGTATTGGAAGCAAACCGGCGAAAGCAGGTCCCTTGCGATGGTAGAAAAGACCCTCTCAGAGATGAGAAGGGGAGGGATATATGACCACGTAGGTTTCGGTTTCCACCGCTATTCCACGGACAGGGAGTGGTTCGTTCCGCACTTTGAAAAGATGCTCTACGATCAGGCCATGCTCTCCATGGCATACTTAGAGGCCTATCAGGCTACCGGCAAAGAGGCTTACAAGGAGACGGCGGAGGAGGTCTTCTCATACGTATCAAGGGATATGACATCGCCGGAGGGGGCGTTTTACTCCGCCGAAGATGCAGACAGCGAAGGCATCGAAGGCAAATATTACCTCTGGACCGAGCATGAGATACGCTCTGTCCTTGACCGTGATCTAGCAGAGTTGCTCATTCGAACCTTCGACGTCCAGGAAAAGGGCAACTACCAGGAGGATGCCACGGGACGAAGAACAGGAAACAATATCCTCCGCCGGAAAGTGCCCACGGCTCCTATCGCCGATGAGTTCGATCTCTCGCCCCGTCAAGTCCAAGAAGGGCTGAGAATCGCTCTTGTTGAACTCCTCAGGGTTCGGGAAACGCGTATTCGACCTCACAAGGATGATAAGATCTTGACGGACTGGAATGGATTGATGGTCGCCTCCCTGGCCAAGGGTGAGCAAGTGATACCTGGAAGGGGGTACGCCGCGATGGCCGGAAGCGCTGCCGGCTTTGTCCTGGAGCAAATGTACAAAGATGGAATGCTCCTGCACCGCTACAGGAGCGGCGAAGCCGGAATAGGTGCTCACCTGGATGACTATGCCTTTTTTGTGTGGGGCTTGGTAGAGCTCTATGGGGCTACCTTTGAACCCGAGTACCTCAAGACGGCCCTTGATCTTACCCGGAGCCAGATAAGACATTTTTGGGACGACCAGAGGGGAGGGTTTTTCCTTGCCCCGGATGACGCGAAAGACCTTATCGTCCGGAAAAAGGAGTTATACGACGGGGCGATTCCCTCTGGTAATTCCGTCTCAATGCTGAACCTCCTGAGGCTTGCAAGGATGACCGGGGACAGCAGTTTGGAGGAGAAGGCATCCATCATGGCCCGCAGCTTCTCAGGGGAAATTCAGAAGAACCCCGCAGGCTTTACGCAATTTCTATGCTCGCTCATGTTTCTCACAGGGCCAAGCCACGAAATAATCATGGTAGGGCCCTCTGGCCGCAAAGACACGACCGAGATGCTCAGGGTCATCCAGGGAGCATATCTCCCCAACGGGGTTGTCCTGTTCCGGCCCTCTGGTCATGATTCATCGCAAATGGATACGATTGCTCCTTTTCTGAAAAACTACCCTGCCTTGGAAGGCAAGGCCACCGTATATGTGTGCTCTAATTACGCCTGCAAGAGGCCTACTACCCAGGTCAAAGAGGCGCTTGAGATGCTGGGTCAATGACACAGGGCGCGGCACTTTCCCAAAAACTTTTCTCTTGACCCGCCAGGAAGACCTCCACCAAAGCCCTTCTCAAATAATAGCTTGCTCCCCTCTCCAACAACTGTTAGATTACACAGATGTGGCCTATGGGCTTGATTTACGTTGTGGCCGGGTTTTAAACCGAATTTTCGCAAGGGTTGGGGCAAAACTCAGAATTCCAAATCCTTTTTGATCTTTTCTATTCACCTTTTTAGTGAATTGATTTTCAAGGGTGGGGGAGCCTTTAGGCCTACAAGTAGCCAATATTATGAAGAACTTAGGATCGTAAACGATCCCCTAGCCAAGAGCCTTGCGAAATTCGGGTTAAACCATCTGTTTGGCGCGTGGAGTATATCTGCGGGAGAGGATGCAACATGGCTTGTCTCAAGAAAAACGAAGCTTCTGGGAAGAGCATTGGAGGGACCATCCTTGTTTTTCCTCCCGTCTTTCTTCTTCTCCTGATCCTATCCCTCTTGCCCCTCCTTCACTTTGGATCCGGTTATTCGTTTGCCGGAAAGGGGCCGGAGCCAAACCAAGTTGCCGAGAGGAAAAAGGTTTACAACATCAATAGAAGAACCATCGGTTTTTTCGACTCCCAGGGAAACATATTCAATATCAGCGGCCGCAAGATAGGCTCTTCGGACGATACGGGCAACGTGTATAACTTCAACAACAAGGTCGTTGGCAAGATAGACCCTGGGGGGAAGATTCACAACCAGTTGGGCACCGTCTTGGGGTCTATAGATCAAGATGGGAATGTTTATAACAGAAACGGCCGCAAAGTTGGATCTGTGGAGATCGCAGTGAATTTCAACTCAATGGGTGGCGCAGCTCGTTTGTTACTACTTCAGGGACGGTAACAGTGCAACACTCTAGTTGAGTAGAAATCCAGGGTACGGGAGCCTTTAGGTTCCCCTAGTGGGAGCGTAAACGCTCCCCTACCCTTTGAAGTCATAATTCATCTATGGAAGAGTTATGAAATCATGCTTCAGAATTGTTTTCTTTCGATGATGCCGACTAATTCACCACGACTAATTAAGGATTTTCGCTCAATTAGGGTAATAACATGGTGCACTTTTCTTTAATCATTCCTAGAAGAGTCTTTTTCTTCTTTGTGCTCCTGTTCTTGATTTGGGGTAATGCTCAAGTATCCCTCGCAGAGACCCCGTTTCCCAGGCCCAGGGGCCCGGTTAATGACTTTGCCAATGTCATCCCTAATGACTATGAGCAAAGGATTGCCGCCCTCGCCCAGGAACTCTTTCAAAAGACCGCGGTTCCAATCGTTGTGGTCACCATGCCTGATATCGGTGGCGAGGAATACAATGATTATGTCAACCGTCTTTACAGCGCATGGGGCATCGGAAAGAAGGGAGAAGACAAGGGCGTCCTCGTCTTCGTCACCATCAAGGAAAGAAAGATGCGGATCGAGACCGGATACGGCGTGGAAGGTATACTCCCTGACGGGTTGGTCGGGGAAATCCGCGATAGATATATGATACCCTTCTTTAGGGAAAACAAATTTGGAGAAGGCCTGCTCAGCGGTACGGCTGCCATTGCACAGGTCATCGCCAAAGACGCCGGTGTGAAGTTGACCGGGGCCGCGCCTGTCAGGGCCACCAAGAAAAGACGCTCTCGGTCTGTATTTTCCCTCATCCCCCTTCTCGTAATAATCCTTTTTTTCATGTTTGGCTCCAGGCGCCGGGGAGGATCCTGGATATTCTTTCTCCCCTTCTTGATGGGAGGCAGAGGCATTGGCGGTGGTTATAGCGGGCGCGGTTTCGGCGGGAGCTTCGGCGGTTTCGGCGGTGGTTTCGGTGGCTTCGGGGGCGGTATGAGCGGAGGCGGCGGTGCCGGAGGAAGCTTTTGACCGTTGCATTGTTTTGGAAATCCAGCACCAGGAAGGAGTAACAATGGGCAAGGCACCCAAGGACCCCAGGGAGATATTTCAAGAAATTACAGAGGATTATAAAGAGCTGTTTGGGGATGACCTAATCAGCATCATCATTTACGGGAGTGGGGCCGGGTCTGAATACCGCCCTGGCAAATCCGATATAAATTTTATGATCGTGGTGTCGGAAGAGGCCATAGGCCGTCTGGACCGGGCCTTTAAGACCGTGGCCAAGTGGCGAAAGCGCAATGTATCAGTGCCCCTTTTTATTACGGAGCAATACATTGACACCTCTCTCGACACTTTTCCCGTTGAATACCTCAATTTCCAACACAATTATCTAGTGGTCTACGGCAAGGACATTTTGAAGGAGCTCACCTTCAAGACTGAGTTCCTGAGACTCCAGTGCGAAAGGGAGGTCAAGGGAAAACTGCTGCTCTTGAGGGAATCTTTCCTTGAATCCGCCGGGAGGGCCGGCGTGCTCAAGGAGGTCATCTCCCAGTCCCTGCGCGCCTTCATAGCCCTCTTCAGGGCCCTCCTCTTTCTGAAGGGGGAAGACATGTCCGGAGACAGAAGACAAGTCCTTGCATCCACCTGCAGGATCTTCGATCTCAACCAGGAGCTCTTCTTGAGGCTCTTGGATATCAAGGAAGAGCGACAAAAACCCGGCAAGGATGAGATCATGGGGCTCTTCCGTGACTATCTTGCGGAGATCAGAAAGCTTTCAAAAACTGTTGATGCCCTGGGAGGCTGAAATGGGACAAAAGCAAAAGATACTGTTGATCATAGTCGCCCTCATAGTTGTAGTCCTGGTAATGCCTTTCTTTTACCTCAAAGGGACCTACAATACCCTCGTTACCATGGATGAGTCTGTAAAGGCCGCATGGGCCCAGGTGGAAAACCAGTTACAGCGTCGCTATGATCTCATTCCCAACCTGGTGGAAACCGTAAAGGGCTACGCAGCCCATGAGAAGGAAGTGTTCATACAAGTGACCAAGGCACGCAGCCAGGTTGCCTCCGCGGGCAGCATAGACGAGAAGATCAAGGCCAATAATTCCCTTTCCGCCGCCCTTGCACGGCTGCTGGTGGTGGTGGAACGGTACCCCGAATTAAAGGCGAACACCAACTTCATACGTTTACAGGATGAGTTGGCCGGCACGGAAAACCGTGTCGCCGTGGAACGACGACGGTACAATGAAGCCGTAAGGGCTTACAACACAAAGGTCCGTCAATTCCCCACAAACATCATTGCCAACATGTTCGGGTTTGAAAGGGCACCCTTCTTTGAAGTCCCCAAGGAAAGGCAAGAAGCCCCGAAGGTGAAATTCTAGCGAGTCGACGGAGGCCTCCAGAGATGATCCGTTCAAGACTGTGGTTCAAGTGCGCTGCAATGCACGATCCGGTCACCCCGGTGCTGGTCAAGCCGGCGGTAATCGGCTGGGATGCCAAGCAGCGGAAGGTGGATTTGACCATTGAGAGGCCCTTCAAGGGTGAAGAGCTGGTGCTGAGAATGAAGGGCTGGGTCACGGCGGACGTAAAAAAGGTCGTAGAGGTCGTCATGAGGCACGGCTATCTGAAGCTCCTGGATGAACGGGACCTGGTGGTCGAGGCAGAGACAGAGGAGGAATACAAGAGGCTGGAAAACGAGCTCCGGGAGACATTCAGGGGGGAAGTCTTCCTAGAAAGGATCTCTGGCTGATGGAGGATGATTACCAAGAGTCCATGGGAGAAGTGACCCTCTCCATAGACGGCGAACTGGACCTTCACATGTTTTCCCCTCAAGACGCCGTCTCAGTCGTGGATGAATACCTCAGGGCTTGCCTGGAAAAGGGTATCACCGAGGTGAGGATAATCCACGGGAAAGGCAAGGGGATCCTGCGAAGGACGGTCCATACCTTTCTCCAAAACAACCCTATCGTCCTCTATTTCACCCTGGATAGCGGCCCTTCCGGGTGGGGTGCAACCCTGGTTCATCTCAGGGCGGAAAGAGAAAGCGGATAGGACCTGTTTTTCTCTGGGGGTCCCTTTCAGGCCCCTGCCCCTGAAAACAAGCGAGATGGAATACTCACCGGCCACAGAGGATCCGAAAGAAAGGCACAGGTCCTATCCGCAGGGTTTCAATTTAGCATAAGGCTTACCAAGAAACAGCTGCTTTTAGGGCATTCCGTGAAATAACATAACCTTCGAGCTTACCAACACGCGGTCGGGCCTCCAATTCATAACAACGGTGGGCGATTTCATATGCCATTTCAAAGACGATGTTAATCAAGTGATTTGGGCAACAGCCTGCACTAACTTGAGACACCAAGGATCGCATTGATGATGTGTTGATATCCCGTGCACCGGCACAGGTTCCCGGATATGGCCTTTCGAGCCTCAATCAATGTGGGTTTCGGGTTCCTGTCCAGGAGAGCTTTGCTGGCCATTACCATGCCCGGCGTGCAAAATCCGCACTGAATGGCGCCATGTCTCAAGAAGGACTCCTGAATAGGATGGAGCTTTTCACCGTCTGACATGCCCTCAATGGTAGTCACATCCTTGCCCCGGGCATCAACTGCAAGAACCAGACAGGAGGCAACCGGGGCTCCATCAATAAGAACCGTGCAGGCACCGCATTCTCCTTCATTACATGATTTCTTCGTACCCATGAGCCCTAGATTCTCTCTCAACACCTCTACAAGGGTCCTCCATGGCTCCACCCTTAGCCTATACATTATTCCGTTGACTTTTAATTCAATATCCATCTCTTTCATTGACACCATTCCTCTCTAGCTTACGTTTCCCCGATTTATCCTATCCAGGGCCTTCATGATCGCCCTTTGTGTCAACACCTCCACCATTGACCTCCGATAGGACTTAGAGGCCCTAATGTCATCGATAGGTTTTGACTCTTCGGAGGCAATTCTCCCCGCTTCTTGGGCCAGATCTTTGCTTACCTTCTTGTCCCTGAGGACCCCTTCAGCCTCGTGGGCCCTGATGGGTGTCGGAGCAACCGCCCCCAGAGCGATTCGAGACCTCTTGCATTGGCCTGTCCCATCTTCCCTTTCCAGATATACTGCAACTCCCACCATGGCCAGGTCCATGGCCCCCCTTCGCATTAACTTCAGGTATGCACCCCCGCTATTCTCTTGGGGAGCAGGTATGAAAATATGAGACAATATTTCACCTTCCTGGAGAACTGATTTCCCAGGCCCAATGAAAAATTCTTCAACCAGCAGCTCCCTTTCACCCCTTGGACCCACTATCCTTGCGGTTGCTCCCAAGGCTATCAGTGGCGGTGCTGTATCTGCTGATGGAGAAGCACTGCAAAGATTCCCCCCTATAGTCCCTAAGCTCCTTATTTGGGGAGCCGCCATGACCTCTACTGCGTCCCTGAGGATCGGGCATTTCTCTCTTACAATCTCTGATTGCTCTATCTCTGCCAGGGATACCAGGGATCCGATTAGTAGGCCCTTACTCTCTTCAAAATGTATCCCCTTGAGCTCTCCTATACCTTTGAGGTTGACGAGATAAGATGGAACAATCTCTCTTTTTTTCATTGCCACAAGAAGGTCTGTCCCCCCGGCAAAAACCCTGCTTTTCCCCGGATGGGCAGCGAGATAATCAATGGCTTCCTTGACCGATCTTGGATGATAGTATTCGAACTTCGGTAATCTTCTGATAAACATCACTTGCTCTCCTTTTCCTTTAGGGCCTTGAGGATCTTTTCAGGCGTAATCGGCAGGTCCTTGATCCTTACCCCCACGGCATCGTATATGCCGTTGGCAATCGCTGCGAGGGTGGAACAGGAGCTGGCTTCACCCGCCCCTTTGGCACCAAAGGGCCCGTAAGGGTCATGGGTATGAATATGCTCCACTATCGCTTCTAAAGGTACGTCCATACTGGTGGGTTGCTTGTAGTCCCGCCAGGAAAAGTTCAATGCACGGCCCTTTTCATCATAGAGGGATTCCTCGATGAGGGCATGGCCTATCATGTGAGTACTGCCTCCTATGACCTGCCCGTCCAGCATGAGTGGATTGATGGGTTGCCCGGCATCATCTCCATGGGCTGATTTCAAAAGGATGACCTGGCCTGTCTCCCTGTCAACTTCCAACTCAATGGCGGTGGCAATAAAATCCAAACCATGGGCCAAGTTGCCTTTGCCTGTCTTCCAGTCCACGATGTCTATGTCTGTTGCCGCCCAGTAACCCCTGCCATAGAGGGGAGATCCCTTTTCATAATATGCCTTCCTCACGGCAAGAAGAAAACTGATCCCTTCATCAGGTTGGCCCCTTACAAATATGCGCCTGTCTTCAAAGCAAAGATCTTTGGGGTCCACATCCAACTCCTGGGCAGCTATCTCTGCAAGCTGTCTTTTCAGGTCTTCTGCTGCCATGATCGCCGCATTACCGTCCCAGTAAGTGCAACGGTCGCCGAACATTCCTGAGTCAAAAACGGTGGTATCGGAATCGCTTACTCCCTGCTCCACGTCCTCTATGGGTAGGCCCAGCACCTCCGCCACCATCTGGCAGAAAACCGTGTTGCACCCCTGGCCGATCTCGGTCCCCCCATGGGTTACAATGACCTTTCCGTCCTCAACAAGCTTCAGGACTACGGATGATCCAAAATGTCCACCGAGCCTCGGGCCCGATGGGTGGGATGCGCAGCTGAACCCTATCCCGCGGCCCTTTCCCCTTTGCTTCCTGCTCTCTTTCCATCCTATCCTTTCAGCGGATTTTTCAATACACCGCGAGAGGCCTGACACATCCACCACTATCCCGTTGGCCGTAGTCCAGTTGTCCGGCACGGCATTTATGATCCTCATCTCCACGGGATCGATTCCAATCTCCTCTCCCACAATGTGGAGCAGGGAATCCAGGGCGAACTGGGCGAGCACGATCTCTTGTCCTCTCACGGTACCGCAGGGAGCGCGGTTGGAGTACACCAGCTCTCCATGGTATTTGATGGCAGGGATCTTGTAAGGGATATTCAGGAATGCCCCGAAGTAGTATATGTTGAACGGACCGATGCCGCAAATTGGGCCGCCTTCCAGCACACATTCTGCTTCCAGGGCGGTGATGGCCCCATTCTTCTTTACCCCCAACCTCAAGCGGGCATCCATTGCGTTTCTCTGCCTGTAAGCTGCAAGGACTTCGTCGTAATTCAACACGATCTTTACGGGCCTGCCCGTCATCTGGGCCAGTCTTACCGCCGCAAAGTCCACGTCAAAGGGATCATGCTTGCCGGAGAAGGCCCCCCCTACAAACGGATTCACGATCCTCATCTTGGAAAGGGGTATATCCAGAGCCCTGCACATATGACGCCACGTGATATATGGGCTCTGCTTTGAGCCCTGGAAGAGGATCCTCCCGCTGGCATCTACTTCGGCAAGACAGGCGTGGGGTTCGACAAACCCCACGGTAACTCTCTGGGACTTGAAGGTCTCTTCCCGGATGTAATCCGCCTCCTTGAATCCCTTCTCAATATCACCGAAATGGAAGTCTGAATAGTAGGCGAGGTTGGTTTCTTTGAATTCATTTACCGGCGGAGCTCCAGGCTTGAGTGCGTCTTCTGCCGTCAGAACCGCCGGCAGTTCCTCGTAGTCTACCCTTATGAGGTCAAGGGCCTCTTCTGCCGTATCTTCATCTATTGCAGCCACCGCAGCCACAGCTTCACCAAAATGATGGACCTTGGTGATGGGCATGGGAAGTTGGTCCCTTGTATCAGGTCTTGTACCGTAAGGCTTACCGGGGAAATCCTTGCCCGTAATTACGGCCATTACCCCCGGAAGGGCCTTCGCCCTGCTCGTATCAATATTTAGTATTTTTCCGTGAGCAACAGGACTCCTCAACATCTTGCCATACAGCATACCAGGGGCAACAAGGTCCCCTGCAAACCTTGCCTTGCCGGCAACCTTGAGCCTCCCGTCCTTTCTTTCCACTGATTTACCTACGACCTTGAGTTCATTCATATATTATATTCTCCTTCTCTCAGTGACCCCTATTAGGACTTTTTTCTATGACACCTATAGCACTTCGAGAGGTTCCAAACTTGGATGCAATGGGAATCTCTTTGAAGGCTCGAAAAAGAAAATACTAGGCCTACCCCTCCGGCGCCCTATTATCCACCGCCAATCGGCATGATACGAATACTGACCTCGTCACCATCTTGGAGCGGATAATCCAGTCCCTCCTTCAAGCCTTCGAAAGGCCGGCCATTGATCTCTATCTGATAGTCTTCGGTGTTCAATTGCCCAGTTCCCGGTTCCAGATAATCCACTTGCCCCGGAGCCATTTCGGCGAGTTTCTCAAATAAATCCCCTAGAGTTACCTGGGGGGCAGAAAACTCTATGCTTTCCTTGTCCCCCAAGCCTGGGACCACAAAATTGGATTTGATAAAGACCTTCATGCAAAAATATATGTTCTCGTTAAACTTACCCTTTCCTTCAGGTCATTCAAGCTGAAAGCCTCTCGGCAATGATCCTCCTGAGTTCTTTCTTGTCCACCTTGCCCACTTTTGTCATGGGAAGTTCTTTAATCAGTTCCAAACGTTCAGGTAACTTGAATATGGCTATGTTTCTTTCTTCTTTAAGAAAACTGTTCAACTCATCAAGGCTTAGATCTTGATTCTCTCTGACCACCACAAAGGCACACCCTTTCTCTCCCAGCTCAGGATCGGGCATGGCTACCAGGGCGCAGTCCTTGACTCTTGGATGGGCCAGAATGTGATTCTCAATTTCTTCAGCACTGATCTTCTCCCCGCCCCTGTTAATCGTATCCTTGATTCTGCCTTCCACGCTAATGTAACGGCCCTTGTACAACCTGACCAGATCTCCTGTCCGATAAAAGCCATCCTCTGTAAAGGCCCTTCTATTGTATTCGGGCGAATTATAGTAGCCCCTGATCGTATATGGCCCCCTGACCAGAAGTTCCCCCACTTTACCTGCGGGCACCTCGTCACCATTTTCATCTACCACCCTTATCTCGTCCTCGTCAAGCATTGGAGCCCCTTGTGTATTCAAGAGTATTTCTTCCGGGTCATTCTTTCGGGTCCAGAAGAGCATTCCCTCTGCCATCCCCAGGTTCTGGTGAAACTCGCAACCCAAAACAGGCTTTATCCTTTTTGCCACTTCGGGATTCAGCTTGGCGCCACCGGCAAAAACACATTCCAGGGAGCTGATATCATATCTGGTCAGTTCTTTTGAGTTCATCCACCGTATTAGCAATGTCGGAGGTGTGGGCATAACGGTTATCTTCTCCCTTTCAATGGTCTCAAGAACAATGTCGGTCTTTGTCGAGGGAATGAGGACGGTTTTGCCCCCTTTGTACAGAGTGCCCAGGATGCCGGGGCTGGACAGAGCAAAATTGTGATTGACAGGAATGGCAATCCCCATCACCGAGTCCTCGGTTATCCCCGTTATCTCTGCAGCCCCTTTGAAATTTAGGGCATAATCGTTATGGGTCCTGGGAATCACCTTGGGAATCCCGGTCGTTCCTCCTGAAAGTTGCAACAGGGCCGGCTCTAACGGGTCAGGCCTATATTTGTCTAGTGAATCTATGGCAGCCCTTTTCTCAATCCTGTCCCTGAGTAACTGTGAGATCGAAATAAAGCCCTCTTCCGCTCCTTCCCCTGACACAAAGGTGTATTCCAGGGAAGGACATTTCATTCTTATCCGTGCGGCCAAATTTTGATGATTCAAGTTCTTGAACCTCGAGGGAACAAAATGGGCCCTGGCCTTGGTGAAATCGGCAAAGAAGGAGATTTCCGCTTCCTGATGAGCGGGCAAGGCCAGAATCGGAATCACGCCTATTTTCACCAGGGCAAAAAAACAGTATGCGAATTCCAACTCATTAGGAAGCTGCAGTACGGCCCTATCATAGGTTCTTAAGCCGAGTTCAACAAAATGTAGGGCCAAACGATTGACTTTCTCCTCTAGCTCTCGGTAAGTCACGTACCGGCCCTGGAAGGCCAATGCTACTCTTTGTGCATGTTTTCTTGCGGTAATATCAAATTCTTCTCCGAGAGTCCTGTCAATCCAGTACCTCTTTTCCCTGTATCTTCTTACGAATGATTCCGGGTATGGGACAAAACCTTCTAACATCTTCCTCCCCCCCAACTCATAGTCGGCTCCTCTAATTCTATGCCTGAGAGACCCAGGTAATAATAAAGAATATGGGGAGTGTCAATTTCAAAAAGGAAATTGAGCGGGTTTCGTCTCTTTACTTGCAATTCCTTTTTTTGCTTGCAATTCCTTTGGGTTGTCAATAAAAAGACATTGACTTGACTCTTGATCCAGGGGACTCCAGCATGAACGCCGCCAAAAGAATTACAGACTTGTTTGGCATCTATTATGGATGGATCATCGTCATTGTGGCAATGGTCTCTATGGCCTTCTGGTATGGCGTGCGAAGCACCTTTTCCATCTTTTACGTGGCCTTGCTTGAAGAGTTCTCCTGGAGCCGCGCTGAATCGGCCGGTGTTCAGTCCATGGCCCTCATCACATATACAGTCATGTCACCTATAGTGGGCGGGCTTATCGACCGTTACGGCCCACGCAGGGTCATTGTCCCCGGGGTCCTAGTCCTCGGCCTGGGACTCATCTCCTGCTCCTTCATGAAGAGTCTCGCCCAGTTCTACTTCCTTTACGGCATAGTAGCAGGAGTCGGCGTCTCTTGTATTGCCATTGTGGCCTTTTCAGCCATATTGGCCCACTGGTTCGAGAAAAAGCGAGGCCTTGCCAGCGGCCTGGCGGTCTCGGGCATGGGGATGGGGACGTTTATACTGGTCCCTGCCTCCCAGTATTTTATCAACCTGTGGGGATGGCGGCTCACCTTCGTCACCCTAGGCGGCCTTATCCTCATAATTTTGCTCCCACTCAATGCCATTTTCCTGAGGCATAAGCCCGAGGATCTTGGACTCCTGCCTGACGGTGACCTCAGCTCGAAACCAAGGGGAAGCGAAAATGAAGAGGCGTCGGAGACTGCACCGAGGCTCCGGGAGGAATGGACCCTTAAGAGCGCCTCAAAGACAGTGAGTTTTTGGGCACTGGTCTTGTTTCCCTTTCTTGCCTTCTCTGGGATGTTTATTGTCCACGTACACAACGTCAAGTATCTGGTGGACCACGGGATCGACAAGATGACGGCTGCATACGTATATGCCATGATCGGGGCTATCTCAGTAATATTTCGAATCTTCTGGGGCTGGATCTCTGACCGCATAGGCAGGGAATTCACCTATTTCATGGGTATCCTGTGCGCCTCTCTGGGGATCTTCGCCCTCATATTGATCGATAAGACCGGTGAAAACCTCTTCGTATACCCCTTTTTCATCCTGTTCGGCATGGGATGGGGTGTGACTGCTCCCATCTTCATGGCCGCGGCAGCGGATCTTTTCAAGGGCAGGATCTTCGGCCTTATATACGGTATCCTGGAGGGGGGAATAGGGGTTGCCGGTGCCATTGGGGCCTGGGTTGCGGGTTACATATTCGACAAGACCCACAGCTACCATTGGGCCTTTGTCCTTGCGATCATTGTTGTCTTGGCCTCCGGAATACTGTGCTGGTTCGCCGCGCCTCGCAAGTCTCACCCGGGCAGGAACCCTCTGCCGCAATAGGCGGCAGGGAAATACACACTTTATGGTCGAGAAATAGCTATGGCCGAAAATGACGGTTGGCATGAACCTTGCTATGCGGCAAATAGCAGCCCCATCATTTGCGGGAACCCCGGTTCTCTGATGATTGTCTTCAGCACCACAGGAATCCTGC
>JAFDHB010000051.1 GCA_019308985.1 Deltaproteobacteria bacterium | reverse complement strand
ACTCTGTCTTACTCCAATTTCCATTTATTATCCCTTTCTCGCCCTCTTCATTCTACACTAATTTATCTCAGGGCGAGTGTCCAATCATTATAGACAGAGAGGGCTTGCCACTCCAAAATCGCACGGTATTAGGCGTCTGACTCCAAGCTTTTGTTATGCTCTCCTATTCATGATGCCCACTTAATCGAAATTTTCCTACCCGACTGAACGCACTCTCTCAAATATAGGTTGATCAAATTCTGATAGGGTATACCTGTATCTTCAGACATGCGTTTAAAATAATCAATGATATCGACACCCATTCGTATGGTTACCTGTTTTTTCAACCTTTTTGCATAAGGATTTCTACGTCCTTTCATTTTTGAAAATTCATATTCTTTCCTCATAATTTTTCTCCGAAATATTCTTTTCGTTCCTTTTTCGTCGCTTTCCTCGCGGAAAGAACCCTGATTTCTGCCCCGTCTTTTCGCAATGTGTAGCTTACAACTAATATTCGCAGTCGGTAACTATGTCCCAGCATCAAGAATCTATCTTCAGATTCTGAGTGATCAGGATCATAATATTCAATGGCATGTTCATCAAAAAAAACGGTTTGGGCCTCTTCAAATGATATCCTGTGTTTCTTTTGATTGGCTATATTTTTTTGATCATCCCAAGAAAAGCTGATTGAATCCATAAATACATTGTAAATATGCTGTAATTTGTTGTCAAGAGGGAAATTGAGGAGATAATCAGATGCATAACGGCCCGCATAAGGAGCGGGCGATGCGTCAGCAGCGCCAGTCTGACTTAATGCGGATGTTAGCCCGTCTTTTGTTTTGGGACGGGTAGTGGATTCGGTTGACGACAAACAAGACGTTTAGCAAGTTTCTTTTGCAATCTCTGAAGACGTTGATAGTACTTTTCAGGGTCTTGCCCACATTCCTTATCAATCTGATGCCTTATCTCCCGAACCTCTTTGACGATAGGATCTTGAGTCATTTTATACCTCCATAAGTTCCTCTGGAGTACATATTATGGGCGTTGATATTCCACGAAATGTATTTATTTCTTGAATTACGGATCGGACACGTGCATTTAAAATGTGGCTAAAATTCCAAGATACAAGAAAATCCATTCCATGGTATGTGGCAACAGCCAAATGAAACGCATCACCTCTGGCTTTATCGGGGATAAGGATTTTCTCAAAATATAGTTCCGCAAGCTCCTGTACTTCAGATGTGATCTCCAATACGGAAAATTGAGCTGTTTGGTCGAGCCGCAATTTTGATGCTGACGCATCTCCCCTTGAAGCCTCTTCAATTACAAGTGGTGAAATAAACGGTTCCAATTTCGGAAGCGTATTCTCCCACCATTCCAACGTAACCTGCTGATGGGCTGCGACAATCAAATCTCTGCTGGGCCGAGCAGCAAGGTAACTTACCACCGTTGTTTCTATGTATACACTCTGTTTCAGTATGTTGTCTTTCATTTTGTTGGACAGTGTTAAGGATTTAAGCAATGATATAACATATCATAATATGATGGCTTTGTAAACAGTCCTAAAGCGCTGATTCCTGCCCCCCATCTCAAGTGCGGGATAAACTCCACTAAGAATCCAGTAATTTCAAAGGCTCCTGGATGCCCTCGGATCGCAGTCCGGGGCAGGCTTATCAAGTCCGGCACGACGGTTTTGGGACCTTTACGAGCTTGTTGAAGTTTAATACGAGAAGGACCAAGGTAACCGGTCCTCGGCGAAGCAAAGATAGACGCCGTCCCTTGAGAGCGGATCACTGATTGGGCAATAGGCCCATGACTATGCGGCTCCAATCCGGGATGATTCTTTCATAATCCTGGTATGTCAAGATACCCGTGGAAGCCAGGTCAGAGCCCTCTTTATTGCGCACCAAATCCAAGAAGAAGCGGCCATCATGCACCCTGGTACCACCCAGGACATCCTGGAAGGTGGATTTTATCTCCCTGATGTCTTGAGCGCTAAGATCCTTGGAAGGATCGACAAGGAATTCCCTCGTCGAGCTTGGCTCCAGGGTACGCTGCTTCCACCACCTCATGTTTTTGAATCGGGCGCCAAAGGTGCGGCCATATTCGTCGCTCTTCACATAGCTGGGCGTTCCGGGATAGGGGGTGTAGATGGGAAAACGAAAGATGATCTTGTCGGGCTTGATATCCTTCAGCCTTTGAGCAAACTCCAGGGTCTCCATCAATGACTCGTGGTCTTCGCCGGGAAAGCCCAGCATCAGGTTGAACTCTATGAGTAGGTCAAGCCGGGCAAGGAGCTTGATCTTGGTAATGAAAGTATCCAGGTATTCCTCTGGTCTTGATGTCTTGTTCATTGCACGCAACATTCTCGGACTGCCGGACTCCAGCCCGAAGGAGAACGATATGGCCCCTGACCTGCTGAATAGATCGAGGTCTGCGGTCTCCAAGGTGTCAATGCGCATCTGGGCGGACCAAACAGGAGGGTCTTGAGGCCAAGTGGCTGAGACCATGTTCAAGAGCGCTATCATCCTCGGCTTGTTGACGCCGAAGATGGGATCCAGGAACGCCATGACACGAGCGTCGATCGCCTTAAGGCCTGCGCTCATCATATTCAACACCCGTTCGGGGCTGTGGCTCCGCCAGTGTCCATGGCTCATGAGCCATTCAGCGCAAAACTCGCACTTGAAAGGGCAGCCGCGGCTGGTGAAGATGGGTATGACGGCATATCGTTCAGAATACTCCAGGGCCTTAAAGGCTGGCAGGGGATACCCATCCAGATTGCTTAAAGGTGCCCTCGGACCGGTTTGCAGGAGTCGGCCGTTCGCCAGGAATCCTATGCCGTTTACTGTGCTCAGATCAAGTCCGGTTTCAAAGGCTTGCAATAGTTCGGGCATGGTCTTTTCACCTTCACCGATTACCACAACATCAATGGAACGTTCGTCTTGAAGCATATCGCTCCATACGGCGCTGGCGTGAGGTCCGCCAACGACCACATGGCTATCAGGGCGGGCTTGTTTGTAAGCATTGATGATGTCCAGGGCGCCCATGTAAGCCTCACCGCTGACAATGGAAACACCGAGGACATCCGGCAGGATCCCGGTGAGATAGTCCCTGATGCGGGCGAGGCGACGCCAGTAGGAATCATTGTCGGTATGGAAGCCGAAACGCTGGGGGACTGAGACGATAGTCACATCGTGGCCTGCCTCAAGGAGGGGAGCGGCAAGGTAAGGGAGACCGGCCGGAGGCAGTTTGAAATATTGGACGGCCATGAAGGCGTCCGTCAGGCCGGGTCCTGGATCGAGCAATATTACTCTCATGACAGCTAAACCTATACGTTCCAGAAGGCGTTCTCAATAGCTCTCCTGGTCACCGAACAATAGGGGTCTTGGCCCATGAGGCCCTGTCCCAGATGAAGAGCAAGTGCGCGGCAGCCACCTCCGCAGATGCGCTTGATGTGGCAAGTACGGCATTCGCCCAGCTTTTCGACCGATATGAAATCGAGAACTCGACGCGTACGCTCCAATAGTTCAGCGAAAGGTGCATCCCGGAGGCTTCCTGTCCTGTACTCTGACGTGTGCATCAGTGGGCAGGGATAGAAATCACCGGAAGGAGAGATGCTTATTACGCTCTTGCCAATGCCGCAGTTGGAGTGCTTGGTCTTCAACAAGACGCGACTGTAAGGCATACAGGCCGCCTGGAAGAAGAAAGGAAATACAGGAAACCCCTTTGTTTCAGTGATCTTCGTGTAGGCCTGGCGACATTTCCGGACCAGGGCATCGTACTCCGACGGGTTCAGATAGTGCTCCTCTCTTCCCCTGCCGGTGGGGACCAGTCTGCTCAAGAAAAAGCTCCAGCCCTGGTTATATGCAAAAGAGACCATGTCGGGGATTCGATCGTAGTTTAAGCGGGTGGCGGTACAGGAGATTATCCGCTTGTCCAAGTCAACCTTGGACAATAGACGAATAGCGTTCATGGTGTCTTCAAAGTTTCCGCCCGGCCGCATCAGGTTATGCGTGGTTGCATCAGGGCCGTCCAGGGACACCTGTATCTCGGAAAAACGCTCGGAGATCATTCGGGAGCTCCCCTCGTCTATCAGGGTCCCATTGGTTATCAAACGCAGCCGCAAGCCGTGAGATTCAATTTGGGAAAGGTCAGGTCGGGTCAGCGGCTCACCGCCGGTAATGCATACGAGGTAAGGCTCGTACTCCCCTATCTGGGCAAGAGTTTGGTTGATTTCCTGGATGGATAGCTCGTCCCTGTTCTTGGTGCCACTATCCGCATAGCAGTAAACGCAGTCCAGATTGCACCGGTCGGTCACATGAAACCATACGGTATTGATCCCGTCCGCATTGTCCTCAACAGGGGCACTGTCTTCGTCAATCAAGATCCTCTCTGCAATGGCATCTTTGATGAACCTTTCCACCTCGTCCCGGATCAGATCAACCGGGACATTGTAAAGATCGGCCACGGCCCCTGCGATATCCTCTTGAGCGCGCGAGCCGTTGGACAGCTTTATGACATCGAACCCCACATGGTTCGTACGAATCCACGCCCCGGTTTCTCTGTCTACGAGTACATATTTGCCGTCCTTTGCCATTGCGTAAATATTTTCACGTGTTCTTGGGGGCATACTTTATTATTCTCCCGTCATTCTATGCTCTCTCATCAGGCTGTTGGTGTCCAGTGCATACTGGCCGATATCAAAATAGAAGTTTCTCAGTTCCACGTGGGACAGATTTGGGGTGTCGATGATGGCGTTGCCCAGATTGTACTCGTCCCAATTGTCGGTGATGATCTTCAGGCCAAGCTCTTTCCTTCGCTCATACTGTTCCGTACCGGGGAAGGGTATGTTAAGGGCCGGATAGGCTTCCACCCCGAACTCTTCCTGAAGTTCTTGCATGAAATCAAAGGTCTTCGTTATCGTCTCCCTGGTATCCCACAGGTGTCCTATGATAAAAGAGCCCTTGATGCGTATGCCTTGCTCGTACGTCCACATGACCGCATCCCTGACCTGTTGCGTGGTAATCCCCTTGCGGATCTTCTTGAGTATTTCATCGGACCCGGATTCGATACCGTACTGTATCAGCCGGCATCCTGCCTCCTTAAGCAGGGCCAGGAAGTCCGGATCCACCACGTTGACCCTTGATTCGCAGCTAAAGGTGATGTCCAAGTGAGACTTAATGATCATTTCGCAGATCCTGGTAGCTCGCTTCCTGTTTGCGGTGAAGGTATCATCCACGAAAAGAAAGTCCCGGACTCCCAGGTCCGTGACCATGTGTTCCATCTCGGCGAAGACGTTTTCGGCAGAACGGTAACGGTACTGTCCTCCGGACAGGGCCCCGGCGGAGCAGAAAACACACTTGAACGGGCAGCCGCGGCTGGCCAGGATAGCGCCGGGCCAGGAATACACGCTGAGGTCGATCAAGTCGCGGGCAGGATAGGGGAGTTGATCCAGATCCTGAACGAAGGGCGGGACTTCGTTCACCATGACCTGACCATTGTTCTTCCAGCACAGTCCCTTGATTTCTTTAAGGTCGAGTCTGGGCCGGGTGAACAATTCATGGGCGAGCTGTTCCATGGCAGTCTCCCCTTCGTATCGGACCACAAAGTCAACATGGGGATTCTCAAGCATTGCCCTGTAATCGAAAGTTGGGTGGGCCCCTCCCAGGACCGTGAAGCTTTTAGGGGAATGTTCCTTGACGAATTGACACATGCGCAATGCAGAATTGACCCCCTCGGTGGTGCAGGTGATGCCGACGATACCTGGTTTGCGCGAAGCCAGAAAGTCAGCAACTTCCTCCTTGGACCGGGAGTCCGCCACCAGATCAATGACATCCACACTGAAACCCGAGCGCCTGAGAAATGCGGCCAGGTAAAGTATGCCGAGGGGTGGACAGGTGAGGAAGCTCTTGAAGGCACTGGTGTACCAGGTGAAGGGCCGGGGGTTGATAAATAGAATTAGGGGCCGGGCCGCCATTACCAGTTGTCCTCCAGTACCTGCTTGTAGCTTATCAGGCCGTAACTCTCAAGTTCGTGTAGAAAAGGATCCATATCAAAATCCGCAAATTTCGATGACAACGCCTTGAGCTCTGATACGGTCTTCATGCCGTCCATGTTGAGCCAGACCTGGCTTGAGGGCCTGTCCAGGATCAGGTTCTGGTTCCGGCGATGCTTGTTCTTGATGATAACGTGGCCGCGCTCGGAGTCATACTTCCAAAAGAAACACGTGATTATTGGTACGTAGTCATCCTGAGGTGATCGGCTCAACTGCTTACTACCAGTGGTGAAACTCATAGATCCGGTTCTCCCAAAAGGACTAATGTGAGAATTGAGGGCAATGAAAGATAGGGGAAAAGCACTGTCAATCAGATTCGTGTCAAATAGGGATTTTCAGGTTACAGGAAATCATCCAGGTGCAGGTGCAGCGACATCCACAATGACGATAACCGCCACCAGGTCGCCACCGCAGTCCGCCCTGTTCACTATGTCTCTTCCTACCATGCTGTTTATTTCTGATGCGATCTTGCTTTCAATCTCCGGCGAGGCGTAGATCTTACGCAGACGCGGCTCAGCAACTCGCATCAGTTTCACGAACTTTTTGATATCTGCGGTACCCACTTCCGGAATCTCCTTACAGTCTTGTTTCAAGGTGAATCACCCCCTTTCCAACGTGACTACGCCACCCAATGAATCCATGCTTTTCCCCGCATATTCTTTTGTCCCTCTCAGTCTGCGTTCGGCTCAAGGGCCTTGAATCACGAATAGAACAAAGGTACGAGTCCTGCTATCTCTTGAGACGTTTGCAAAACCCATTTTGGGGACGGCAACATGGTTGCCTCACTCCAAAACAAGATGAAATTGCGCAGTGTTTATGCATATCGATTCGTGCATTAACAATTCTTGAAGGGTTATGCAAAGCTCTCATCTTGAGAGGCTTTCGCGTAAACCAGGTTGTAAAAAAGATACTTTGGCTTGCTTCTGTGCCCTACGTTCGAGCCGGCACTCAATACCATCCTACCTAGGACCAAGTTATCTGAAGGGCAGGTGCCTAACAGACAGGATAGATGGAAAGGTTTCCATTTGTTGCGTGATTCCTTCGAAAAACCCTCCTCTTTAGCCCATTAGGGTTTCGGGTTTTGACTCGAAAGAACAAAATCGGGCAATTTTCAAAGGCCCGTGAGGCAAATAATGGAAAGGCTGGTTCTATTTTGATATCAAAACTTCAAACACGGAAACAATTTAAGCAAGTCTTCCATGCTAATACAAGCTCGATACTGAAAATCCAAAATTCATTATGAAAAAGCATATTGAATTTGTCAACAAATTATATTTGCCTTTCCCACAATAACCTGAACTCCGTTGGAGTGAGGCGGAAATGCCCTTTGTGGCCTACGGGAATGAAAGCGGTGACGAGACGCCGAACCATCCACCAGGTTAAGAGAATCACTAACCCTTAGGAAATCCTGACAGAGCCGAGGGACACGAGGTCGAGCAGCTAGGAGACGAGGGACCTTATGTGGTCCCTGGAGATTCCCACTGATTCGGCGGCCTGGAGTATGTCTTCCCAGGCTGCGTCGGGCATGGGAACACCCTTTTCGCGGCGTTCAGCGAGGTTTTTCCTTTCAGGGTCGCCTGCGACCATAACGGGTGTTTCCGGATCTTCGGGAGGGGATTCTCATAGAAGTGATCCCGTTCCGCTGGGTAAAGGGGGCAGCAGAATCATTGAACCCGAAGTTCGCAAGGGTTGGGGCAAAACCCAGAATTGCAAACCCTTTTTGATCTTTTCTATTCACCTTTTTAGTGAATTGATTTTCGAGGGTAGGGGAGCCTTTAGGCCTACAAGTAGTCAATATTATGAAGAATTTGGGATCGTAAACGATCCACTACCTAAGAGCCTTGCGAAATTCGGGTTGAATCAGGGTTTAACGCATTGATTTCCTTGCACACCAGGGATGGTATATAGTAAAAAATCATGGGTAGTTCAAATCATTAATCAGGATTGGACAACTCTGAATCCATGAAAACGGGTAAGGAAAACATTCCGCGAGGGAGGTGGCAAGATGCTGGTTGCTGCAATGTCTGACATACATGACAACATCTGGAAGCTGGAGACGGCCCTCAAGCTGGCAGCCCAAGCCGAGGTGCTTATTTTCTGTGGTGATTTCTGCGCGCCCTTCACCCTGAAGCAAATCGCCGAGGGTTTCAAAGGCCGGATCCATGTAGTGTGGGGGAATAACGACGGTGACAAGTGGCTCCTGACTAGAAACGCAGGCAACGGGGGGCATGTTATCTTGCACGGGGATTTCGGGGAGGTTGAACTGGACGGATCCAAGATTGCCATTACCCACTATCCCCAGATAGCAGGGCCTGTTGCAGAGTCCGGGACTTATGCCACAGTGTTTTACGGCCATGACCACACGCCGAATATCAAGCAAGAAGGAAAATCCCTCCTGATCAATCCCGGCGAGGTAATGGGGCGATTCGGCAGGAGCACCTTTGCCATGTACGATACGAGTACAAGGAAGGCTGAAATCATGGACGTGTAGCCTGATAAGGAGCACCTGGGCCGAGGAGGCGCTGCCGGGTAGACAGGGTTGTCTTGCTCCAAAGAGAGGAACAGCGACACGGTCGCCTTGCTCCAAAGATGAGAACAAGGAGGACCTTGTTCCTACAGGGATGAGATGCGTCGTTTCGTTGCAGGAGCGAGCTTCCTGGGCGCGATGATGGCAATGGGGTTGCCTAACCCCAAAAAAGTGGCTGGATTACCGTAATTTGGTGGAATATCATAGATCGAGTCGTTTGAGGTCCTAGAGACCGTCATGGGATGGAATCATAACAGAGTGTTTTCATATACCTGGGTCATCATAATGGTAGCCATGTCATTGATTTTGGGGCAAGAGCCATGTCTTGCCGGCTCTTTGGCTGTTTTGCAGAAGGGCCTGCCACATGAAATCCTGGGGTGGAAGGCTCAACCAAAGGATCAAATCTTCGACAGCAGGACGATCTTTGATTACATAGACGGGGCAGCCGAAGTCTACAGGGCCTATGACATGCAATATTGCCTGTCGCGACGTTATGCAAAGACCGGGAACCCGGATATCATAATGGACATCTTCGACATGGGGGCCCCTGAAAATGCCTTTGGGGTCTTTACCCATGACCAGGACGGGGAAGAACTGGAGATAGGGCAGGGGGCCCTTTACAGGTATGGATGGCTGAGATTCTGGAAGGACAGGTATTTCATCTCCATTTATCCGGAGGAGGAAACTAGTTCCTCGAAGAGGGCCGTAGTAGAACTGGGTAATATTGTAGCATCCCTTATCAAGAATGAGGGCTCCAAACCGCGTATCCTTTCACTTCTTCCGGCGAAGGGGCTGAGGCCAAGGAGTATCCGCTATTTCCGCGATCCTGCCATCCTCAACTACCATTACTACCTGGCAGATGAGAATATCCTTTTCCTGGGAGACGACACAGAGGCCGTACTCGCCGATTACGAGAGAGAGGGACAAAGGTCGAAAGTCCTCATAGTCCTATATCCGACCCGTGAGAAGGCCTTAAGGGCGCACGAAAGCCTCCTCACAAGCTACTTGCCAGAGGCCGGACCCAACGGGATCGTGAGGGTCGAAACCGGAATGTGGGCAGGGTCAGTATCAACAGGCAGGACACTGATCTTTGTCCTGGAGGCCGACTCCCCGTCACTGGCCGAATACCTGTTAAACGAGGTCGGGGAGCTTGCCCGTGGGCAAGGGCAGGGAGAAAGAAGCCATGATTGAAAAGAGGACCATTACCAGGCGTGATTTTATGCGCACCGGCTCTTACCTGGCAGTGGGAGGACTCATGGGGCTCCCGCTGGTGAGCGACGCGCGAGCAGGAAAGGCCCCAATGAGCAGGGTGGTGCTGATCAGAGATGAAGAAGTACTGGATGAGGACGGTAGGCCGAGAGAAGACCGATTGTTGTCAATGCTGGACATGGCGGTAAAAGCACTTTTTGATAATGGCGATTCCCTCTCGGCCTGGAGGAATGTGGCAGGAGCGAAGGATATCGTTGGAGTGAAGAGTAACGTCTGGTACTACCTGCCCACTCCCAGGGAGCTGGAGTCGGCGATTCTCGAAAGATTGACGGAAACCGGGGTCAGGGAGCACAATATATCCTTTGATGATAGGGGGGTTCGGGGAAACCCCGTGTTTCAGCAATCCACGGTATTGATAAATGTCCGGCCCATGCGTACCCATCACTGGTCAGGCCTTGGGACACTCATAAAGAACTACATCATGTTTGTATCCTGGCCGTTCAGGTATCACGGCAATGCCTGCGAGAACCTCGGCGCCATATGGAGAAAGTCCAACATAAAAGGCAAGACACGTCTCAACATCTTGGTGATGCTGACCCCCCTGTTCCATGGCATAGGACCTCATCATTTCAGCAGAAAATACACCTGGCCCTATTGCGGATTGATAGTGAGTCGGGACCCTGTTGCGGCAGATGCAACCGGGGCTAGAATTATCCAGGCAAAACGAGATGACTTTTTCGGGGAAAGGAGTCCCATAAGCCCCCCGCCGATCCACATAGTTGCAGCAGATAGGAAGTTCAAGCTGGGTAACAGCAACCCGGACAGGATTGAGCTAATCAAGCTAGGGTGGGATAAGGATGTACTCATCTGAAGGGAACGAATATCTAAGGGCCGTTGCCCAGAAGGCCGGGATTCTTCGCTGATATTGAGATCGTTGAAAAATCCGTTTTAAGGCGTTTCCCTTCTCCAGGTAAAAAAAAGGGGACGTCACATTGTCAGGACGCCCCATTTTCCTTCGATGTCCCGGTAATATTGTCAGACCTGTTCACCCCTGAGGCCCGCAAGTACCCTTTGCGGCGTCAAGGGGATGCGCCTGAAGCGCACACCGGCCGCATTGAACACGGCATTGGCCACGGCAGGGGCGGTGGGAGGCACACCGGGCTCTCCTATCCCGCCGATCTTATCGTTGCTATCCACGATATGGACCTCTATATCCGGAGTTTCACTCATCCTGAGGATGTCATAGTCCTCGAAGTTCTCAGATGCCACACCACCATCGGCGAACTGGACCTCCTCTTTCAGTGTGGTGCTCAAGGCGAGGGTAACAGCGCCCTCTATCTGTGCAGTGAGGGCATCCGGATTTACCGCCTGACCGCAATCGACGGCCGCCACAATCCTGTGGACCTTTATCTTACCGGTGTTCTGATCCACGGACACGTCGGCTACCTGGGCCACGTAAGTTCCGAAGCAGGAATGCTGGGCAATGCCCCGCCCCTGGCCTGTGGGAATTGGTTTGCCCCACCCGGCCTTTTCCGCCACTGTCTCAAGTACCCTCCTGGCCCGGCGGTTGTCCCTGAGGTTCTGGAGGCGGAATTCCAGGGGATCTTTTCCGGCCAGGTGAGCTAATTCATCGACGAAGGACTCGATGACGAAGGCGTTGGGCGCGTTTTGGACGGACCGCCATGGTGCAGCAGGCACGGGCAGATCTGATAGGACCAACTCCACATAGAAATTGGGGAAGTTGTAAGTAATATTGCTCTTTGCAGGTGACCTGGGAGGATCCCAGAGGCCCCACAGGACATAACCGTCGATCCCTTTCTTGAGTGCCTCGGGCCGAATGGACTTGAGGATCGAGAGGCTCGAGAGCTTGTGGGACCAGCCGGTCACCTTGCCCCGTCTGTCAATGCCTGCGTCGATACGATGAGCTGCGGCTGCACGGAAAAAGTCGTACTTGATATCCTCCTCCCTTGTCCAGATCACCTTGACAGGTTTTCCGACCGCCTTTGATGCCAAAACGGCCTCTATCACAAAATCAGGCTGTGCCCTCCTCCCGAGGCCGCATCCCAGGTAGGTGGTGTGGATAAATACCTTGTCAGTCGGAAGGCCCGAAAGATTGGCCGCGACCATCTGGGATACTGTCTGGCCCTGGGTCGGGGCCCATACATCGCACCGGTCTGTTTGGACATGAGCCGTACAGTTCATGGGTTCCATGGTGGCATGGGCGACAGGGGGAACATAGTAAATCGCCTGGTGTTTTTTGTAGGCTTGGCTGATTGCCCTAGTGACGTCGCCCCTGGTAGTCACCTTTGCACCGGGCTTGTCGAGGTCTCCCTTGAGACTCGCCTCTACAGCTTCCGTGTCCATGTCGGGATGGGATCCCTTGCTCCATGTCACATTCAGGGCATCACGACCTTTGAGTGCCGCGTCTATGCTCTCGGCACAAACGACCAGACCTCGGGGTATCGGCACGATCTTCTTTACCCCTTTTATACTTTCGGCCGCCTTCTGGTCATAGGAAAGGGGTTTTGCACCGTATGCGGGCGGTCGTGCGAGCACGGCATAGAGCATGTCGGGGAGGTCAACGTCCTGGCCAAACACGGCCGTACCCTGTACCTTTTCAGGTATGTCAACCCGGGGCATAGGCTTTCCAATATACCTGAACTGGGCCTTTTTCTTGAGGGGTGGATCCTCGGGGACCCGGAGTTTGGCTGCCCTCATGCACAACTGGCCGTATGTGGCACTTTTGACCAGCCTCTTATGCCTGATGGTGCCCTTGAATGCCTCGCATTCACTCTCAGGCACCTTCCACATGGATGCAGCGGCTTTTATGAGCATGGCACGGCCTGCCGCTCCTGCCTTACGCAAGGGCTCGTAGTACCCCCTGCAAGCAGCACTTGCAACCGTCAACTGATTGTGCAGGATCGGGTTCTTGAATTCATCTGCTGCCGGTGCCTGAATGATCCTCACCTGGCCCCAGTCAGCCTCCAGCTCGTCTGCCACTATCATCGGCAGGGCCGTGCGAGCACCTTGGCCCATCTCAGAGCTGGGCAACCAGATGGTGACCAGGTTGTCAGGGGTTATCTGGAACCACACGTCGGGCTTGAAGCCGGACATACCCCCCTTTTTCATAGAAGCGTTCAGGAGCTTATAGCCAAAGGGTGTCACCGAGACGGCTACGGTGAGTCCCGTTGCCGCCAAGGACCCTTTCAGAAACTCACGGCGTGAAATGGATGTTTTCATAGTCATCACCCCTCCTTTCTCATGATCTGCACAGCCCTCCTGATGCCCCGCTTGATACGAACGTAGGTGCCGCACCGACAGATCACGTCGTCCATGGACTCGATAATCTTTTCAGGGTCAGGATTGGGAGATTCGGCGAGAAGGGCTGCAACCTGCATGATAATGCCGGGTTGGCAAAAGCCGCACTGGACCACCTGTTCCTCGATCCAGGCCCGCTTCACGGGATGATCCTCGGGGAGCCCTTCAATGGTGGTGATCTTCTGCCCTTCCACTTCCCCTGCGGTAACAGCGCACGAGCGCTCGGGCTTGCCGTCGATGTGCACCGTGCACGAGCCGCACTCGCCGATACCGCAGGCGAACTTGGAGCCTGGTAGTTTCAGGTAATCCCTGAGGACCCACAGCAAGGGGACATCCTCAGGGGCATCCACCCTGTACACCTTTCCATTGACACTAAGAGAAACCATGATTTCCTCCTTTCTTTATTTGGATCTTTACAATCAACCCTGAAGTCAAAAGCACCGAAACCAGCACTCTCTTCCCTGCCAGACAAGGCATCGAGCAAAGGAAAAGCCCCAAGTCCCTTGAGAAGAGCCTTCCTGGACGACGGATCATATGCACCGGCTCATTCCCTAAAACAGGGAACATCTATTTAAAGGAATTTTGCAGACGTAGATTAATAAGAAGCACAAAAAAAGGCCTCGGAGGGAGAATTCACCCTCAAGAGGCCTCTTCATTAACGGCAAAATCTTTTCTCATTACCTTGGGATTGACGAGTAAGCTACAAGTTGGAAGTTCCCCTTAATACCAGCTAGAGGGACTAAAAATGGCTATTGATTCGCTATAGATAATATCAAACCACAGGACATGTCAAGGAAAAATCTTGTTCTCGCTGATCATTTTATAGTAGGATTTTCTTAAATGGATTGTACGAAATGAGGATAGGAGATATGTTGGACGGAAGGTTTGATCTCGAAGAAGAATACAGCCCCAATATCACGTGGCCGATCCACAGGATTCGCAGGAGTGAGGTCCAGAAACTCGAAGACGTTGTGCTCGTGGAGGAACCACTTGAGATAGTGATCAACGGGCAAAGAATCGCTGTCTTGATGAGAATGCCTGGGCAGGAAAAGGAACTCGTGGCGGGCTTTTGTATCAGCGAGGGATATGTGACGAGCGCAAGGGATATCTTACTGATCCATCACTGCGGCTCGGGGCATCTTGCACCGGGAGAAGAGGTAGATGAGGGGGAAGCGCCCGAATCCCGGAACAGGGTGGAGGTGAGGGTTTCAGAAGGAAGATTCAACCCCCCTGAGGGAAATGACATGGTGAGGCTGATCCGTTCCGGATGCGGCGCCGCTGATGTATCTGCCATCAGCGATTCATTGCCCTACCTCTCCAGTGATTTTTCTGTGAACTCCTCTGTCTTGCTCCGTCTGGGGAAGGCCATGCGAGAAATGCAAAGGGTTCATCACAAGGTCGGCGGAACTCACTCCGCCGCCCTCTTCTACGGGGATGGTGGAGCGGTCTGCCAGGCTGAAGATATAGGCAGGCATAATGCCGTGGACAAGGTGATCGGGTATTGTCTTCTGCGAAAGGTCCCTTTGGAGGAAATGATGCTCGTCACATCGGGACGGGCGAGCTACGAGATGGCAATGAAGGCCGTTCGAGTGGGGATACCCGTCATTGCAACGATTTCAGCGCCCACCTCCATGGCAGTCCACCTTGCAGAAGACAGGGGCTTGACGCTGATCGGCTACCTGAGGGGCGGCCGCATGAACGTGTACACCCATGGTCACAGGGTCAAGGTGGACTGATCCCATACCTCCAGCTCTACCTTTTTCAAGGTCTTTATCTGGTCCCTGTAACAGGCCGCTTCTTCAAACTCCAGTTTGCCGGCGGCTTCCTTCATTTTCTCTTCCAGTTCTTTGATCCTCTCTTCTATCACTTCCGGCGGAAGATAGGCTATTTCTTCCTCGGCCATGGCGGAAACGGTCACGTAATCGGCCTCGTAAGGCGATGCCAATACATTCTCGATATTCTTTTTGATAGTCTCCGGTGTGATACCATGGGCCCTGTTATATTCCAGTTGGATCTTGCGTCTTCGGTTGCTCTCCTGAATAGCCCTTCTCATGGACTCCGTTATGTTATCGGCATAGAGGATGACCGTGCCGTTGACATTTCGTGCGGCCCTGCCACAGGTCTGGATCAGGGATCTCTCCGATCGGAGGAATCCTTCCTTGTCTGCGTCCAGGATGGCGACAAGGGATACCTCGGGCAGGTCGAGGCCCTCCCGCAGCAAGTTGATCCCCACAAGCACATCGAACACTCCCAGCCTGAGATCCCTTAGTATTGACATCCTTTCTATGGTCTTGATATCCGAGTGGAGATAGCGCACCTTGATCCCCAGATCAGAGTAATAGTCCGTGAGGTCTTCCGCGAGCCTTTTGGTAAGGGTTGTTACAAGCACCCTCTCGTTTCGCGCCACCCTGTCTCGGATCCATCCCAGGAGGTCATCCACCTGATTGGCTGCGGGTCGAACGATGATCTCGGGGTCTGCGAGGCCTGTGGGTCTGATAATCTGTTCAGCAAGCAGCTCACATTTCTCCAGCTCGTAAGGCCCGGGGGTTGCGGATACGTAAATGACCTGATTCACCCTTTCCTCGAATTCCTCGAATTTGAGAGGCCGGTTGTCCAGTGCGGAGGGGAGGCGAAACCCGTAGTTCACCAGGGTCTGTTTCCTTGAACGGTCTCCATTGTACATTCCGTTCAGCTGGGGGATTGTTATGTGGCTTTCGTCGATGATAACTAGGAAGTCTCTGGGGAAGTAATCAATGAGAGTGGGGGGTGGTTCGCCCGGAGCCCTTCCGGTCAAGTGTCTTGAGTAGTTTTCTATGCCGTGGCAGTACCCCAGTTCCAACATCATCTCCAGGTCAAAAAGGGTCCGCTCTTCGATCCTCTGGGCCTCCACGAACTTGTTTCTCCGGCGAAAATATTCCACCCTTTCCTTGAGCTCCTCCCTGATATTGCGGATCGCCCGTTCGCGTATCTCCACCGAGGTCACGTAGTGGGTTGCCGGATATATGGTGATACGGTTCAATTCTCTTATGGCCTTACCCGTCAAGGGGTCTATTTCCTGGATGGATTCTATGTAGTCACCAAAGAAATTTATGCGGACCGCCCGCTCCTCCTCGTGAACGGGATAGATGTCCAGGACGTCGCCCCTGGCCCTGAAGCGCCCCCTTGAGAAGTCGTAATCCCCCCTTTCGTAATGAATCTCCACCAGTTTCTTGAGGGCATCCTCCCTGGAATACTCCTGTCCCTTTTCCAGGTAGAGAAGCATATTATGGTAGGCCTCGGGCGAGCCCAGCCCGTAGATGCAAGATACGCTTGCAACTATGATCACGTCTTCCCGGTCCAAGAGGGAGCGCGTGGCTGAATGACGCATCTTGTCAATCTGCTCGTTGATGTGGGCATCCTTCTGGATGTAGGTGTCTGTTTGGGGGATATAAGCCTCGGGCTGGTAATAGTCATAGTAGCTCACGAAGTATTCCACGGCGTTATGGGGGAACAGGTTTCGGATCTCTCCGTAGAGCTGCGCGGCCAATGTCTTGTTAGGGGCTATGATAAGAGTCGGTTCTTGCACTCTTTCAATAACGTGGGCCATCGTGAAGGTCTTGCCCGACCCCGTAACTCCGAGAAGCACAAGCTGCTTCAATCCCCTCTTGATACCATCCACGAGGGATTGGATGGCTCCGGGCTGATCACCGCAGGGTTCAAGGTCTGAGACTAGCTTAAACATCAAGTCTCCAGGTGGTTCCCCCAGGGCCGTCTTCCAGGATTACACCCATCTTGCGAAGACGGTCGCGGATTTCATCGGCCCTGGCCCAGTCCTTTCTCACCCTGGCTTGGGCCCTATCTTCTACCAGTTTTTCGATGAGCTGGAGGTCAATGTCTTCCCTCTGTCCTGATAACTCCTTGAAAAAGACCTCGGGATCCCTGGCAAGAATACCGAGGATGCCGGCCACTATAGAAACTTGCTCCAGGTCCTCTCCGAGCCCTTTGGCTATTGCCTGATCCATCTCACCGTCTTGATGGTCCATAAGCCTGTTCAATTCCTTCACCTTGTCGAAGATGAGGCCAATGGCTTCCGCGGTATTCAGGTCATCATCCATGGCCTTTACAAAATCTTGGAGCAGGGCCGGAAGACGATTACCCTGGAGCAAGCCGGGCAAAGGAGTGTGGGTGGGCTTGAACCTGAGGCCGATGGTTTTTTCTATCCTCTGGATCGTCCGGTAGATCCGAACCAGCCCGGACTGTAGGTCAAGGACATGCTCCCTGGAGAAGTCAATGGGGCTCCTGTAATGCTTGGAGAGGAGAAAGAGGCGCAATACCTCCGGATGATAAATTTCAAGGGCATCCCTTACCGTCAAGAAATTGCCAAGGGATTTGGACATCTTCTCAGACTCCACTGTCACAAAGCCGTTATGGATCCAGTACCTGGCAAACTCTCCCCCGTTGGCCGCTATGGACTGGGCCCTTTCGTTCTCGTGATGGGGGAAGAGGAGGTCCTGTCCTCCGCCGTGTATGTCAAAGCTAGGACCGAGGAAGCAGTTGCTCATTACGGAACATTCCATGTGCCAGCCCGGCCTGCCGGGTCCCCAGGGGCTGGACCACCGGGGCTCCCCTGGCTTGGCTGCCTTCCACAGGGCAAAGTCCATGGGGTGTCTCTTCCTTCCGTCCACGGCGATCCTGCTGCCTGCCTTCATATCTTGGAGGCGCCTTCCGGACAGCCTGCCATAGTCCTGGAATTTCTCTACCGAATAGTATACGTCACCCCCTTCGACATAGGCATATTCCTTGTCTATAAGGGTCTTGATCATTTCGATCATGCCCCGGATATGTTCGGTCGCACGGGGTTCCTTGTCAGCATTCATGACCCCGAGCCTGCCCATGTCCTCGTAAAAGGCCTTTATGTATTCTTCTGCAAGCTCCTTTGGGTCCTTTCCGAGCTCCCTTGCCCTCTGGATGATCTTGTCGTCCACGTCGGTGAAGTTCCTCACGTAGGTCACATCAAAGCCACGTGCCCTGAGGTATCGCACCAGCACGTCAAAGACTATGGCAGAGCGGGCGTGACCTATATGGCAAAGATCATAGACCGTCACACCGCATACGTACATTCCGACCTTCCCGTCCCGAAGGGGGATAAAATCCTCTTTTTTCCGAGAAGCAGTATTGTAAAATCTTATACCCATCGCGCCAGCAACCTTAAGACCATGATTCTCCGTTACTCGCCGGTTTCTGCCTTGGACAGGCAGGCGACAGCATATGCGGCCATACCCTCTCCCCTGCCGCAAAAGCCCATGCCCTCGCTCGTGGTGGCCTTTATGCTGACCAGGCCATCATTGACACCCAGGATCGTTGAAAGTGTTTCCTTCATGCTCTTTATGTAAGGGGCAAGACGGGGCCTTTCAGCCACAATCGTTGCATCAATGTTTTGGACCCTGTAGCCATCTTCCCGGACCCATTGAACCACCCTTTCCAGCAGGTCCGTGCTCTTGATGCCCTTATAAGCGGGATCACTGTCAGGGAAATGAACGCCGATATCTCCCCTGGAAATGGCTCCAAGGAGGGCGTCAATGATGGCATGGATTAGGACATCCGCGTCCGAATGCCCTTCCAGGCCCAAATCGTGGGGAATGGGGGTTCCACCTATTACCAGAGCGCGCCCCTCGATGAACCTGTGGGCATCGTAACCGAAGCCTATGCGAAATCCTGTCATATCCACCGGTTACCGGGCACGCGTTTCTCAGTGGCAACTACTGCAGTTGGTGCTGGAGCAGGAGCTGCAACTTGAGGAGCCCGAAGACGGCGTAAAACTCCCACTGCTCTTGAAGCTGCACGCGGACATCAAGCGTTCCACCCTCTTGCCGTTACACTCGGGACAGGATATTGCTTCCTCGCTGCCTAAGACGAGGCATTCAAATTCGTTCCTGCATTTTTTGCACCTGTATTCATGAATGGGCATATCTTCTTTCTCCCTCCATCATATTTTTCTAGACTCCAGACCCTCGATTATGGCTGCTGCAAGCAAGGGAAACATGATCTCGTGGTGTCCCAGGAGCATATATCCTTCACCGCCCCCCAGGGTGGGACGATCCAGGACATTGGTCATAGGACGATATTGTCGGATAAAGTCCATATTTACGGTGGTGAATGTCTTTACGTTATGCCCCAGGTTTCTCACAAGGGTAAGGGCCTTCAAAAACACTTCCGGCAGGATTACCGCCGAGCCGAGATTTATGTAAACCCCTCCTTCAAGCCGAGCCGCGAGTCCGGCAAAGATACGGAAGTCCAGGTGGGAGGCCTTTCCGATGGAGGCGCCGTCAACCGAAGGGTGCATGTGGATTATGTCTGTTCCCAGGGCCACGTGCACCGTCACCGGAATTTCTCTCCTAAAGGCGCTGGCCAGTAAGCTAAGATGATTGTAAGGAAAATTTTCCTTCACAAGCATGGCCCCCACTGCGGCACCTATTCCCCGGTTCCTGCGAGCACCTCGGGTGATTGCTTGATTTAACAGCTTGCCCGTCTCTTCGGCCATCCCGAACTTTCCACCCTGGAGCTGCTCTGCTACGTCTTCAGAGGTGTGCCCCACCATTGCCAATTCCGCATCATGGATTATTCCTGCGCCGTTCATGGCAATGGCGTTGATAACCCCTCTGTCCATAAGGTCGATTATCAGCGGGCTCAATCCAACTTTTATCGGATGTGCCCCCATTCCGAGGATAATCATCCGACCTGAACTTGCGGCACGTATGATCCTGTCCACAACACGTTTGAAATCCCTGGCCGCGAGGATGTCGGGGAGAGAGTCGAGCCATTCTTGCAGACGGCCTCCCGGCGCCCAGGGCCTCCCCATATCATCAACCCTTACTTTGCTCTTCCTGTCCCTCAAAGGGTAGGACCTGACGTTTTCCAAGGATATGGGTTTAAAGTCTTTCATTTGCAATTCAATTTTGATGGCTTCGTAAAAAGTCCAATTTCTGCGTTGCGCTTCATCTCGTTGTGATTGCGGCGTACGCTAAGTACGCCTCATCACACGAGATTCGCGCGCCTTGAACTTGAAGCTT
>JAFDHB010000239.1 GCA_019308985.1 Deltaproteobacteria bacterium | reverse complement strand
TTCTTTGTCATCCTTACCCGCGGAGAGTTCGAGCATTTTGAGGCCGTAACGCCCGAATTTCCGTTCAAGTACATCAGGGGGCACTCTCCTCAGGTCTCTGAAGGTCTTAACCTGGAGTTCCGCAAGTGCCTTGAGGGAGGCTTCACCGACACCCCACATCTTTTCAACGGGAAGAGGGTCAAGGAATGCCTTGACCCTGTCAAGAGGGACATAGGTCAGCCCGTCGGGTTTGTCCATATCAGATGCGATCTTGGCAACAAACTTGGACGGGGCTATTCCGGCAGATATTGTAAGACCCGTTTCCTCCCTGACGGCTTCCTTTATCTTCCGGGCGATTTCTATCGGGGAACCGAATAGGCGAACCGACCCTGTTACGTCAAGGAAGGCCTCATCTATTGAGAGGGGCTCTACAAGGGGTGTGAACCTATGGAAGATGTCAAAAACCTGTCGTGAGACCTCCCTGTACCTGGACATCCTGACAGGTAAAAAGATACCGTCAGGACATAGCCTCATTGCGGTGGCCATGGGCTGGGCAGAGTGAACTCCATATTCCCTTGCCTCATAGGATGCAGAGGATACAACTCCCCTGCTGCTGACTCCGCCTACTATGACGGGCTTCCCCTTCAAGGACGGCTTATCCAGGACCTCTACCGAGGGGTAGAAGGCATCTATGTCCAGATGGATGATCTCTCTCTGTGTTTTCACTCCTGTCGTACCTGGTACTGCTAGGGAAATTCGTGATGGTGATTGGCTGATGCCTGGATTTTTGAAATCCCTGGGCGTGATTCTGAATTCATATGCATCGCACGATGGATCAATCTCAGTTAGGTGGCCCTATCGATCAGAACCCGCAGGTTGATACAACAATTTCTGAGGCCGATTGAGTCCAGGGGGAATCTTATGTTCGTTCCATGCCTGATACCAGGAGGAATTCTTAGGGTGATTTCTCTCTCTGTCTCCAACATACCTTTCCCGGAACAAAGGCTGCAAAGTAAGTCCTCGGGGTAATGCATTCTGGAACATCGGGGACAGGGCCGACCAACCGGAACCTTTAAGGAAAAAGTCCTGCCCTCGATGGCCTCTGAGGGAGAGAGAATCGCTTCATAGTAAATGTCCTTCTCCCGGGCTCTTGGTTCAAAGCCTTCTAAGAAATCCCAGAATGGCCTGAGAAGAAAATCATCCAAGAATGAGGAAAGACGCCACGCAGCGTCATTGACAGGAGAAGGGGTCTTGAGCGAGCTTCGCAAGCTTTGAGCTTTTATCCCGGACTCCCTGCGCGCCAGTTCTCGATCATATTCCTTTCTCTTCTTTTCGTTTGAAAGTGTTTCGTAAGCCTCCCTGATCTCAAGGAATCTTTGCGTGCTTTCCTTTGACCGAGTTGCGTCGGGATGGTATTTTTTGGCCACCTCCCGGTAAGCCTTCTTGATTTCCTCGGGGTCTGCACCCCTGCTTACTCCCAGAACCATGTAATAGTCCTTGGGCATGACTCACACACCTCCAGACCTAACTCCATTTTTCCCTCCCTACACGGTATATGTCAGGCCCGAATCTTTGTCGGTTCCCCACGGAAAGATCTATACGGAGACTCTTCTGTCAAATCAGGGGATAATTCTTTATTATCATAAAGATATCAAATGCTTAAAAAACATTATAACCACATCATTTCTCCTGTCAATAGCTTATGTTATCCGGATCCCGGGGATAGCACCGGGAAAAGGGACAGGAAAGGATGTGAAATTTCCTGCAGAATACCTTGTTGTTCCTGTTTTGTTGCCAATCAGGGCCGTGAAGTACTCGGGCCCCCGACCAGAGAACCTATGGCCAATTGATGCACGGATTCTTTACTTGTGAGCGTCTTTGTGTATTATAGGATTCCAAGGGTAATCTACAATTGGAGGAGGGCCGTGTCGTCAGGGGGAAGCCATGATTTTTGGACACAGAAGGCGCTCGAGGAGATGAGCGAGGAGGAATGGGAGTGTCTCTGTGACGGATGCGCGGTTTGCTGCCTCGAGAAGATCCAGGACGATGATACAGGGATCGTCTGGCTGACACCTGTTCCTTGCAAGTACCTGGATATCACCAGTTGCAGGTGCACTATCTATGAGATTAGGACGGTGGCAAACCCCTCTTGTATCAAACTAACCCCTAAGAAATTATCGGAAATCCACTGGCTCCCTGAAACATGCGCCTACCGAATCATTGCCCGGGGAGGGGGTCTCCCCTGGTGGCATCCGCTCATTTCCGGGGACCGGAATTCGGTGCACGAAGCAGGTGTATCGGCAAGGGCCATGCTTGTTTCCGCTGTGAAGACCAGGCCTGAAGACTTGTCCTGAGACTTTGGACAAGGGAGATCTGCATTCCCATGAAACTGTTTGAAGTGGAAAGAAAGAGCCGCGTATTGACGAAAGCGGAATTCGGGTGCCTCAAGGAGTTTCACAGGATTAATGTGACCAGGGGCTGCGAGTTCAAATGTGTCTACTGCTATGCAAGGGGCTACAGATGGGCACCCGGGCAGGACGAGGTGTACCTCTATAGGAACCTTCCTGAAAGGCTAGAACGGGAACTGGACAGGGGCAGGAGACAAAGCCCTATCAAATGGATCATCTTCAATACGTCATCGGACTCCTTTCAAAGTCATCCGCGTATCCGGGATATAACTTACAGGACCATGGCCTCTCTCCTGGAAAGGGGAATAGGGTTTTCATTCCTGACAAAGGGCAAGATCCCGGATCGGTTCATCAAGCTTTTCGCTTATTATCCCGACTTGGTTCATGGGAGGATCGGGTTGGTATCGACAAGCGAAAACTATCAGAGACTCTTTGAGCCGAGAGCTGCGAAGGTCCAAGAACGCCTCGATAACGTCACCAACCTTATGGAAGCGGGGGTGCAGGTGGAGGTGAGAATAGATCCAATCATCCCCTTTTATACGGATGATGACAAATCGATTGCGGATCTCTACCTGGCCCTGGAAAAAAGGGGCGTCAAAAAGGTCACCCTCAGCTATCTCCATTTGAGACCCGCCATACTTCAACAACTTCAAAATGAACTCCCAGCGCGGGCGATGAAGGTCCTGATGAGTTGCTTTGAGACCCAGACATGGTCGGAAATTGGTTCTTCCACCCGGAGCAAACTAGTACCCCTCAAGCTCAGGGAAAGGGGCTATGAGCGGTTCTTCAGGTTGTCAAAGGATTACGAGATAAGGCCGGTTGTGTGCTCCTGTAAGAATCCTGACATCAAAGGTGCGGGTCTGTGCTCCGCGGGATGGCCTGTAGCAAAATCCTATGAGTCTTCAAGGAGATTTGGGAGGCAGTTAACGCTCTTTCCCTAGTAGATTTTCGGATCAATCGGCCGTTGCCAGATGTCCCGGTGTGGAGTATATTCCTTATCCAGGCGGCAGGAATGTCCAGGTAAAGAGTTCAGGGCCTTGCATATGTAGGAGTGGGCATAGGAAGACACAATCGAGAAAGTGGCTCAAATCAGCCAGAATAAGCTCTATGACCTATCAGCTAATGTGCTGTCTCAGCCCATTATCCCAAGAACTCTGCCGGGCTCTTCACACCTCCGGGACCGCACTTTAGCACATGCGTATAGATCATGGTTGTGCTGACATCTTTATGGCCGAGTAGATCCTGCACCGTCCGGATATCATACCCTGCCTGAAGCAGATGCGTAGCAAAGGAGTGGCGAAGCGTGTGAACGCTCGCGGCCTTGGCCATACCTGCTCCTTGGAGAGCGGTTCTCATGGCCCGCTGCAGCACCTGATGGCCGAAATGGTGCCTCCTGACAACACCACTCCTCGGGTCCACGGACAATTTGTCCGAAGGAAACACATACTGCCAGGCCCACTCCCTGCTTGCGTTTGGATACTTTCGTTCAAGGGCCTCCGGCAGATAAGCGGAGCCGTACCCCTTTTCCAGGTCTTGGGCATGAACGGCTGGCGATCATCTCTTTTGTTCTTGTTGGTAAACACAATCTCCTTTTGCAAGAACTTTTCGATGTACAAAAACACGGCCTCCTGGGCCTGCTTCACCTGCCACCCCTCGCATCCGTTCCTTTCAAGAAAGTCCCCAAAGGCTTTCACATCTCCGTCGGAAATATGATCAAGGCTTCCGTTGTAAAACTGAAGAAACCTGTCCAACCACCCGACATAATACTTCACCTTGGCCGGGGGAATCCCCTTCGCTTTTTGAAAAAACGATCGAAGATCGTCTTTTGTCTGAATCTTATTCATAAACCAAACCTATTGATTATATTTCACAATCCATAATTGGTATCTTAATTTTCATTGACATTTCAACCCGAATTTCGCAAGGCTCTTGGGTAGGGGATCGTTTACGATCCTAAATTCTTCATAATATTGGCTACTTGTAGGCCTAAAGGCTCCCCTACCCTTGAAAATCAATTCACTA
>JAFDHB010000238.1 GCA_019308985.1 Deltaproteobacteria bacterium | reverse complement strand
GGTGAGAACCTGCTGGGAAGGCACTTCTTGAAAGTCCCTCGTCCGACTCATCTTTGGCTCATGTTTCCTTCTTGCACCCGGCGGAGAAAAATACACGCCCCTTCCGAAGTTCGAGCACCTGCGTCCCACATCCATCAAAGAAGCCGCGGAACTGCTTGACGAATACGGGCCTCGATCGAAAGTGGCGGCAGGAGGAACGGACCTTTTCCCTCGCATGAAATACGGCCTCTTACGACCGGAATTCCTCATCAGCCTAAAGGGTGTGACCGTCGCCCCTCCCGCGTTGGAGGAGGACGGGACCCTCTACCTCGATGCCGTGATGACCCTGGCCGATGTGGTGCGTTCGCCCCTGATCTCCGAAAGGGCATCTCTACTTGCGGAGTCTGCCCTCAACGTGGCCTCCAACCAGGTCCGCCACATGGCTACCTTAGGGGGCAACCTTTGTCTTGAGACCCGATGCCTTTACTATAACCAAAGCCATACCTTCCAATTCGTGGCTTCCTGCTTCAAACGCGGTGGCAACCGTTGCTATCTCCTTCCCAAGGGCAAGAAGTGCCAGGCTGTCTTCATGGCAGATACGGTCCCTGCGCTGATGTGTCTGGACGGAAAGGTAGAGTACGGTCCGGTAGAGGCTCACGACAATTGAAACGGATGATCGTGCTACAAGTGAACGATGAAACCTGCGAGGTGCCTGTAGAGCCCCAGACCACGTTGCTCCAGGTGCTCCGGGATCAGTTGGACCTGACCGGGACCAAAGAGTGACCATAGAGGGATTGGGCAGAGGGGGTGAACTCGATCCGGTGCAGCGGTCCTTTCTGGAGTGCGGCGCTGTTCAGTGCGGCTTTTGCACGCCGGGGATGGTCCTGTCGACCAAGGCCCTGTTGGCTGAGAAGCCGAGGCCTTCGGAAGGGGAGATCATCAAGCACTCTTTGAGGTGCGCCTGGCGGTAAAGAGCGGCGAGATGATCTCCCTTCTAGGTGCAAACGGTGCGGGCAAGACGACGACCATCAATGCCATTTCCGGGGTGATTCGTCCCAAAAGGGGGACCATTCGTTTTGACGGGGTTGAGATCCATGAATGGCCCCCGAACAGGATCGTGGGAAAAGGGTTGATACAGATCCCCGAGGAGAGGATGCTCTTCCCGGAAATGAGCGTCTTGGAAAACCTCCAGATGGGGGGCCTACCCCCGCGGGGCCAGAGGGCATCAGAAGGATTCCCTGGAATGGGTCTACGGCCTTTTTCCCGTCTTGAGGACGAGAAAGTCCCAAATGGCCGGCACCCTCAGCGGGGGAGAGCAGCAGATGCTGGCCATTGGAAGGGGTCTGATGGCCAGGCCCAGGCTCTTGATGTTGGACGAACCCTCCCTCGGTCTTGCGCCCATGCTGGTTCTTGAAGTCTTCAAGGTCATCCGAGAGATCAACGAGCAAGGAGTGGATATCCTGCTGGTGGAACAAAATGCTCACCAAAGCCTGAAGATTTCCCGGAGGGCCTACTTGCTTGAGAACGGCTCCATTGCCATGGAAGGAGAAGCCTCCCGACCCCTGGAGACTGACTACGTCAAGGAATCCTACCTCGGTATCTGAGAGGCTTTAAACCCTTCAGGTCTTCTTTCCCCACATGAAACCCTCTAGGCCCGTCCGTGCCAAACCTCTTAGAGGCGGCAGGGGCTCAGAGCCTCCTTTTCGTTGGCGCACGAAGAAGGGTGTCGCTTTGACCTGGGAGTATGTTCTTCCTCAGCCTAGGGGTTCGATGGGGATGAGATAGCGAAAATCCCCGTCCTTGCTCAATCGGTAGTTTTCCCGGATGGCCTTGATAACGGAATTGGTGCCCGGCCCGCCGGGGATAGGATCCATGGCAGGGATGGCGTATGGATTCTCTGCAGTTGTATAGACGATCACGGAAAAGAATTTCCTTTCAATAGCTCGAATCATGGGTTTAGGGTCAAGGATCCCGAAGTTCCACATGAGGAAGTAGTTATAGGGATCGCTAAAATAGGGTTCCCTGACGAAAGGGAGCATGACATGGGTATTGATGAAAAGAAAATGGTTGTCCCGGGGTGCAAGGCCCTCAATCTCGACCAACACGACTCCCGGACCTTTGTACCTGAGATACCGGGCATTGGGTTGTTCTGTCAGGAGATATGAAGATGATTTGCCTGAGATGACTTCGAGAGCTGCTACCGAGAAGAAGATGATCAGAAAAGGGATCACATACCTGGGCATGAGATCGTTTCGGAAGCGCCTTACGATAAACACAATCCAGAGCATCGAGGCAATGATGAACTCAAGGTAGTAGCTCGCCTCTCCCCCTATCTTTCCCAGGGCAATAAGCGGTATGATAGCGGCAAACTCCACGTAGAGCAGGTAAGGAGACTGGATCGCAATGGACTTTTTTCTGACAAAAGCATAGGCAACGGTGACGCATATGGCTAAGAGCAGCATATCAAACATAGGTTGTCGCAGGAGCTCCACCAATCTTCCCAAAGTGAGGGAAAGAAACGAGGGGTGGTCTAAGATGGAAAGAAACACGCTGAACCAGTATCCTTCGCCCAAGAAACCAAGGACAAAGACAAGGAATCCCCCAAAAAACAGGAGCCACGAAGAGGCAAACAAGACCGCTTTTCTCCGATCCGAAAAGAACAGGTAGAGGAGGCAGGACGCGGTTGCCGGCAGTTGGCTTTGTTTGGTGGCGAAACCAAGGAAAGCAAATAGTGCGGCAGCCGCAATCCGTTTATTACTACGCGGTGTTTCAAGGGAAACGACGGCCAGGGCCGAGAAAAAAATATGTATACGGCGTTTTCCAAAAAGATGGGGTGTAAGAGAACCCAGGCGATGGTTATTATGGGGAGGGCCCAGATCTTTGGAGCCCTCAGGGACCACCCGGGATACAGGAGCAACAGGAGGATGAGAATGCTTGCAGCCAATGAGACGATTCGGCCTGTAAGGACCGGGTTCTGTTGCGACTGAGGCAGGATCGCCGTAAGGAAATGATAGAGGGGATTGTAGATTGTGATAATAAAGGGAAGGTCCCCAAAGAAACCGGCATCATAGATGGCTTTGCCCTGTTGCAGTGACCTGACAGTGGCGAGATTGATGGACTCGATTTTCAGGTCGCCACTCGAGCGGAGGTGACTCGTAATCACCACCTGAAATCTCTTAAGGGATAAGAAGAGCAGGGCGAGCATTGCAATGAGCAGGATGATATGGGACAATTTCTTTCGTGTTTTCATTCTACCACTCCGCTTGGAATTGAAATCTGGGTGCCATGGGGCTGTCTGAGAGAGACAGTGCACAAAAGGTGCCTTCTGTCCGGGATAACTGCCGGCACACCGTGGCAGTGATGAAGGACTGTCCTGCGGATCTTACCATGGCTAGACCTCTCCGTCACACTATCTCACCTCCAATGGTGCTATCAGGCCTCATGCCTGCGCCCCTATTCCTTTGATTCGGTAGTATGCCCCCAGGAGAGTTTCTCTCGGGGTCAAGATAATCAGATTGCCGACCAGGACTATAGACACCCCCAGACCGGCGTTCAGGGTCCACCGGTAGTCCTCAAATAAGGTTGAAAAAATCAAGGCAATGACAGGCATCAAAAGGGTGACATAGGCGGCGTACTCAGCACCGATCCGGCCTATCAAGAGCATGTAGCAGCCAAAAGCCACCACGGAACCAAACACCGTCAAGTAGAGCATCGGCCCCAGATACCCCAGAGACCAGTCAAATGCGAGTCTTCCGCCCCCTCCAAAATGAATGAGCAGGCTCAGGACACCCCCGTAAGCCATACCATAGGCATTTGCCTGGGTGACAGCAAGACCGGTCCTGGCATTACGCGCTCCCACAATGTTTCCCACGGACGCCAGGTAGGCGCCGACAAGTGCCATGACCAAGCCTATTAAGCCTTGGGTGGCCGTAAAGGCATAGAGTTCATGCCAAAACACAATGCATATGCCGGACAGGCCCAGGGCCCCTCCCCAAAACGCCCGCCAGGCAACGGGCTGGTCCATAAATAATCTCAGGTTCAGGATGTTCCACATCAGGATCGTGGAAAAGACAACGGCTACAAGCCCGCTGGTGAGGTAAGAGGTGGCAAGATAGCTCAAGCAATAGCTCAAACCGTAAAGGGTGAATCCCTGTAAAGCCATAAAGAGATGGTCTCTCGAGGGGTAAGCGAGCTTCTTTTTGGTCAAAAGACAGTAAGTGAGCAATATGGCTGAAGCCAGGCAGAATCGGTAGCCAACTGAGAGGATCGGTGGCACCTGAGTCAACTGGAGCTTGATAGCGAGCCATGTCGAACCCCATATAAGGCTGGCTGTGGAGTATAGGACGAGATTGAGCATTTGGCCTCCGTGTTTTCGCTCAAAAAATCACAGACAACAATATTCCGGAGGTGATGTCAAGTGCGGGTATGTTGGCAATGCGTGGGGGCGTGAAGATGTCTGTCATGTCTGAGGCCGGGGCGGTCAGTGTTCCAATGAATAGTATGTAATCATTTCGTTCAATATGAATCTCTTCCTTACGCCTTCCACAATCCATCAGCGAAAGCGCGGGGATCTTCACTCATCATTACACTCCATCAGGCAGGAAACTGGACTTTGCCACGCGCCCGCAACTCCAGCGGCAATAGACTGTGATAGATAAACTCGTGAAGCGGTGTAGCTGCGCCGGCTTCCCGGCCCAGACGCACCACTGCCCCACTCCAGGCTTCGAGTTCGGATGGCTTGCCCTCGGCGATATCCCTTTGCAGCGACGTCGTCGCACTGGGGGCTAGAGAATCCAGAAATGCCATTGCCTTTTCAACGCTTCCATCTGACAGCGCAACTTGACGGGCGTGCGCCACTGCGAGAGTTTCGTGCAGGGACTGCTCCAGGAGCCTTCGCGTCTCAGGAAGGGTGCGGATCACCTCGATAGGTGCCCGTGTTACAGCGCCCACTCCCCCGAATGAGACTACGAACAGGAACTTTTCCCATAACGACACGTAGATGTCTGAAGGGACTTGGACCTTTACACCAGATCGATCAAAGGCCTGCCGCAGTTGTTCAGCTCGTTCGCTTGGTCGCTTGTCCAATTCCCCGAATTTGATGAAATTCGCTTCGCCGATACTGCGAATATGGCCCGGGCCGACAACCCAGCTTATTGTCCCGCACAAGCCGCCCAAAACGTGGTCTATGCCCAACGCTTCCGCCAGTTGCGAAGCTGCCTCCAGGCCGTTTTGTAATGGTACCACAAAGGTCTTTGGGCCAATCATCGGCTGCATGGCCAGGGCCGCTTCTTTTACTTGCCACGTCTTCACACCGACGATCACTGAATCAACCACCCCCACTCGTGCGGGATCCTCGGTTGCTTGCGCTGGCTGAATGACAATCTCGCCCTTGGAGGTTTCCACTCGAAGACCCTGGGTTTGGATCGCCTGCAAATGCTTGCCACGGGCTATGAAGACAACGTCCTCACCAGCTCTGGCCAGCTGCGCACCAAAGTAACCGCCGACACCCCCTGTGCCAAAGATCGCAATTCGCATGAGAACCTCCTCTCTACCTTTTTGGCTTCATGTATTTGATGGCCATAGCCGGGTGCCATAATAGCCGAGGGTCAGGTGCGTTGCAAAGCGTCGCCTGCACCCTATTGTTGGCCATCCGCTTTGAATCCTTCGTGGAAAGAGACAGTGCCCCGCGGAGTATGCCCGTCGAAAGACAGAGCGAAGAAGGCCTCCTGTGGGACTCCCTCATGCACAAGTCCCGGCATGTTTCTGAACCCGAATTTCCTGTAGTAATCCGGATGTCCCACGAGACAACATCCCTGAGCATTCATATCTTTCAGCCGTGACAGCCCTTCCCGTATCAGGGCTTTGCCAATGCCCTGTCGCTGGTACTCCGGCAGCACCGAAACAGGTCCAAGGCCATACCAGTTCCGAGTGCTGTCCGAAATGGTCACTGGAGAGAAAGCAATATGCCCTATCACCCGGCCATCCACTTCTGCGACGAGCGATAACGTGAGGGCCTTGGCAGCGCGTAGCGCCGCGATGATGAATTGCTCCGTGCGATTACTGATCTCGAGGGTCTCGAACGCAGCCGCAGTCACCTCGGTTATTGCGCTCACATCGGAATCGGTTTCTTTCCTGATAACGATCTTCGGATTCATGCGTTTCTTGTTCCCTTTCCTTGATGGCTAATGGGTTGACAAGATCCGATTGTCTTATCACGGAATAACAGTCAATAGCAAATTTGATACCTGTCACAAAAGTCAATCGGAGACCCCTTTAGACCCCTTTACTGAAAAAGTTGATTGGAAAAGACCAGATAACGGCGCGCATGAGGGGGCAGTAAGGTGCCAGCCTTACCGGTGGAAGTGGTCTGGCCATTGGATACTGAAATAAAGGTCTCTTACTTTGTCAGTTTGAAAGATCTGACCCACGTCCCACAGAAAAAAGACCGAGGATACCGTAAATATGAATGGACACAGTTTGAATGGTGGGAAGCTTACAATAAAACCTGCAAGCAAAGACATTACTGCCAAAACAAGAAGTACACAGACCGAAGTGATACACACTATTTTTTAAACTACACTCGTGGGATCGATGGTGGTTAAGGCTGATACCAATACACCAACAAATAATAATGCAATGCCTTCAATCACCCATTCCATTGTAATAATGCGTCTGTTATCGAGGCTGACGTCACCAAAGCCCCTAACAACTGGTTTGGTTGGAAAGAGGCGTGCAATCCCCCAAAGGACAGCCAATACAGAACCAGTGTATGGAAGTATCTGTTCTGTCACGGTGGCCCTTTATCTTATCGGTCTCCCGTTTGGCACCCTCCACGTTCTATCCCTTCTCCAAGACTAACTCTTTCCTATTCTGAACATCTTGGTACCACAAGTTGGGCATGTGCCTTGAGTCGCTGGTTTGCCATTCTTCATGGTTATGCTCTTGGTGTCCTGCATTTCCTTTTTTTCTCGGCATTTTACACAATAGCCTTTCATGTTTTCACCTCCTTTCTTTTATATGCTGCTTGACTATTTGTCCTGAAGAAATCCATAACATGTGATGACGGGTCAGGCTTTGATATGAGGCATTTAGCATCTTGATGTAGAAAGCAGCTTCTTTTGACAAGTGATTGATTTTCACAATCACAAGCCCTAACCCCTCCCTTGCCCTATCAAAAGTTATATATTTATGTTATTATGATCGAAAATCTTTGTAGGCTCCTCATAAGAATCTGTGCTGACATTGTGGAAGCTGGAGCTTTCCAAGGCCATGGATCATAGCCAAAGTGAAGGTGGTTTCGCTTCTGTATCCCCGAGCCCTATGGCTAAT
>JAFDHB010000050.1 GCA_019308985.1 Deltaproteobacteria bacterium | reverse complement strand
GGAACCCAAACCCTCCCGTCATTCCTCAGGCTCTCGCTCATGAGGGTCAGTTTCGACTGGTAACTCCCGTGCAGGGGGATGCACGTGGGGTGTATCTGCACGAAAGAGGGATTCGCAAAACAGGCTCCCCTCTTGTAAGCCCTCCAAATGGCGCTGACGTTTGAGCTCATCCCGTTCGTGGACAGGTAATAGACCCTACCGTAGCCCCCTGTCGCGAGAAGAACCGCGTGGGCGGCATGGCTCTCAAGTTCGCCGGTGATGAGATTGCGGACCACGATTCCCCTGGCCTGATCGTTCACCAGCACGAGGTCCAGCATCTCTCTGCGGGGAAACATCTCAACCCTTCCCTCGCTCACTTGGCGCATCAGGGCGGTGTAGGCTCCAAGGAGGAGCTGCTGCCCTGTCTGACCCCTCGCGTAAAAGGTCCGTGATACCTGGGCTCCGCCGAATGACCTGTTGGCCAACAGGCCGCCGTATTCCCTGGCAAAGGGGACTCCCTGGGCGACACACTGATCTATGATGTTGTTGCTTATCTGGGCCAGCCTGTACACGTTGGCCTCCCTGGAGCGAAAATCGCCCCCCTTTATGGTGTCATAGAAGAGCCGCCAAATACTGTCGCCGTCCCCCTGATAGTTCTTGGCCGCGTTGATTCCCCCCTGCGCCGCTATGCTGTGGGCCCTACGGGGGCTGTCCTGGATACAGAATATCTTTACATTGTACCCCAGCCCGGCCAGGGTAGCTCCAGCAGAGGCACCCGCCAAACCTGTTCCTACTATTATGACATCGAACTTTCTCCTGTTTGCCGGGCTGACGAGTTTCAGTTCGAAACGGTGGCGGTCCCACTTCATTTCCAGGGGACCTGCTGGGACTTTCGGGTCCAGTTTCATGCCTAATCTCCCAAGGTGTTCCATAGAATGAAAAGGGGTATGGAGCTGAATCCAACGGTCAATACTATGCTCAATATCAAGCTCCCACCCCTGATGATCGACGTATACTTGGGATGGTCCGCACCAATAGTCTGGAAGGCGCTCCAGAAACCATGCCTTATGTGGAGGCCTGCAACGATCATGGAAAACACGTAGAAAACCACGTATGCGGGGCTGTCAAAGGCCCCCGCGACCAATTGATAGAGAGTTCTCCCGTCTCTTTGGGCAAAGTGGAAGGTGAGCAGATGAAGGATTACGAAAAAAAGGAGATACAACCCGGTATAGGGCATCAACCTGGAACTCCAGGTTCGCCCCCCAGCGTTTTTCTTTAACACGTATCGGGTGGGCCTTGCCCTCAGGTTTTCGAAGTATAGAATGGCCGCGAAGGTAACATGGAATATTGCCAGCACAAGCAACCCGATTTCAATCGCGTTTATTATGAGACCGAAAGAATGGAGCCGCTCCGAATAGGCATTGAATACTTCGCCTCCCCTAAAGATCATCAGGTTGCCTATGAAGTGTATGATGAGGAAGACACAAAAAACAAACCCGGTACATGCCATGATCAACTTCTTGCCGATTGATGTCCAAAAGAAGGAAAACAGCCAATTCATTTTCTCCTCCCGTTTGCTTCTATCATCCCGGGAACCTTCACGCGTTGGAATTTATGCTGTATATCAAAAATTATAATCCTGAGCAATCCCCCTATAACGTTTTTCATCAATTTCCTTTAAAGACCCCTGTGCAATTGAAAGTCAGGCGACAATGCCGCAGAGACGTGCTTTCGCAAGAGTCCCACGAAGAAGGATGAAGTCCCCATTCGAGGAAATCGCCCCCCTTCCTACCACGCCTGGATCGCGACCCTCGTCCCTTCCCGTGGGAGTCGCTAGGGACTGGGAGTTCCAGCACAAGGCTGGGCCCGGTGACTCAGCGGCCTTTTGTGGGCCACTGTCACGTGGTGTGTCGGCGCCCATCGCCCATCATAAGAAGTTGATATGATTTTACTTTTGCCACCAAGCCCCGTACAAGGAAAATCACAAATCTTTTGCAATAACCCTGGGGATATGCTAAGAAATGAAAATACCAGCTGGAAGTGTTCCAATCAACCATTCACTGGAGATCCTGGAAAACGTGACACCAAAGGCTTAGTCAAACCGGCATGAAGAAAGGGAACAAGTGGCAAGATCATTTCGCACGCCGGGCAAAGCAGGAAAAGTGGCTTGCCAGGTCGGTTTATAAGCTCCAGCAGATTGACGGGAAGTATAAGCTTGTCCGCAAGGGAGACAGGCTGCTGGACCTCGGGTGTTATCCCGGTTCCTGGTCCCAGTACCTCTTGAGGGCCGTAGGAAGTCAAGGAGAAGTCGTAGGCTTTGACCTGCTTGAGCCTGTAGTTTTGGATGCCCCCAACTTTAGGTTTATTAAGGGGGATGCCCTCAGGATCGAAATCGACTGGTTGGCAAAACATGTAGGCCCCCGGGACTGCGTATTGAGCGACCTTGCTCCCAAGACCACGGGAGTGCGGACATCTGACTCGACCCGGTCCCTTGAACTGTCACAAAGGGCCCTTGAAATCGCCCTTTCGCTCCTGAAGGAGGGAGGTAATTTCTTGTGCAAGGTATTCGAAGGTGAAGGCCTCAAGGAGTTCAGGGATTCCCTGGCGAGGCATTTCCGAGACGTACGGGCCGTAAGGCCGGCCGCTGTCAGGAAAGGCAGCAGGGAAATCTACATTCTCGGCTTAAAGTTCATGGGTGGCTAAGGCTCCGCGGCCGGTGCGGGAGTCACGAAATTGTCCTGAAAGCTATCAGGCGCACGCCCTCTATTTTGGACCGGATCGGGCCATAAGACAATAAAAGAAAACTCTTTTTCTGCTTAGGAGGTAAGTTAATGTCAGGTCATTCGAAATGGGCCAGTATCAGGCACAAGAAGGGTGCACTGGATGCCAGGAGGGGGAAGATATTCTCCAAGCTCAACAAGGAAATCACCGTTGCCGCCCGCCTGGGTGGAGGTGACCCGGCAGGCAATCCCCGTTTGCGGGCCGCAATCCAGGCGGCCAAGGCCCAGAATATGCCCAAGGAAAACATTGAGAGGGCTATCAAGAAGGGTACGGGGGAGCTTGAAGGAACGGCTTATGAAGAGGTCAATTATGAAGGTTACGGCCCTGGAGGGGTGGCCATGCTCATAGATTGCTTGACGGATAACAAGAACAGGACCGTTGCCGATATCAAGCACCTCCTTGACCGTCACGGCGGGAACCTGGGAGAACCTGGTTGCGTGGCATGGATGTTCCACAAAAAGGGGCTGATCGTCGTGGACAAGGACAAGGTGGACGAGGAGAAGCTCCTTGACATAGCCCTTGAGGCGGGGGCTGAAGACGTCAAGGAAGGCAAGTCGGAGTTTGAAGTCATAACCGATCCGGGGGATTTTGAGACTGTCAAGAAGGCCTTTGATGACAACGGCATCGCTTACAGCCTCGCTGAAATCAGCATGATTCCCCAGACTACGGTCAAGGTGGAAGGCAAACAGGCCACTCAGATGCTGAACCTCCTGGAGGCCTTGGAGGATAATGATGACGTGAGTCATGTGTATGCCAACTTCGACATCCCCGACGAAGTTATGGAGGCCATGAGCTGATGATCGTGCTCGGGGTCGATCCCGGCTCTGTGGTAACCGGGTATGGCCTTATCGAGAAAAAGGGGGATAAGATGACGTGCATCCATTCGAGTGCCATAAACCTGCCCCGAGACCTACCCTTTTTTCAAAGGATCCATGACATCTACCAAACCATGGTTGATGTGATGACCCGTTTTTCTCCCAGGGAGATGGCCATAGAGGACATGTTCTTTGCCAAGAACGTTAAGAGCGCCCTAAAGATCGGCCATGCCAGGGGTGCTGTCTTGATCGCGGCGACCCAGTGCGGTCTGAAGATATTCGAGTACAGCCCCCTTGAGATAAAAAAAGCGGTAGTCGGCTATGGTCGTGCGACAAAGGAACAGGTCCGCAGCATGGTTCAAGTGATCCTGAAGCTCAACTACCAGCCCGATCTTGACACGGCCGATGCCCTGGCCGCCGCCATATGCCACCTGAACTGGACAAGATTCGGGCATCCGTCTCGGTAAATCCATTAGGCCACAGGAATCGTCGGTCATGATCGCAAAACTAGATGGGACAATTGTAGAAAAATCCGCTCAATGCGTGATCATAGATAACTCCGGCATCGGGTATGAGGTCATCGTACCCTTTTCCACATTTTATGCCTTGCCCGACCAGAATCAAGACGTGAGCCTGCATATATATACTCATGTCAGGGAGGATGCCATTGTCCTTTTCGGTTTCAAGACCCTCCTTGAAAAAGAAATTTTTATGATGCTCAAATCCGTGGCAGGTATCGGCCCAAAGCTGGCCATCAATATTCTTTCGGGCATAGGGCCCCAGGAGCTGCTTGAAGCCATGGCAGGAGGTGATGCCCTGCGGCTGCAATCTATTCCGGGGGTAGGGAAAAAGACCGCAGAGCGTATCGCCCTGGAGCTGAGAGAGAAGGCACACTCGCTCCTGGGTGGAGAGCGGGCCGAGCCGGCGCAGTTTTTTGGGGGTGAAGAGAAAAGGGTACTTGACGATGCTGTATCCGCTCTTTTAAACTTGGGCTATTCATCCAAGGCGGCAAGGGGAGCGGTGGAAAAGGCCTTTGCAAAGACAAGAAGCACCGACCTAGGGGTATTGATAAAAGAGGCATTGAGGTTGCTTGCCTGAGCAGGAAATGTGTTCCCATGGAGAGTAGAATCATAGACCCACAGCCACAACCGGAGGAGAGCGGAGCGGATGTAAGCCTTAGACCCAAGAGCCTGGATGAATATGAGGGTCAGCAGGATCTTAAGAGAAACCTCAAGCTCTTCATTGAGGCCGCAAAGGCCCGATCAGAGGCCCTGGACCACGTGCTTTTCCATGGCAATCCAGGCCTGGGCAAGACTTCCCTGGCACATATTATTGCCAATGAGCTGGGTGTGAATATCATTAGCACGTCCGGGCCGGTGATCGAAAGGCCGGGAGACCTAGCCGCCATCCTCACCAGCCTCCAACCCAGGGATGTGCTCTTTATCGACGAAGTTCATCGCCTCAATCACGTGGTGGAAGAGATTCTCTATCCTGCCATGGAAGACTACCAACTCGATATTATCATCGGCCAGGGGCCTTCGGCGAGGACCATGAAAATTCCGCTGCCTCCTTTTACCCTGGTGGGAGCCACAACAAGGACCGGGCTCTTGACCCCACCACTGCGGGAACGGTTCGGTGTGGTGCTCAGGGTCGATTTCTATGACCCTGAGGACCTGAAAAAGATCCTGCTTCGCTCCGCCAAATTATTGGGAATCCCTATCCACGAAGAAGGGGCCTATGAGATTGCCAGGCGATCCAGGGGCACTCCCAGGGTCGCCAACAGGATACTCAGGAGAGTGAGGGACTACGCTCAGATAGAAGCAGACGGGGTTATCACAAGGGAGGTGGCCAGAAAGGCCCTTGACATGCTTGAGGTGGATGACAGGGGCCTGGACAAGATGGACCGCCACATAATGCTCACAATAATTGAAAAGTTCAGTGGCGGGCCAATTGGGTTGGACACCCTTTCCGCGGCTGTAAGCGAGGAAAAGGACACCCTTGAAGACGTCTATGAACCCTATCTCATTCAATTGGGATACATAAAGAGGACACCCCGGGGAAGGGTTGCTACAAAGCTGGCCTACAAGCATTTTTCCATTGAAAGGGATGAAGGGGGGGTGCAAGAGAAACTCTTCTAGGTTTGATGCTTCCGCAAAAGCACCTTCTCCCGGCGGGACGGCATTTAGCGAGCGGTGTTGCGCTGCATCTGGAGCTTTTCCGAAAGCATCAACCGTTTTGAGGTTTTTGCTAAGTCCTTCGATTCATAAATACCCTAACGTATTTATTTACTCAGGACTTAGTGCTGAGTGAGCATTAATAAGGATTCTCATCCGAAAGATACGCCACCGTAATTGCGAATCGAAGCACTAAGACATCAGATTTCTGACAGATCGTAAAGGAGGCTCTGGCCATTTCAGATTTTTCGCAAAATCGGACTCAAATAACCACCTTCCATATCCTCAAGCAGGACAGGAAACACCTGAGGAGCCAGCTACGGCTCCATTCAAGATGGAAGAAGACCGTCCTCATAATACCCTTGCTCGCCAGTGAATACACTGACCCCGGCAATCTGCCCGTATTTGAAAATATCCTCAAGCAACTGAGGGATACCCCCTATCTCTCACAAATAATACTCGGACTGGACAAGGCATCTGAGCAAGACGCAATGATGCTAAGGGATCTGATACGGAAGTATGGACTCAAGAACAGCCTCATTCAGTGGAACGACGGTCCGGGTTTCAGCAGCATTTATGAGCGATTGAACTCCGCCGGATTCAACATACGGGAGCCCGGCAAAGGAAAGAACATGTTCCTGGGTTTCGGTATTGCAATTGCCCTCGGGGCTGAGTCTATTGGTTTGGTAGACGCCGATATAAAGACATTCAAAAGAGTCCAGCTGGATCGACTGCTCTATCCCGTGGTAGTCTTGAATTACGATTTTTCAAAGGCCTATTACGCGCGGATCAAGGAGAGGGAAATGTATGGCAGAGTCAAGCGGCTCCTCCTTGACCCTCTCCTAGTGGCCCTCAGGAGGAAATTTACCGAGAGCAAGGCTGAAAAGATGCTTCGACTCATAGACTTCCTCCTCGGTTTCAACTACCAGCTCTCCGGAGAAGTTGCATTCCACGCTGATCTGCTGAAGAAGATGAGATTTGCAACAAACTGGGGCGTGGAGATATTCACCTTGATCGAAGTGTACAGAAAGGCCTCCTCCTGTGCACAGGTGATGTTTACTGAACACCCCTTCGACCACAAACACCAGGAAACTTCTCCAGGTGATACGAGCAAAGGCCTGAATCGAATGGCGGTTGATATCCTCACTACCTTGATGAACGCCCTGGTGATAGAGGAGGGGGTGGACATCTCCGAGACCTTTTTCAGGGACCTTGCGATAACCTATCAGGCCATAGCCGAAGAGTTTATCAAAAAATATTCCGACGATGCCAGTTTCAACAACCTGCGATACAACAGGGATCACGAGGAACATCTCGTGAGGGGTATCTTCAGGGATTCCATCCTCATTGCCGGAGATATGCTCACGTCTCCCTACAAGCTCACGGAAAGGTTTCTCAGGTTCGTAAATACCTATCCCGAATTCAAACCCTTCCTGGCCGACGGACTTGCGGAAGCTGTCATTTCCGTGGAAGGGAAAACCCAGCAGAGTGTCTTTCAAACTCCCCAGACCGTCTCATGGGAGCGCGTTTCAAACAAATTACCCGGAATCTTCTATGAGCTGATAGAAGTGGTGGAAAGTGAAAAGAGAAGATTTGCCTGAGGAAGAGGGTCAGGCAACAAATGATTACAAAAGACCTCCTTTTGTGGTAATATTTACCGACCTGGATGGCACCCTGCTCGATCATGATACATACGGGTGGGAAGAAGCAAAACCCGCCCTCGATGTCTGCGAAAAGCGGCATTTCCCGGTTGTCCTCGTTTCCAGCAAAACCAGGGCGGAAATAGTCCATTTGCAGGAGTGTTTGGGAATATCAGCCCCCTTTATTGCGGAGAACGGCGGGGGCATATTTTTTCCTGAACGCCACCTTAACCTTAACAAAGCCCCTCCTGATGCCGAGCCCGTGGACCATCTGTGGAGGGTGTCCCTGGGCATTCCATACCGGGAGGTGGTAAAAGGGTTGGAGGAGATTCGCGCCCAACTCGGGTGGAATATGAGGGGCTTCTCGCAGATGACGGTGGAGGAAATAGCCCGCCACACAGGGCTGGATCTCGAGGCCTCCAGCCGGGCTGCCATGCGGGAATATGATGAGCCCTTCTTGATATTAGAGAAAAAAGAAATCAATCTCAACCGGCTGAACGAGGCCGCCAGAGGAAAAGGCCTGAGGGTCACCTGCGGCGGAAGGTTCTATCACCTTCACGGAGAATTTGATAAGGGCCTTGCCGTTCGAAGAGTTGAATCCTGGTACAGGACGTACCATGAAGAGATCATTACCGTGGCTCTGGGCGACAGCCCTAACGATCTTGATATGTTGGAAAGCGTTGACTTTCCAGTGCTGGTCAGTTCGTCATCCCGGCATAAAATTTTCGAGAAGACGGTAAAGGATTTGTTAATAACCGAAGAACCGGGCCCCAAAGGCTGGAACAGGGCAGTCCTCGATATCCTGTGCAATAAACTGAAGGGAGGTTAATCTTGGCATGTTCCAAGATGAAGTCAACCCAGAAAACGTAAGAAAGGCCGATCTGGTGGTCGCGATCCCCTCTTACAATGAAGCTGACTCCATCAGCTACCCCACGAGGCAAGCAAGTGAGGGGCTGGTAAAGTATTTCTCTCATATAGAATCTGTCATCATCAATTGCGACAATAACTCTCCGGATGATACCAAGCAGGCCTTTCTGGGAACTCCTACCAGGATTCCGAAGATCTATATCTCCACTCCTCCGGGAGTGAAGGGCAAGGGCAACAACTTCAGGAACCTTTTCAGGAAAGTGATTGAGCTGGGGGCAAAGGCAATCGTAGTCGTGGATGCCGACCTGAAGAGCATAACCCCTGAGTGGATAAAGCACTTAGGGGAACCCCTCTTCAATGATTTCTCCTATGTGGCGCCTCTCTATGTCAGGCACAAGTATGACGGCACCATAACCAACAGTATTGCCTATCCCATGTCCCGGGCCCTTTACGGCAGAAGGGTACGCCAACCTATCGGTGGTGATTTTGGTTTCAGCGGCGAATTGGCAAAGATCTACTTTGAGAGCGATCTCTGGGATGAGGCCATAGCCAATTTCGGGATAGATATATGGATGACCACAATCGCCCTCAACCAGGGAGCCCCTGTGTGCCAGTCCTACATGGGACGGCCGAAAATCCATAAGCCAAAAGACCCTGCTGCATCCTTGGGCCCAATGTTCCGCCAGGTTGTGGGGACCATATTCAACATGGCCTGTCATTTCGCCTCCCACTGGATAAAGGTCAAGTACAGCAAACCAACGGCAATCTTCGGTTTCGGCCTGGGCGAGGTGGAGATGCCGCCCAAGGTCGAGGTGGATACTCAGAAGCTCATAAGTAAGTTCCACGAGGGGTTCAGCCTCTACAGTGAGATCTGGGGAAAGATCCTCAGCCAGGATGTCTTCAAGAAGCTCCTGGAAATAAAGGATATGAAGGAGAGGGTCTTCAACTTTCCAACGGACCTATGGGCCAGGATCTTGTATGACATGGCTGTCGGCTTCCGTGACACCGTGTGTGACAGGGACCTGATGATGGACTCCCTGATTCCCTTGTATTTTGGAAGAACTTTTTCCTTTGTGAAGAAGACCAAGAGGATGTCCACCCGCCAGGCGGAGGAGTCCATCGAAGAGGATTGCATGACCTTTGAGATGACGAAACCCTACCTCGTCCAAAAATGGACAAAATCCTCCTAAGCGCTTATCGGATCAGGAGGATCCTGACATCCATCACATTAGTATTGGTGGGTCCGGTGACCAGCAGTTCCCCGGTCTTCTCAAAGTAGTGGTATGAGTCGTTGTTCATGAGATAATCCCGGGCCACAATTCCTTGCTCCTCACCGCGGCTCACCGTGAACGGGTCCACGATTGCCCCGGCAGCGGGTGTGGGACCATCATTCCCGTCCGTCCCTCCGCTGAGCAGTACCGCCCTTGGGGGCATGCCGACCAGATCAATAGCGGCTGCAAGGCAAAACTCCTGGTTCCTTCCTCCGAGCCCATTTCCCTTTATTGTCACGGTGGTCTCCCCACCCGAAATGATACAGGCCGGAGGAGAAAGGGGCCTCCCCGTCCTGAGGATCTCCTTGGCTATTGCAGTGTGCACCTTTGCCACGTCCCTTGTCTCCCCTTCAACCATGGAGGAAAGGATCAGGGTCTTGTAACCCATTCTTTTGGCTTCTGCGTCTGCGGCTTCGAGGGCCTGCATGTTACTGCCTACGATATAATTGCAGACCTTATCAAAAATGGGGTCCCCCCCCTTGGGTGTTTCTTCCACCTCCCCCTTCGCCCCCCGTTCGAGGTAGGACATTATGGAGCCGGGGATATCCCTTAGATCGTACCTCTCTATGACGGCCAAGGCATCCTGAAACGTGGTACTGTCGAAGACGAAAGGGCCGGAAGCTATGACATTCATCTTGTCTCCCACAACATCTGAAAGCATCAAGTTTATACTCGTGGCAGGGTAAGCAGCCCTTGCCATCTGGCCACCTTTGGAAGAAGAGATATGTTTCCTTATGGTATTTATTTCATCTATGGTTGCACCGCATTCCAACAGCCTCTTTGTCAGGCACTGCTTCTCTTCCAGGGTAATCTCATCCGCCGGCTGGGGGAGGAGTGCCGAGCCCCCTCCTGAGATCAGGGAAAAGATCAGGTCTTTCTCTCCTGCTTGTCTCAGAAGCTCGAGGATCTTTTTCGTGCCTTCCACGCCGTTTTGATCCGGCAAAGGGTGGCCTGCCTGTGTAATCTTGACGTGCTTCAGTTCTTCCGTGAAACCGTACTTTACGTTGATTAGCCCCCTGTGGATCCTTTCCCCGAGCAGGTCCTCCACGGCCTTTGCCATGGGTGCGGTGGCCTTGCCTCCGCCCACTACAAGGATACGTTCAAACCGACCCAGGTCCAACTCCATCCCCTGGTCCTTTGCCGGCCCTAGGATGATTTTCTCCCCTTCAAGGGCAATGAACCCCCTGACCGCCCTGTAAGGATCAACTGACTCCACGGCAGCCCGGAACAGCTCTTCCGCCTCCCTGCGCATTGTCCTCAGGTCTTCAATCAAGAATTCCTGGTTCATAGGGAAACCTCGATCCGTATTCTCCTGTACTCATGCCGAAAAAGGGAGATCCCTACACGTTTTTCCCTATCCGGCAATCATCCAAGTGTGGCTGTACCACCCATAGGGAACCAATTCAACAAATAAGACTTCTCCTGGGCTCAACAAAATGGCCAAGCTTTAGGCAAAACTTCATTCATCAATACCGTGAGAAATGCCCGTCGAGGGGGAATTCATACCTCTATCTCGAAGATCTTTTTTGGAGTCCTGTGGATGCAGTCGCTTACGCCTGTCTCTGTGATGAAATAGTTGTCACAGACCCAGGCGAAGACCCTTGCCGAACCGACAATGGGGTGAACGGTTATGTTCATGTTTGCCTGCAATTTCATGGGCTCGTCGGCGCGGATTCCGGGCCTCTCGACCAGGTCATATCCTTGGCCGTGGGCGTAAAGGCGCTTTTCCTCCGGGTATCCCTTGCTCCGCAAAAACTCGTTGTTGGCCTTGATTATCTCCTTTGGGTCCGCCCCCGGCTTCAGCAGGTCAAGGGTGATCTTCTGGGCCTCCTTTGCCACTTCACAGGCCTCGATCAGTTCATCGCTCGCCTTTCCCAGGACACAAGTCCTTCCCAACTCGGCATAGAGCCCTCCGGGGCCGTTGACCTCGATCATCAGGGTAAATTGATCTCCCTTCTTGATTTCCCTGTTCATGAAATGGCGCTTCAGCATAGGACAGGGGGTACCAAGGGGCGCTGATGCCGCCATTATCAACTGCTGCTCACTTCCAAGCTTCTGAACCGTGTACTGGGCCAATGCCATTATTTCAAAATCCCTCATGCCCGGTCGGATACTGCTGAAGGCCTTTTCCATGGCTATGTCTTGGATCTCGGCCGTTCTCCTGATGAGCGCCAGCTCTTCTTCGCTCTTTACTGCCTTTATCTCGTCCACGAGGTCAGTTGCATCGGCGAACTTAGCGCTGGTCAAGTTGGTCCTTATGTAGTCATGGAAGGCAGCAGGGATTTGCCCCAGGCCTACAAAACCGATTGTTATATCTTTCAAGGATTTCAAGAGCTCCACGACAAGTTCCGCATCAAGTGTCTTTGTGTAGTGAATGGTGGGGAAATAGGGGGCTGTCCAGCGGTTCTTCACACCCCTAAGTGCCCAGTCCTTTGTGCTCAAGTCCGTAAATCGACTCTCCGCATCCATCTCGGGCCCGACGTTGATCACTGTCATTTCGTCCTCCCTGGGGAAAACCACGGTAGTCGGGTACCCGCTGAATGCAGGGGCGTCGGTGAACCACTTCACATATCCCCCAAGGAACTGATTGGTGTTCTGCATAATGAGGAAATCGATGCTGTCTGCCTCCATGGCCTGTCTTACTGCCTTCCATCTCCTTTCCAGTTCCTGGGTGGAAATTTGAACACTGATTCTTTCCTTTGCAATATCCATGCGCTCCTCCTTAGTCTTCTCAGCTTTCTGATTTACTTAGATTACGGAGATCTCGACCATCCTCTGACAGACAATGAGGCCCTCGGCTGTCCTTCGAATCCCCGCTCTGCATATTAGCCCAAAGCATCTCTGCCAATCAAGGCCAATCTGAGTTGAAACTTTCATGTCACAAAAATGAGAGGGCAGACCGATTTGGCCTTGGCCGGCCCCCCTGGCTTTGCTCTTCAGTCCCTAGCCAATTCATTCCCCGGCAAGAATCGGAATTGCTACCAGATGTTGTATTTTCTCTTGACACGGACCGCAATAACTTGTATAAGATGGCGAATATCGAAACGCTTTTTCCTCAAGGCCATTCTTCTCTTTCAAAGAATGAAAGGTTCTATGCGTAGAAGGGATTTCTTAATAAAAACCGGCACTTTCTTGGCGGGGACCTTTCTTGGCCTTAACCATTTCTCCAAGGCCCATGCAAGTGCCGCCAACGCCAAAGGGCCTTGCTTCTCCTATCCCAACATAGCCCTCATAATTGATGATATTGGATTTAGTGCCAGTAGGGCCAGGGAGTTCCTGGATTTGGGCGTTCCCATAACCTACTCAGTGCTCCCTCGCTTGCCCAGATCCCTTGACCTTGCACTGGAGATCCATGAAATGGGGCATGAAGTCATGCTCCATCAGCCCATGGAGCCCTACGACACCAATATCGACCCTGGGCCCGGCGCCCTCTACGTGGAATATGACACTCACCGGATCGCCGGCATAGTGGAGGAAAACCTGGAAATCATCCCCAATATCCACGGAGTCAACAATCACATGGGCTCCAGGTTCACCGAATATGAAAGGAAGATGAGGACTGTACTGGGCATATTGAAGGATAGAGGCCTCTTTTTTGTTGATAGTCTTACGTCAAGTCATTCGGCCGCCTTTAGGACAGCCAGAGCACTCAATATGAACGCTGCGAGGAGAAACATATTCCTGGACAATCAAGTTGAAGAGGATGCAATACTCAGGCAGTTACACAGGCTAAAGAAGATCGCCCTTAGGTATGGTTGCGCCGTGGGAATTGGCCACCCCTTCCCTCAGACCGCCAAGGCAATAGACCGTTTTCTAAAGACCCTGGAGGCCTCCGGGATATCACTGGCTTACATGTCCAACCTCATCTGCTCGGCGTAAACATTTTCCGATTGAGCTTCTCCCAACAAATCAGTTCCCACCCCTTCCCTGTTGATTTTTCCGAAGAACTGCCTTACCATCTTGGTCGAGTCCGCCGGTCAAAAGGATTGCCCTGATAGAACAATTCCCTATGAACTCACAATACGAAAAAATAATTGGCGAAAATCTTCGCAACATATTCAAGCCCTTCCCTTCCGACCTGGAGCATTTGATTCCGGCCAGTAGAAAGGGCGATAGCTTCCTCTTTAAGGCCTTTGGCGAAGACTGCTGTCTAGGGCCTCAGCAAATAATCCTTTCCGGTAAACGGGAGACCGGCCCAAAGGGGGTCCTCATAGCGCTTTATGTGAGGCATGCCAAGCCTGATCCCCTCACCCTGGAACCCTTTACGGCATTTAGGGACCTCCCCGGAAGCATGCCCTATCAAGGGGCGTTCACAATCAACAGTGAGCGTATTCTTATTCCCCATGCGGAGGAGATAAGCAGAAACAGGGACAGAGTGCTCAAGGCCTTCAATGGTCACACGGTCTGTGATTATCCGGCTGGAGACTTTTCTTTGTTGCTCTATCCTTTGCCCAAGATCGCCCTTAACTATGTCTTCTACCTGGCGGATGAGGAATTTTCAGCCTCTGTTACCTGCCTTTTTTCTGCTAATGCCCCTTTCTTCATGCCCATGGATGGCTTAGCAGACATTGCTGAATATACTTCAAAGAAACTCCTGGAAATCATCAAAAATCTTTGATCCCTATCACGGAGACAAATTCATCTGGGACCTTACCTTCAATATGTCCTGGCGGTCTGGAGGAAAAGGATAGTTCCTGATATGAGGACCGGGCCTTGAATTGGCATAGGGACGATTACAGGCCACCTCGCCGTCATATCCCTGGCATCCGCTCGTACGGAAAGGTTCTCCCGAATCAATTACCTTATCAAGACTGTGCCCATCTATCCCGAAATACTCGATGCGGCCATCAGATCCAAAAGAAAATCGCGCCGCTTCAGAGATCCTGTAATCAATCAGGTACCGGGCCAGCTGTATCCGGCGATACTGCTCCATGGGAGGGGGAGACACATCATCCATCCCTGAACCCGGCTCGGGGAAAAATGAAAAGAGATGCGTCCTTCCGCCCATGTCCCTTACCTTCTGGATGGCCCAGGCCATTTCCTCTTCGGTTTCCCCCATCCCAACGATGAAGTGAGACCCTGCATTGCCTTCACCGAAAACGGGGACTGATTTCGAAAGACATTCCCAGTATCTCTCCCACCTGTGTGGGCCCCCTACGCCCTTCCCCCGATACCGGTCGAACAGATCCCTCGTAGCCAAATCAATAGCCACTCCTATCTTGTCCGCGCCAGCTGACTTAAGGTCCAGAAGATCCTGCCCCTTGATAACTGTAGGGGATATCAGGAGAGCCACCGGGATATCAAAGGAGGATCTCAGGGTCCTGCACACCTCAATTGTGTCGGCCACGGCGCGCTCCCTAGTGACCATGGAGATGCAAATCCTCTTGATCCTGTCTTGCCGATCTCTGATCCTGCGCAAGATCTCTTCCAAGGGATAGGCCGGCCATGTTACCCGGATAAAGCTTTTTTGGTCATAGGGTCCGGAGCGTTTGCTTGAAAGCCCGCAGTACGCGCACCTGCCAATGCATCCTGCGTCGTAAGTGAGCAGAAGGTTTATGCAGTAAAGCCTGGCGTTTCGATAGAAAAGCCCCGGTTTCAGTCCCAGGGTCATTGCCGCTGCAAGGCTCGTCCTCAAATACTGGGGGCTCTCCTGAATTTGATCGCCTTTTCTTCTCATGCCTATCACTCCTCACCACATCTCTCTTGAAAAATCAGCGCCCACTGAGCAACAGGTCCGTTGATACCTTATTTCCAGCCCATGATCAATGGCCCTCTTAATGGCGCCTTCCGATGGAAGGGCCATCCGATTGACCCCCGCGTCCACGGCCAGAATCTCCACCTTCTCATTTCCCCTTTGTCTGGCGCACCCGAAACTCGTGCGCACCGACGGCATCAATTCCCTGGCTTCAACTATTATTTCCGCCACTTCCTCTGCTCTCGGCCCGCTCACTTTCTCAAGAGGGGTGCCCCGTATAGTCATCAAGGAGACTATCACCAGTTGCTCCACGTCAAACCGGGAAATCATCTCAAGGGCCTTCTCCTCACCCCTTATCTTTCCATAGTAAAGGCCGCATACTACATGTGGGACTATCGAGAGCCCTGCCCTGGCAAGCGCTTCCATGGAAGAAAAGATCTCTGACACCCCGAAACCAACGTGATAGACGGCCTGATAGGTATCATCATCACCTATTACATCAATGAGGGCCTGATCAACACCCGCCCCCTTCAACGCAAAGGCCGTGTCCCCGTCCAAGATACCACAGTGAATTGAAACGTAGAGACCTGTTTCCTTCTTCACTTTGGCAATCGCGGGTATGAAATTCCGCCAAGGCAGCCGACCTTTCTCATCACAACCCCCGCTTATCAGGACCCCGATACAACCCTTGTCCCAGAGCAGCTTGCACCTCTCAACTAATGAATCAGGGGTCATGACCTTGGGCATAGGCTCGAGGATCTTGCCCCGGCAGTGATCGCAACGGAGCTGACATCCCTCACCGGTGATGGAGATAGCAGGATATGATCCCGTCAGGCCATTATAGAAAAACATGCCCGGGAGATAGAAGCTGATCCGCTTTCCCAGGTTTTTCCAGGAGGTCTCCCTGGCCGACCTTAATCTTTCTTCAAATCCTTCCATAATATCCCCTGAATGCAACCCAGCAGGATGGAAGGACTTCGCAAAGGTGATGCCACTGCGCTTCCAATTGCCTCCTGCGTTCGAGACCTCTCGTCAAGGTTTCGCCGAACTCTTCCTGCCATTCATGATCATATTGCTTCAGCAGTTCGAGATCATCTTCCAGGACCGCCCGAGCGGCCCACTTCCCTGCCAGACGCCCGCACATGACGGCCTGGGGTACACCGGCCCCTGTTATGGGATGGGTATGTGCGGCAGCATCCCCGACCAACAACATGTTCTCCTTCACCGCACGGCGGACTGGCTTGACAGGGATCCAGCCTGGGGTGATACCATAGGCTCGGCCCTTTATCGTGCCCTTGCGCCTGATATTATCAACAAACCACTCCAGCTTCGTCTTAAGGGACATGGATCTCCTTTCACCCGGTACAATTCCGAGGCCTACGTTGGCCTCCCCGTCCTTGGGAAAGATCCATCCGTAACCACCGTAAATCTCTCGGTGAAAATATACCTCTGTAAACTCCATGGGTCTTGTGAGTCGCACACGGCACTGCAAAGCAAGGATCAGGTTTCGATTCACGTTCCCCATCCATTTCCCCACCGTGGAACCCGGGCCGTCAGCCCCTATTATCACCCTGGGCTTAATGACAACGGGTCCCCCGCCAGGCCCCTTTAGGAGTACCGATCCCTGGTCAACAAGGCTTACCGCCCGTGTCTCGAGACAGATTCGAGCTCCAGCCTCCTCTGCCCTTGCAGCCAGTGTCTGGTCAAAGAGATCCCGACGTATGGTGAAGCCAGGGGCCATGGTCTCCTTAACCGTACCATCGGGGAGAAAGGTCCTCATGCCCTTGACATATTGGACCAAAAAGCCCCGGTCTACCTTGGGAAGCTCTCCAAGGAAGGCCCTGGGGAGATATTCAGCACACCGCACGGGCATCCCGACTGTCCTGCGACTTTCTACAACCATGACCTTTACTCCCTGTTCCGCAGCCACCCTAGCCGCTGAGGTTCCGGCAGGCCCCGCGCCCACCACAAGGATATCCCATTCATAGTCCATCACTGCACCCTGGCAATCACCGTCCACCAGTAAACTGGTGGTATGAGGAAGGCCCCAAGATGGGGCCAAAGCGTTGCACCCTATTTTTCGAGAGATGGAAATTCGAATATCGAAGCACGAAATTCGAAATGCTTCGACCAACTCACCATCCTGAGCAAAGTCGAACGACAGCACCAAATGACATAAACTCTAAGGACTAAAACATTCGTTTGACAGGATATCTCCTCCCCAAGGTCATTTTCTATGTTTCGAACATTTGGTCCTTCGGATTTCGGATTTGTTTCCTGTTTCCATTTTCGAATTTCTAAATTGTTTTTCTCGAAACGCCTGAAACGGCATAACCTTTTCAATTCTCACCGGCATAGCCGGTGGATTAGTACCGATTTAGAACCATTTCAAGCAGGTCCAGATTGACATGGGTCTGGCTGGCAAAGTTTCCTGCATAAGCTTCTTTTGCCTCATCCAAATCATAACAAGTGGTATTATCAATATTCAGTAATATCCCCGGCACGCCGGCCCTTTCAAAGTCATCCACATGCTTTATGAAGAACGGCTGACAGCAACAGCCGATGAATGCCGGCACACCGGCCGCTTTCATCTGGTCGAGTTGCTCCATCAAATCCTCAAAGCTCACGATGCAGATCACATTCATCTCTTTACTTCTACCCATTGTCTCGGCAGGACCGAAGGAGCAGTCTCCACATAGCTTGCACCCCTTTTTGTGTCGCAGCTCACAGCCAAGATCTTTGGAGCAATATGGCAAGAGAAGCACGGTAGGTTTCCTCTTGAGCACTTCACCAAATGAACCGTTGGTCACCGAAATGAGGTTACAATATTCAAGCGGGATTCCATACTTAGAAATAGATACCTTCTCAAGGGCCTGTTCAACCGGCTTGACAAAGTCTTCCCACTCCATCCCCGGAATTGAAATACGCCCTTCATGGAAAAAGCGCTCTATGGTCCCTACCAGGAAATCACGTTCCATGGCTCCGCCTCTCAGCAGGGCCTCCAGGTCAAACAGGGCACGGCTGGGGAAAGAAAGAAAATCTCCGGTTATGTAGACATCCTTTACCCGCATGCGCTGCGAATTGACCACAAAGGTGAACCGAACCAGGCCGGCATCACTCTTGTACGCCCCCTGGATCACTTCGTGCACCTGGGACCTTGGACGGACCATATCAATCCATTCCGCTGACTTATAATACCTGACTTTCTTGTGGAACAGCCGCTCTTCATCACGTGTCAGGGGCCCGGGCTCAAGACGTATCTCGAGATGTTCCTCAAAACCCCTCCTAATTGCCTCTTTGATTTCCTCAAGGGAAGGGGTATAGCCCAATTCCCACTTGAGGCAGGTGACCCGCTCCTTCACAGAATCGATTTCCTTTGCCTTTAGTTTTTCCACAGGGATGCGCAGGCTTTTGAGCATGGTATCGACGTCGAAATCGGTCAACATCGTCCCCTGGAAGAGAAATGCGCCTCCTGACTCCGTACCTCCAGTACCCGAGATCTTGCGGCCGTTTACCTCGATGTCGTTCCTGGGCCGAAATGCGGATTCTATACCCAGATACGTCAGGGCGGTGACCACTGGCTCGCAAAGGGCCCTGAAAAGCCGGTTGTTCGGGATTTCAATATTGAAAAACCGTTTCTCGCAGATCACCTCCCAGCCAAGCTGGCTCTCATCAAAAAAGATGGCCCCACCACCGGTGATGCGCCGATTTATGTCAATGCCCTTTGCAGCACAATACCCCGTGCGGACCTCTTCCTGGACAGACTGGTGAAAGCCTACCAGCACGGCCCGCGGGGAGAATTGCAGAAAACGGATGGTATTGGGCGTCTTCCCCAGGCCATTTAACTCTACAAGGGTGTCGTCCAAGGCCATGTTTTCAGCCGCCGTCATAGACGGCGTGTCGAGAAGCCGCCAAGTCTGCATAACGGACTTTTCCTCCGGACCTTCCCTCAAGGATGACAAAAACAGCAAAATATTATAAAAATCTCTTTAGATCAAGTTCTCGATTGCATCTTACCGGGCTTTGGATGTGGATCTGTTTCGGCATGGTCCCAGTAATCCCTGAAAGGGTATTTTGAATGATCTTATGCGTGGGCCAACCATACTTTGCCCCCTATCCCGGGTTTTTTTATAAGGTGTTCCGCTCGGACGTCTTCGTCATTCTGGATGAAGTTCAATTCCCCAGGGGCACCACCTGGATAACCAGGAACCGGTTCAAGAACGACAAGGGGACCTTGTGGATAACCATCCCGGTGTGGAAAAAAGGGCTCGGCCTGCAGAAAATCAATGAAGTAAGGATATACCACGAGGGGCAGTATATGAGGAAACACCTTGCCAGTCTCAAGAGTGCATATGGTAAGGCCCCCTATTTCCCCGATCATCTCCCGTTCCTGGAAAAGGTCTTCTCTCAACGATACGAAAAACTCCTGGATATGAACCTGGCTATCATCAGGTATATCCTTGGAAACCTGGGAATTGAGACCAGGGTCCTCCTCCTCTCCGGCTTGGGGATCACTTCCACGGGGGTCCAGAGGCTGGTGGATATCTGCATGAAACTGGGGGCGGACCGCTTCCTTGCCCAGAACGCCTCCAGGAAATACTTGGATCAAGGATTGTTTGAAAGCGCCGGGATAGAGACGGGGTTTTTCCGGCCACCCTCTCCTGTCTACCCCCAGCTATGGGGAGAGTTTTTGTCTAACCTCTCCACCTTTGATCTCCTCCTGAATTGCGGGCCCAGATCCCGGGAAATATTAATGGGCAAGAAAACCATTTGACAGCTCCCCTTTTCACTTTCTGTTGACAACTTCTGAGAAAAATCCTATAAAATCGCCTATTATTTTAGGGCAGGTGATCCTCTGCCGGGGGACACCTAGCCAAACAAGGCATTCTACGATCTACTTTCGGGTGGGTCCGCCTGGATCTCCGGTGATGGACGACCGGGACGGAAAGAAACTCCAGCGGTTTTCTAGCCTGTCCAATAGTCCCTTTAACGCTTGAGGCTCTTTTGAGGTCCTTTGGTCCACCGGAGGACCTTTTCCTGTTGCGTTCCCCGTGACCCCCCGGAATGAAAGGAGGATGAAATGGATAGACAAAAAGTCACTATTGCAGGATTACATCAAAAGAAAGAACTGGGTCAAAAGATCACCATGATGACGGCCTATGATTACCCTACAGGGAGGCTGGTCGATGAGGCCGGGATTGATACCGTACTTGTGGGGGATTCCCTCGCTATGGTTGTTCTGGGCTATGACTCCACAGTACCGGTGACCATGGATGAGATGCTTCACCACTGCAGGGCAGTCAGCTGGAGGGAGGATCCGAGGTAGCCCATGTTGTCCAGGCCGTGGTCAGGGCCGGAATACCCGTCTGCGCCCACATCGGCCTGACCCCGCAAACCGCCACCATGTTGAGCGGATTCAAGGTGCAGGGCAAGGACGCTGAGAGCGCCAAGGACCTGTTACGGTCTGCCAAGGACCTCGAGGAAGCAGGGGCTTTCATGATCGTGATGGAATGTATCCCGGACTTTCTTGCGGCTAAGATCACGGGTGAACTGAAGATACCGACTATCGGAATAGGTGCGGGCAAGGAATGTGACGGCCAGGTCCTGGTTTATCACGACTTGGTAGGGCTCTTTGAACGCTTTACTCCGAAATTCGTAAAGCAGTATATCAACCTTTCACCCATGATCAAGGACGCCCTTGTCCGCTACAAGGAAGAGGTGGAAAAGGGTGTCTTCCCTGGACCTGAGCACACTTTCTCCATGAGGCAGGAGGAAGCTGAAAAGCTTTAAACCTGGTTTCTTGGTTATGGTCTCAGAAGAAAAAGGGCGCACAATGCGTTTTTTAGTCGTGGGGCCTGGTGCCATGGGGTGCCTGTTTGCCGCCAATCTCAAGAAATCCGGATATGAGGTCAGTCTCTTGGACTATAAGCCGGAGCGGGCTGCGCAAATTAATGCCCAAGGTATAACTGTCCAAGACACTAGCGGTACAGAATACAGGGTGGATGTGCCTGTGATGACGTGTAAGATTCCTGAAGCCCTTGACTTTGCCCTTATTTGCGTCAAGTCTTACAGCACCGAGAGAGCGGCTCAAGCCCTAAAGCCTTTGTTACCCAAGGAAACGGTGGTTGTGACCCTTCAAAACGGAATCGGGAATGTTGAAATCCTCCAGGAAATATTTGGCGCCCGGCGAGTCATAGGAGGCGTGACGGCCGAAGGGGCCACGCTCATAAGCCCCGGAAGGATAAGACATGCGGGCCGTGGTGAAACGGCTGTCGGCCCTGGAATGGAAGGAGGCCCGGCGCAGCGATTGGCCTCCGCTCTGGCAAGAGCCGGATTTCAGACCCGGACCGTCGAAAACGTTGACGAACTCCTATGGGGAAAGCTCATCATTAACGTGGGCATCAACGCGCTTACCGCTATCACCAGGCTGAAAAACGGCCGACTCATTGAGTATCAGGGTACCGTCCAGATCATGGAAAGCGCAGTCAAGGAAGCAATGACCGTCGCAGAGGCAAAGAACATCAGGCTCCCTTACCCTGATCCCATTGCCAGGGTAAAGGAGGTATGCAAGGCCACTGCCGATAACATCGCCTCTATGTTGCAGGACGTACTCAGGCAGAGGATGACGGAGATCGACGCCATCAATGGGGCCATAGTCCGTCATGGCGAAGAACTGGGCATTCCCACACCGGTAAACGCCACCCTCACCTACCTGCTACAGACCATTCAGGAAACATATCGAGAACAGGCCTAGGATTCGAAGGCCGTGATCCTTTGTCCCAAACCTGCCCACAGTTCAGCAATGAAAATTGATGGCTTCGTAAAAAGTCCAATTTCTGCGTTGCGCTTCATCTCGTTGTGATTGCGGCGTACCCTAAGTACGCCTCATCACACGAGATTCGCGCGCCTTGAACTTGAAGCTTTTTACTTTGCCATCCAAATTTTGACTTTTTACGAGTTCACCAAATTAATTCAAAAATAGCTTGACAGAAATCAGTAATGTCCGGTTAAGTCTTTGCGTAAGGTGAATGACGATGATTTTGGCTAGGCCAGAAGATAGGCTGGCTGCCAGCTTTTTCTATGGCCCTGGTTTCATTAAGAATCTGGATACGCAGTTGGCGCACCCTCCTGATGGTTACTTTTTCGCCATGTTTTTCATGGCAGTAAATGTTGAAATGTCAAGCAAAAAATGACGTAATCATGAATTATTTCGACCTTTCGTCCTTCTGTTCATCTCTGTGCAAAAACATAACCGGACATTACTGATTTTGAAATTAGTCCGGAGTTGGTGCTGAGAGCAATTATCGAGGGTGACTCTTTAGGCGAAGCACTGCTAGCGCGACGTTGATTCTCTTGGGACCGGATCTGCCCGCTGAATGAGAACAAATCAAGGAGTGAAACATGAAAGTGAAAGACATGGTAAAAGCATTTGTCAGATGTGGCCGCGATACACGCTATTTTGAAGTTCCTTCCAACTGGAAAATTCTCACATTCGCCGAATTTCGAGACCATCCTCCTAAGGAGGAATTAGGAAAGATCATTAGAAAGTCTCTAAGGAATCCTATCGGGGCCCCGGCTCTCAAAGATTGCATTTCCCGCTCCGACAGGGTTACCGTCCTAATCGAGGATCAGACAAGATCGTCTCCCAAAGAAATCATTTTGAGGGTGCTGTTGGAGGAGCTTCACAAGGCCGGGGTTCCAAGATCGAATATCTCTGTGGTTGTGGCGCTAGGAACTCATAGGGGTCTCCCCCAAGAGGAACTGGATGCTGTTTACGGAAAGGACATCGTGAAGCGCTATTTTTTCACCAACCACGATTGTCATGCCCCGGATCTGGTGCCGGTTGCAAGATTCAAGACAGGTACAAGCATCAAGATAAACCGTAGAGTGCATGAGGCAACATTCAAAATCGGGATTGGTTCTATCTTTCCTCATCCGATGAACGGATTTGGGGGAGGAGGAAAGATTCTTTTTCCTGGCGTAGCGAACTTTGACGCCATCCTTGAACATCACTTGAAACGCAGTTTTCGGCACGGATCTGGACTCGGAAAACTAAGGGGAAATCCCTTCTATCAAGAGGTCTGTTCATTGGCCCGCGCTGCAGGGCTGGATTTCATCGTCAACAGTGTCCTAGATCACAATGACCGTCTCTATAACCTTGTGTGCGGGGATCCTCTCGAAGCTCACTTGGCCGGTATTGATTTGAGTAAGCAGATCATCACAATGAATTTTCAAAAGAGAGCTGATGTTACCGTGATCAGCTCCTTTCCTTACACCGAGGGCACTCAAATAATGAAACCTCTTGCCCCGGCCTCTGAGATCACGAGGGCGGGAGGCGTTATCATCCTTGTGGCTAATTGCACGGTCCCCCTGCGCGATGCCTATATTGAGGCATGCGAGAAGTTTCGAATGAAACACGCTGGTCATTTAAAGGAAGCCGTTTTCGGGTTTTTCGATAATAACCGCCGCATTATGGAAGATGGTGCTCCTGAGTTAAATATGTCCATGGCCCAAGCCCTCCTTGCGCAAGATGAATTTAGGGTTATCCTCGTATCTGAAGAGATCCCCCAGGAGACAACAGAGCGTCTGGGTTTTCTTTACGCTCAAGATCTGGATAGGGCCTTTGACTTGAGTGCAACCTTCTGTCCCAAGCCGGAGGTGCATATTGTACCTTCAGGGGGCGTCATTTTACCAATGCTTGAGACCGGTCTGGCTTCTTGACCCCGTTCATGCCATGAGTGCATATGAAGCAGAAATTATTAATTGTTATATGATTCTTGAATCAGGATCATTGACGATTCGCCTCAGTCCTGGCGACAACGTCGTGGTGGTTGCAGCCTCTGTGGGAACGGGGGAAGCCATTACAGAGGAGGATATTGTCTGTGTCGATAATATACCAGGAGGCCATAAAGTGGCGACGCAGCCCATAGGGAAAGACTCAGCTATTTACAAATACGGCCACATCATCGGCGTTGCATCTCGAGATATAAGAGCCGGTGAACACGTACATACTCACAATATGGACATGCTTGAATACGATAGGGAGTACGCCTTTGGAGCCAGGGCTGTGCCAACTGCTCTTCTCCCTGAAACTGAGCGTGCCTATTTTGAAGGCATTGTTCGAGCAAACGGCAGTATGGCCACCCGTAACTACATTTGCGTGATGGCTACGGCTGGCTGTTCATCAAGCGTTGCCAGATTCATTGCTGAGGCATTTCGCGGTGAGGCCCTTGCCGCATTCCCCAATGTGGATGGTGTTATGGCAGTAGTTCACTCCTCTGGCTGTGGCCTTGCTGATCAGGGTGACGGCATCGACTATTTGCAGAGGACTTTAGCTGGATGGGCGCCGCCATCCCAATTTCGCCGGTTTACTCCTTGTAGGGCATGGGTGCGAAATCAATCAAATCGGCGATCTTATGGAAAAGATGGATATGCAACCCGGGAGCACCTTTCATACGATGAACATTCAGGACGTGGGAGGCACAAAGAAGGCGGTTCAACTGGGCGTGGAAGCAGTAGAAGAAATGCTTCCAGAGGCCAACGGCGCAAAGCGGGAGTCTGTCCCCGCCTCGCAGCTTGTCATCGGACTTGAGTGCGGCGGGTCTGATGCCCTTTCAGGGATCACTGCCAACCCTGCACTTGGAGTAGCCAGTGATCTTGTCGTGCGTCATGGCGGCACTGTCATTCTAAGCGAGACAACTGAAATTTATGGAGCAGAGCAGCTCCTCGTGCAGCGCGCTGAGAGAGAGGAAGTGGGGCGAAGGCTCATTGGACGTGTACATTGATGGGAAGAATATACGAGCTGCAACGGCATTGAGTTGAACAACAATCCTTCTCCTGGCAACAAGGCCGGAGGACTGACTACCATACTTGAGAAATCTTTGGGCGCAGTGGCCAAGCCAGGCGCTACTAATCTAGTGGAAGTTTATCAGTTCGCTGAACCTGTTACAGCGAAGGGCTTGGTTTTTATGGATACACCTGGCTATGACATGGTCTCAGTAACAGGAATGGTAGCAGGAGGAGCCAATGTTGTGTGCTTTACTACCGGCAGGGGTTCTGTTTTTGGCAGCAAGCCAGTACCGACAGTAAGGATCCGGGTCCAAAGGGCCCGGCTTTGCTCAGCCCCTGAAAGGGACTATGGCCCGCAGCAACTGACGGCATTGAGAAGCCAGAAGTCAGGAGTCAGAAGAATTTTGATGTCGCTTCACACCAATAAGTTCATAACGTATTCGGCATTGGCGAAAGCTCTATTCTCGTGTGAAACTTGATGGCTTCGCAAAAAGTCTGAAAACGCTCATTTCTGTCATTCCTGCCCCGCATCTTAGGTGCGGGATAAACTCCAGCAGGAATCCAGTAATTTCAGGGGTTTCTGGATGCCCCCGGATCGCAGTCCGGGGCAGGCTTATCAAGTCCGGCATGACGGTTTTGGGACTTTTTACGAGCTTGTCGAACTTCATAAGTAGAAAGTTTCATTTTCGTTCAATCCGGGGCCATTTGTTTGCCCGGCGGCGGAGCTGGATTCTGACTCCTGGATTCTTCGCCAGCATATCACGGCAGAGCTATCATCTCTGGCCTGGCCCAAAGGACCAGGTTTTTCAGGATCAAATAAAATAAAACTGACCCCTAATCGTTGACCGGCTGATCGTGCCGAGTAAAGTCACGCTGGATGATATTGTTTCTCAGATAAGACAGAACAAAAACATCGTGATCAATATGGTGTCATAAGAAGAAATCTCATTCTCTTAGAAGGCGGTCTGCGCATCAATTTCGGACGCTGTGTATGGAATGGTTGCGGACCCCAATCGTACTAAAATGTTTTGACAAAGCCATCGCAAGGTCTTATTTTGTTGGCTGTTCTTTAGTCCGCCACCCCAACCCCAAAACCCTTGTGTATCACGGGAAGGAAAGTGAAAGTGGAAGCCCAAGAAAAAAAACCAGTTCAGGAAAAACAGGAACTAATGGAAATACTTGAAAACTACGAGCCGATCAGAGATAACCTGATCCCTATTTTACAGGAGGTCCAGGGGAAATGCGGTTATATATCAGAAGATTCTGTTGAACAAATAGCAAGATATCTTGATATCTCCCAAAGCTGCATTTACGGTGTTGCCACCTTTTTTACCCAGTTCCGGTTTACCAGGCCCGGAGACCATATCTTGAAGGTATGCCAGGGAACCGCCTGCCACGTGAGAGGAGGGCAGAGGATAATGGGTCAGGTAGTCAAGATTTTGGGCATAAGGCCAGGGGAGACCACACCCGACTACAAATTCAGCCTTGAGAGAGTTGCCTGCTTCGGCTCCTGTGCCCTGTCTCCGGTTGTCGTGGCAGACGATAGGGTCTATGGAAGAATGACACCCCAAAAGATAAGACATCTCTTAAAGGAGATAGAATGAATTTCCAAGAACTTAAACAAAGGGCGAGCGAAGAGTGGGAAAGATTTAACAAACTGGAGAGACCCCGAATACTGATCGGAGAAGCAACATGTGGTAGGGCGGCCGGTGCCCTCAGTATATGGACCCGCTTCCAAGAAGAACTGGAAAAAAATGGGATTGAGGTGGATATCTTCGAAGTGGGATGCCTGGGCATGTGTTACTCGGAACCCAATGTCGAGGTTGCAGTCCCGGACGGAAGGCGTGTACTTTACAGGAATATATCAGTTGACATGGTAGAGGAAATAGTCAGGGACTTCATCATCAGCGGTGATCCTCGCACTGACTTTGCCCTGTGTTCCTTTGGAGATGTACCGGTTGAAGGCCTGGCCGGTTTTACGGACCTACCCATGATCAGGCCCCAGATAAGGGTCGTCTTGAGAAATGCCGGCATTATTGATCCTTCCAACGTCTATCATTTCATTGCAAGAGGGGGTTACAGCGGTTTGTACAAGGCCCTCAGCATGAGCCCTGAAGAGGTCTGCGAGGCTATAGAAACTTCAGGACTCAGGGGGCGTGGGGGTGCGGGATTCCCTACCGGCCTGAAGTGGTCCTTTGCACGGAAATCCCCTGGAGATGAAAAATATATGATATGCAACGCCGATGAAGGTGACCCCGGGGCTTTTATGGACAGGGCCGTGCTGGAAAGTGACCCCCATGCCGTACTTGAAGGCCTTGCCATAGGAGCCTACGCCATCGGGGCCAGCAATGCCATCGTGTACGTCAGGGCCGAATACCCATTGGCCATCGAGCGCCTGAGGAAGGCCATCACCCAGATGAGAGAGCTCGGGTTCCTCGGGGAAAACATCATGGGCTCCGGGTTCAACCTTGATATAAAGATAAAGATGGGGGCAGGAGCCTTTGTGTGTGGTGAGGAGACCGCACTTATGGCTTCAATAGAGGGAAAACGGGGAATGCCGCGTCCCCGCCCCCCTTTTCCGGCCCAATCGGGCCTTCACGAGAAACCCACAAACATCAATAACGTTGAAACCCTTGCAAACGTTTCGGAAATAATGAACAGGGGACCTGAGTGGTTTGCCAAATACGGTACGGAAAAGAGCAAGGGGACAAAGACCTTTGCCCTTGCAGGTAAGATTAACCGCACCGGCCTGATAGAAGTACCCATGGGAATCACCATAAAGGAAATAATCTATGACATCGGCGGTGGTATACCCGAAGGCAAGAGATTCAAGGCGGTGCAGACAGGGGGCCCCTCTGGTGGCTGTATCCCGGCCAGTATGGCAGGCCTCAAAGTGGATTACGAAGAACTTGCAAAGGCGGGTTCCATCATGGGTTCAGGGGGCATGATAGTCATGGATGAAGACTCTTGCATGGTGGATGTCGCCAGATACTTCTTGACCTTTACTCACAGTGAATCCTGCGGCAAGTGTGTCCCCTGCCGCATGGGGTCCCAGCACCTTCTGACCATGCTGACAGAGATAACCGAAGGCAAGGGTGACTTGAACTACATCGACAAACTGGAAAGGCTTTCAAGGATCGTAAAATCCGGTTCTCTCTGTGGCCTGGGGCAGACACTACCAAACCCGGTGCAAAGTGCGTTGCACTACTTCAGGGAGGAGTTTGAAGCCCACCTCAAGAAGAAGCAGTGTGAAGCATTGGTATGTAAGGGTCTTATTTCATCGCCCTGTCAATACACCTGTCCCATAAACCAAGATGTCCCTTGCTATATGGGATACATAGCTCAGGGGAAATTCAAAGAAGCAATAGACGTGATACGCAAGGAAAACCCATTGCCGGGAATATGCGGCCGTGTTTGCCCCCACCCTTGTGAAGCAAAATGTGAGGCGGGAAAACATGGGGACCCCATTGCCATCCGGGCGTTGAAGAGGTTCGCCGCCGACTATGAGGTGCGCAAGGGTATCATGCCCCAAAGGCCGGAGGTAAGATACAGCGAAAGAATTGCAATAATCGGCTCAGGGCCTGCAGGCCTTTCAGCGGGGTACTATCTAGCCCTATGGGGTTATCAGTGCACCATCTTTGAAGCCTTACCGGTCGCCGGAGGAATGCTGGCCGTGGGCATCCCGGATTACAGGTTGCCCGGAGAGATCCTCAAGCACGAAATAGAGTACGTAAGGAAGCTGGGCGTGGATATCTTGACAAATCGTTCCCTTGGCAAAGATTTCACGATTGATGACCTCTTTCATGAAGGGTTCAGGGCGGTCTTCCTTGCCCTGGGCGCCCACCGCCCGATAAAGCTCGGCATTGAGGGGGCAGATCATCCTTCCGTGATTCCAGGGGTGAGCTTTCTAAGGGACATCAATCTTGGCCGCGACGTGAAAATCGGGAAAAGAGTGGCGGTTATCGGTGGAGGTAACGTGGCCATAGACTCTGCAAGGTCCGCCCTGCGCCTTGGAAGCGAAGATGTGTTCATTCTTTACAGGCGCTCCCTCGAGGAAATGCCTGCGTTACCGGAAGAGATTGAGCAGCTCAGGGAAGAAGGCATCAACATAAGGTTTCTTACCTCACCCAAGCGGATAATCACTGATGGTGATAGGGTTGTCGCCATAGAATGCATCAAGATGGAACTGGGTGAACCCGATCAAAGCGGCCGAAGGAGACCGGTGCCCGTGGAGAGGTCGGAATTCACCATAGACTGCGATACTGTCATTGTTGCTATTGGTCAGACTTCTGATCTTGGCTCCATAGGTAATGGTTACTTCCGTGTCTCTAGGCAGGGCACGATTGAAGTCCACGGTGAAACAGATCTTTGCAACAAGGACGGCGTGTTCGCGGGCGGCGATGTTGTCACAGGCCCTTTGAACGTGGTGACAGCCATATTCCATGGGAAGCTGGTGGCCAGAGGAATCCATCAGTATCTCAGGCGCGGCAAGGTGGAAAGGGAATACAAAGAAGTCCGCCCGGCGGAGTATGTGGAGCCGGTCGAGCTGACCGATGAGGAGATAGAAAGGCTCAATCGCCCCGAAATACCTACAAAGCCGGTCAAGGAACGAATCAAGAGCTTTACCGAGGTAGAGGAAGCCCTTTCCGAAGAAGATGCCGTGCTGGAAGCAAAGAGGTGCCTCCGGTGTGACTTGGAGGTAATACCAACGTAGGGCTATAAGCGCATGGACAAATGGAGAAAAACTTGTCAAAGAGAGATGATCAATGGATGAAGTCACCCTCACTATAGATGGTCAACAGGTGAAGGCCCGTAAGGGTTCAACCGTACTTGAAGCAGCCCGTGAAGCAGGTATCAACATTCCCACCCTTTGTGCCCACGAGGTCCTGGAGCCTTATGGTGCCTGTAGGATTTGTATCGTCAAGATTGAAGGAATACGCGGATTTCCCACCTCATGTACTACCCCGGCTACAGACGGCATGGTGGTGCAAACCAAAACGGACGAGATCCTCGAGACACGGCGTGAAATATTGAAACTCATGCTTAGCGGCCATACAAGCTCGTGCCTGGTCTGCTCTGATAGAGAGCTGTGTGAAAAATACCGCCCCCGCCCTTTCAAGACAGGCAAGGCCACGCGCTGTACCTTTTGCAGCAATCGAGATCACTGCGAGTTGAGAGTGCTGGCCGACGAGTATGGAATCGACGACCTCGACCTCCCCATAATATACAAGAACCTGGACCTGGAAAGGTACGACCCTTTTATGGACAGAGACTACAACCTCTGCATACTTTGCGGGAGATGTGTCCGAATCTGCGAAAAGATACACAAGAAAGGGGTCATCGACTTCGTGAACAGAGGAGAGGAAGCAAGGATAGGAACGGCCTTTAACCGGCCACATACAGAGTCGGATTGTCGCTTCTGCGGTGCCTGCATAGATATCTGCCCCACGGGTGCCCTCACTGACAGGTACGCCAAGTGGAGAGGCGCACCCGACAGAACCAGTGTTTCGACGTGTCCCATATGTCTCCACGGCTGCTCTGTTCGACTGAAGATCAAGGATGGAAAGGTAATCGGCTCCGGAATGGTCGACTTTTCCAGGGAAGCGCGTATATGCGCCGCGGGTAGATTTATGCTCCCCCAGTTACTTGACAATCCGTCCCGCATCCTCTCTCACCAGATACGCGTGGAAGACGGACTGATCAATGCCGAATACCACGAAGCCTTGGGCAAGGCAGTGGAAATTCTCCGGGAATATCGCGGGGAACAGTTTGCCCTGATCGCCCACGAGGCTTGTTCCCGGGAAGACCTCTATGTGCTGGAGCAATTTACTAGGAAGGTGATGAAATCCTCCAACTTCGCCGTAGCCAGGTCTGAAAACGGCAGATTGGTGCTGGACCCCCCTTCCCCCCTGGAAAAGATTGAAGGCGGCACGGTCAAGGCCCTTTACTGTACAGGCCCCTTCCTGGGCAGGGAGGTGCTCAAGAACCTGAGGCATATTATCCTTACCGACATGTTCCCTTCTGAGACCCAAAAGGAGGCGGATGTCGTCTTTGCAGCCACCGCTCCCACGGAGACGGGAGGCACTTTCCTGAATGGAGACGGGGAAGTAAAATTGCTCTCTGCCTCCTCCACCCCCCCTGAGGGCGTTGTGGATGATTGGAAAATCCCATGTGACATCGCCGCCCTAGTGGGATACGAGGAACTCGCCTATCGCTCCCTTGAGGATGTCGGTAAAGGCTTGAACACCAAGGGCATCCCCAAAAAGATTCCCAAGCTCCCTCAACCCTCGCCCTTGGATGATGTCACGGCAATACCGCGCTTTTTCAGGGGTCACAGGATGAGCGATGTCATCTGCGCGGTGAAGTCCCTTTATCCGGAAGAAACAACCGGTGTATCGGACCGAGAAAAAGAACTCGATGAAAGGGCGGCCATCGAAGAGCCTGAAACGGAGAAGCCCTTCAGGATAATAGAAAAATTCGAGATAGTACCCAATACTCACTTGATCACCATACATGCCCCGGTGATTGCTGAGAAATGCCAGCCAGGCCAATTCGTGATTGCAATGGTCAACGAGAAATCTGAACGCATACCCTATACCATCTCCGATTATGACAGGGATAAAGGGACCATCACGTTGGTGACACTGGAGGTGGGCAGGTCAAGCAGAGAGATGGCGTCTACTGTTCTTGGCCAGCATCTTGCGCATGTGACAGGCCCTTTGGGATCACCTGTTGAGACAAGGAAATACGGCACTGTCCTGTGCGCGGGCGGCTGTTACGGGGTGGCTGCGATTTTTCCAATAGCCCGTGCCATGAAAGAAGCGGGAAACCGGGTGATCTGCGTCCAGGAGGCCTCGAATCGCTTTCTGCTCCACTGGGAGGAAAAGGTCGCCGCAGTGTGCCATGAGCATATCATCGTAACCAAGGACGGTTCAGCTGGCATAAAGGGCGGGATCCAGGACGTGGTGGAAATGCTGGTTGAGCGGGGCGAAAAAATTGATCAGTCCTATATCATAGGTTGCACTTTCATGATGATGCTCGTATGCGAGGTTACAAAAAAGCATGGAATTCCCACACTGACGGCAATGAACCCCATCATGGTAGATGGCACGGGAATGTGCGGGGCATGCCGAGTTACAGTAGGTGACACGACCAAGTTCGCTTGCGTGGACGGGCCCTTTCTTGATGGACTGAAGATAAACTGGATCGAGTTGATGCAGCGGCAGGCCGCGTTCAAGTATGAGGAAGTCCAGGCCCTGCCCCTTGAGCCGTTGCATTTTCCCGGTCAAGAGAACGAGTGTCTATGCCATCAAGCGTGAGCAAGGATGCAAGGCCAGGAAGACACAACCCTAATTGAGCTAAAGCCTTCAATTTGGGTCTTACTTGTTATGGTTAGTGGTTATCGGTTATCCGTTGCTGGTTGCTGGTGTGAATTTAGCCAGCATTTCCGTATTTCTACCGGGGATAGGGTATCACTCAAGTTACGTGGCCTTCAACATGAATAACCAATAACCATCAGCAAATAACTCTTGACCGAGTTTTGCCTCGATCATGGAAAAGGATTCATAAATGGACCCCAAAGAAAGAAGGAAGATACCGCGGCAGAAGATGCCGGAGCAGGATCCGAGAAGGAGAAGGCACAACTTCGAAGAAGTCCCCTATGGTTTTGCCGATGAACTCGCCCTGGAGGAATCCAAGCGCTGTCTTAGGTGTAAGAAACCCCTGTGCGTCTTGGGTTGTCCCGTTAATATCGCGATCCCTGATTTCATCAAGCTTATCGAGGAAGGCAAGTTTATCGAAGCGGCCTGGAAATTGAAGGAACAAAACTCCCTTCCCGCGGTCACGGGGCGGGTATGCCCGCAGGAATCCCAGTGTGAAGCAAAGTGCATTCTTGGTAAGAAGGGGGAGCCCGTTGCCATCGGCCGGCTGGAACGGTTCGCCGCGGACTTCGAGAGAGAGGCAGGAAAGCTGAAGCTCCCGGAGATTGCTGAGCCCACTGGAAAAAAGGTGGCGATCATAGGCGCGGGGCCTGCGGGCTTGACAGCGGCAGGAGATCTCGTGAAGCTGGGCCACGATGTCACGATCTTCGAGGCACTCCATGAACCGGGCGGAGTCCTGATTTACGGCATCCCCGAATTCCGTCTGCCAAAGGAGATAGTGCAGTTCGAAGTCAATTATCTGAAAAGCCTCGGGGTCAAAATCCTGACTGACCACGTTGTCGGAAAGGCCAAGACCGTGGATGAGCTTTTGCAAGACGGCTATGATGCGGTGTTCATCGGTACAGGGGCCGGGCTTCCCATCTTCATGCGCATCCCTGGTGAAAATCTTGTGGGAGTCTACTCGGCAAATGAATATCTCACACGATCCAACCTCATGAAGGCCTTCAAGTTCCCTGAGTACGGGACCGCCCCGGTAAAGAGCAAAAGGGTCGTCACTGTTGGCGGCGGCAATGTTGCAATGGACGCTGCAAGGACCGCTCTCAGGCTTGGGGCCGAATCCATAATAGTGTACAGGCGCAGCCGCAACGAAATGCCCGCCCGTGCCGAAGAGATCCACCATGCGGAAGAGGAGGGGGTCCGGATAATGATCCTGACCAATCCGGTCCGCATAATCGGCGATGACGAGGGCAAGGTAAAGGCCATCGAGTGCATCAAGATGGAGCTGGGCGAGCCCGATGAATCAGGGCGCAGGAGACCTATTCCAATCGAAGGCAGTGAGTTCATCATAGAATGCGATACGGTCGTACCTGCCTTGGGAAACAGGCCCAATCCCCTTATCCCGATGACTACCCCCGACCTGGAGACGACCCGGTGGGGAACCATCAAGTGCGATCCCGATACCCTCGAAACCGGCAAGAAGGGGGTGTTTGCCGGAGGAGACATAGTCACGGGCGCGGCTACTGTCATCTCTGCTATGGGCGCGGGGAAGACCGCTGCGCGAAGTATCCACGAATACGTCATGACAGGCAAGATAACAAAACCAGAGAAAGAGGAAGGAGCCAAAGAGTGAAGTTGCTCGCCCCTTGATCCCCTTCTTATCCTGTTCCTGGATTGGCGGCTGTTCAGCCTAGATTTTCGGCAAGAATACCTTTTCCCGGTAATACTTCAGCTCATTGATGGATTCCTTTATATCTCCTGAGGCCCGGTGATCTTTTCTCTTTTCATAGGGGGGCAAGCTTGGATACCATCTTTTGACCAGTTCTTTTATCGAGCTTACATCAATGTTTCTATAGTGGAGAAAATCGGCCAGGTCGGGCATGTACTTTATGAGGAACCTGCGGTCCTGCCACACTGAATTCCCGCAAAGGGGGCATTCTCCCCTCTCGCAACGGTCCGCCAAGAACTTCAGGGTCTCCCTCTCCGCCCTCGGGCAATCATATTCCGATACCCTGACCCTTTCCAGGAGTCCGGATGAGGTGTGTTGCTCCCTGCTCCAGTCGTCCATATGTTCCAGGGCTCTGTCCTCCTGGTGGATCACGATGTCAGGGCCTTCTGCTGTGATTTCCAGAGCGTTATCCGTCAAGATCGTAGCTATTTCAAGGATTACATGTTTCTCCGGGTCAAGGCCTGTCATCTCAAGATCAATCCAAATAAGCTTTGCCTCCAACTCTATCGCCCCCTTTTTGAACGTCTCGCGCACATGTAACAGTTATTTGGAAAATTATCAACATGTATGTCATTAACCAACCGAGATGCCTACGATGCCCTCTTGGAGCTGGAGGAAACGGGGGAAAGGTAAGGGACACGGAAGATGAATTCAAGGGAGCCGATTTGAGGGACGAAGAGACCAAGTTCTGTTTTGCCTATGATTACCAGAACAAGCTCCACTTCCGTGTACGGGGAACGACCTTCAAGCCTGCCCTTTACAGGATCTGTAAGAAGCTAGGGGGGAGGGCCAAGTTATAAAACAAGGAATATGGGCTCCATCCCAGCGAGACTTCATTTTCTTTGACTACTTTTTGGGCTTGAAATTCCCCCTCTCTCCGGCACGGGAAGGAATCCGCAGCATCCCGTCCACCTCCTCCAGATCGAACCACCATTTGTTCTTGAGGTTCGGTTTTCCATAGCCCATGAGATCATCCCCCCAAATAGCAAACCTCCTGGCCGGGGGAATATTTCGCATGGTCCACATGACGAAGCGGTGAAACGGGGTGAAGGGTTTGTTCCAGGGACAGACGTTTATGCAAACACCGCAGCTCGATCCCGTCTTGTTGCCCACCCTCTGCTTCGTGCACTTGTCCACATCGTTCGCCCATTTTTGATAGCCGTTGTGCATTGTGGTGGCGTCTTTCCCAAACGGTATGGCCCCTGAAGGGCAGTAACGGGCACACTTTCCACACTTGGAACAGAAGTCCTGGAGCCCGAAATCAATGGGTTTGTCTATAGCCATGGGAAGATCCGTGGTCACCACCGCTGCCTTGAATCGGGTTCCCAAAAAGGGGTTGAGAACGATATCTCCCACACGGCACATCTCGCCGATTCCCGCCCATAGCAAGATCGGAGGTACAACCACTTGATAGTTTCTGGCATGATGGGCACGAGCAGGATAACCGAGACGGCGGATGTAGTCGGCAAGGATACAGGCGATAAACCCTGAAGTGGAGTAAGAGAGAAAACTCATGGACGCGCTGATCCAGTCGTTTCCCACGGCAGCGGCAGAGGTCTTGTAATCCTGATCAATGACGATCGCAACCGCGTACCTGTGATTCAGCTCAATGGGTTCTCCTGTAGCCATGCTATGACTATAGACGGCGTAAGGGGGCAATTCGCAGATGCCGACTATGTCCGCCCGAAGGAAATAGGCCACAGACTTGATGTGGTGCGCCATGGCCTGCGGATCATCGGTGTTGGGGGCCTTTTGCGCCGCAACTACCCCGTCTACAAGATCGGCCAAGTTTCTTGTCATCTCCGCCAGGACGGCTGAAAGTGGGTACTTGCCCACGAAACGGTCCACCTCTTTCTGGAGGTAGGGACCGAAGTCTCCCCTCCTCGCCCGGTTAAAGCCGCTTTCCCGCTCGTCGACCCGTTGCACTTCATTGTCATTGATCAAGGTGGTAGGACGATCAACTCGCTTGAGGACATGCACAGGGTACGGATCGAGCCGTCCCGTATTGAATGAACGCATAAAAGTTGCAACTATTCCCATATTTCTTATCACCTCTTCTTGCCTAGGTAGGCGCTTTTGACCTTCTCATCGGTCAAAAGCTCTTCGGAAGGGCCTTTTACGACGACTCTCCCCGTATCCAGGACGTATCCGTATTGAGAGATCTGGAGGGCAAGCCTTGCATTCTGCTCCACGAGCACCATGGTAATGCCTTGCCTATTCAGTGCTGTGAGCGTTTCAAATATGTCTCTTACGACAAGGGGAGCAAGGCCCAAGGAAGGCTCGTCCAGGAGGAGCAACTTCGGCCTTGACATAAGGGCACGGCCGATTGCCAGCATTTGCTGTTCGCCGCCGCTCAATGTCCCGGCCTTTTGATCGGATCTCTCCTGAAGGATCTTAAAGACCTGGTATACATTCTCAAGGGATTCCCTAAGTCTCCCTTTGTCCTCTGCCTTGGCGGCCCTGTAGGCCCCGAGCATCAAGTTATCCAGTACAGAAAGGGGGCCAAAGACCTGCCTCCCTTCCAGGACGAGGCTGATCCCCCTCTTGACGATTGCATGGGTCGGCAGCTTGGTGATGTCCCTCTGATCGTAAACAATACGACCGGAGCTTGGCCTTACCAGTCCCATGACTGTCTTGAGGAAGGTGGACTTTCCCGCCCCGTTCCTCCCGATAACACAGACCAGACCGCTGCTTTCCACGCTGAAATATAGATCTTTCAGTGCATGGATATGCCCGTAATGGGTATTCAGCCCACTGGTATCCAAAAGGGCCTCAGGCATAATCATCCGCCCCAAGGTATGCCTCTATCACGGCGGGATCCTGCTGTATCTGTTCAGGAGGACCTTCGGCAATCTTCACCCCGTAGTTCAATACCAGGATCTCTTCCGCAACTTCCATCACAAGGCTCATATCGTGTTCTACGAGAAGGATCGTTATACCCATCGCCTTGATTTCCTTGATCAGGCCGGCCAAGGCCTCGGTTTCAGCTTCGTTGAGACCCGCGGCCGGCTCATCCAACATCAACAACTCGGGCTCGGTGGCCAGCCCCCTGGCAATTTCCAAGAGTTTCTGCTCTCCGTAGGGAAGATTGCCTGCCATCTCATCCTTCTTGTGGGAGAGCCCGGTGATCTCAAGAAACCCAAGAGCCTCTTCCCTGATCTTTCTCTCTTCCGCCCTTGCCCCCTTGAGACCCATGCCGGATCTCAGGAACTCTCCCCTTGACTTGGTGTGCCTGCCTACCATGACATTCTGAAACACCGTCATATTGTCAAAGACGAGGACGTTCTGGAATGTCCTGGAAATCCCGAGGGCTGCGATCTCATGGGGCTTCAGTCCTTCATAGGATTGACCTTTGAACCTCTTCCAGCCCTTCGTGGGCTCAAGTAGTCCCGAGATCAGATTGAACACCGTTGTCTTGCCTGCCCCGTTGGGACCTATGATGGCCTTTATCATTCCCTGCTCCACACAAAAAGACAGGTCATCGACAGCCCTCACCCCCCCGAAGTTCTTACTGAGACCTTCAATTTGGAGCAGAATTTTCTCTGAGGAGAATGTATCTCTCACCTATTCACCCCGCGACCCATAAGTCTCTTTGCCCTATCCACGCCCAGGGATATGAGTCCTGCCAGTCCCTTGGGCATGAACATCAATATGAACAAAAGGATGAATCCGTATATGATGACATTGTAATCTTCAAAGGCCTGGAGCGTATCGGGCAGGATGGTGAACAGGGAGGCCCCGATTACACCGCCCCAGACAGACAACAGGCCTCCTGCTACGACCATTGTGACCAGTACGACCGAAAAGAATACATCGAAGCTCTCCGGGCTGATCACCGTCACATAGTGGGCATACAGGGCCCCTCCAAGGGCAGCCAGAGCCGCGGACAGCACAAAAACCTTGATCTTGTACCTGGCCACCGGAATCCCCATGGTCCCTGCTGCATCTTCGCTACGCTTCAATGCCTGGAGCCCCCTTCCCACCCTCGAGTTGGCCAGGTTGATGAGGAAGGCAACAACCAGGAGGACTATGATCCAGACGAAATAAAAATAGCGCAGGTCAGTATCTATGGAGATCCCCCCAATGTGCATCTGAGGAATTCCCACGAGGCCCGATGGCCCCCCCGTCATGGCACCCCACTCCTTGAACACGATATTCACTATCTCCCCGAACCCCAGGGTGGCCATGGCGAGGTAGTGCCCCCTCAACTTGAGGGGCGGGCATCCCCAGGATAAAGGCGACAAGACAGGCCAACAGCACTGCCACAATGGATGTGAATAAGGGGTTCATGCCGGTCTTTACCGACAGGACCGCTGTCGTGTATGCACCTATTCCGTAGAAGGCGGCCTGGCAAAGGGAAAGCTGCCCTGCGAAGCCGATCAGCATGGTCAGGCCCAGGGCCACCAGGATATGGATTCCCACAAATATCATCAGGGTAAGGAGATATACATCCCTCAGGATCAATGGGAAGGCAAAGAGCCCAGTGGCCAAGACTATCAACAATAAGAGGTTTGACCTATTCATCTACTCCACTTCGTACCTTCCAAGCAAGCCCTCCGGCCTTACGAACAGTACCAGGAGCAAGATCAAGAAGGCAAAGGCATCCTTGTAACCCGAGGAGATGAAACCCGCTGCAAAGGACTCCACGATGCCTATGGTAAGGCCGGCCGCAACAGCCCCCAGAGAATTGCCCACTCCACCCACGATTGCGGATGAGAAACCCTTTATCCCCAGCATGGCCCCCCTGTCGTATTCCATCAGGGTTATGGGCGTGATCAAGGTACCTGCAACAGCCCCTATGGCTGCGCTCATCCCGAAGCTCAGGGTGATCATCATCTTTACGTTGATACCCATGCAGCTTGCCGCCTCCCGGTTGATGGCACAGGCCCTGAGGGCCTTGCCGTGCCTGGTGAACTTGTAGAAATAGGTCAGCAAGAGGACCACCACTAGGGTGACACCAACCACCCACAGTATCTGGGGAATTATGACCGCGCCTCCGATCCTAATAGGATTTGCACTTGAGAATGTCTCCAGGGGATAGGAATCCTTTCCCCAACTGATCATGGCGAATCCCTTCAACAGGATTGAAACGGCGATGGTGATCAAGATCATGGTGACAAGGGGGGGCTTTTTCAGGGGACTTATGGTCAGCCTTTCAAAGAGGACACCAACCACGGTAACCAATCCCACGGCCAGCACGAAGGAAAGGGGCATATTGATCCCGAGGTTCCCGTGAAACATGATCATTGACATGCCGCCCAGCATCACGAACTCACCCTGGGAAAAGTTCAAGACATCAGTGGCATTGTATATAATGTTGAACCCAATGGCCACAAGCGCGTAGATACTCCCCACGGTTATGCCCGTGATGAGCAACTGCAAGCACTGATCAAAGAGAGTCAAAGCGAGCCCTCCTGTTGCGCGTTATCTCCTATTTGACGGCTATCACTGACGGATCTTGCCCCGTGTCATCGGGCTTTACCTGCCTTCCGTAACCCAAGAGCTGGTCCATGCGTACTATGAGGGGAGTGAAGATGTTTCGCTCTGCAAATACCCTCACTATCCTGTGAAGCAAATTGTTGGGCTTGTTCCAGGGGCAAACCCGTATGCAGATCGTGCAGTGTGTGCCGTTTTTCACCCACCAGTCAAGACACCTCATGGCCTTGATGGGCCACTTCAACATGCCGGGAGAATTGGATTCATCCCACGCCTTGTCTGTTCTGTCTTCGAGCATAAGTGCTCGGCTGGGACAATACTTTGCGCAAAGTTGGCACTTTTCGCAGAATTTCTGCACCCCTATGTCTACGGGCGTGTCAGGGACCAGGGGCAGGTCTGTCAATACCTTGCCAATACGGACCCTTGGACCGAACTCCCGGGTGATCAACTGACCGTGCCTCCCCATTTCACCCAGCCCGGCATCCACGGCCATGGGGATACTCAAGCCGATCTCATTTACCGCGGGGATGGCCCTGTAACCGAGCTCCGAAATGTAAGTAGCCAAAGAAGCCGCGCTCCAGGCGCACTTTGAATACCCTATATCCGTTTCAGGCTCTATGTTCGGGGTCCTTCTGAGCAGCTCGTAATCCATTTCGTGGGCCATCACAATGACCATCTTGTATTCCTCGGAGGTCTCGATGGGATCTCCTGCCTCTGCCGCCTGCGTATATGTAGCGTTGTGGAGGCCCCAGTTGGTATAGATCCACAGGGGATTCAGCTTTGCAATACCTACAAGATCGGCGCCGATCCACTTGGCGGTGTCTTTTATGATCCTTGTCATGGTTGCGGGATCAGGGCTTTTGAGCTTGTACTTGCCGTTATACACGGGAACAGCTTCCCGGGCAAGTTTGGTCTTGCGCAGCACATAGTCTACCGTCCTTCCGGCCACCCAGGTGGCATGATCAAGGATCGTTTTACCGGGAACAAATTTCTCGATATTGGCAACGCTCCTCTCATGCATGAGGGTGTATTTGTCGCCTTCAACCGCTCCCCTGCTAAATCCGGTATTGCGCTCGTCAAACCTCTTGAGCCCGGTCGTTATGTATTTCTTGTATGTCGGTTCGCTGACGTACCGCATGGGACCCCAAGCCCGGTATCAAAAATGACTCTCTCGCCTCCTGACAACGAAACGAGAGAGTCTCATCCTCAAAAAGGAGGTTTTTCTATTGAAGCAGCTTCCAGTCCCCGTTTACCACCTGGACCATGACAAAATAGTCCTTTGTAAGCCCGTTGTGGTTCGTGGGTGAATAGTTGTATTTTCCCACCACGCCCAGCCAATTTTTCAGGTTCTCCACGTAGTCCCTGATCTTTGCTGGATCAGGTCCCACCGCCTTTAGCGCCGAGATCACTATGCGCAAGGCATCGTGGGCGTTTCCGCCGAACTTGCTCACGTCCTGCTTGAATTTTGCCTCATAGGTGTCACGATATTTCTTCAGAATGGGCTTCTGGGGATCTGAATCAGGGATCTGATCCAGTACGATAAGTTTTGGTGCCGGAAAAATGATACCTTCCCCGGCCTTCCCTGTCATCTGCAAGAACTGCTTTGAGGCTGCTCCGTGGCTCTGGTAAAGAGGGATCTTCATGGCGAGCTGCTTCCAGTTCTTCGTAATAACAGCCTGGGTCGGTCCGACGGTCCAGCAAACGACCGCTTCTGCATCTGTCCTTTGGACCTTCGTGAGCTGGGCGGTCATATCTGAATCCTTGGCCCCGAATTTTTCTGCCGCCTTGACCTCAATCCCGTACTTGGGAGCCAGTGCCAGGAGTTGCTCTCGACCGCTGTCCCCAAACCCGTTTGACACTGTAACTATTCCGACCTTTCTGATTCCCACACTCCTCATATATTCGTAAATGCGTGAAACGGCGTTCGTATCGGTCTGCACGGTGTTGAACACCCATTTTTTCGGAGGTTCCACTATTTTCCTGCTTGCACCGAGCGCTATGTGGGGAACCTCGGCCTTCTGGGTGATGGGGATGACCGCGAGCGCGGAGCCGCTCGACATGGGTCCGACAATGGCAGAAACTTTGTCCCTCTTGATCAGTTTCTGGGCAAGGGTGACCGCACGGGTAGGCTTTCCTTCGGTGTCGTAGATAATAACCCTTAGGGGATGTCCGTTTATGCCGCCTGCCCGGTTGATCTCCTCTTCTATCATCACAAGGGTGTTCTTGGCAGGCTGGCCCAGAAAAGACAGGCCCCCGGTCACCTCCAGGATCGACCCGACCCTATAGGGTTCCTTTTCCGCCCAGGATGTTGAAATGGCTAATGCCAAAACACACACGAACACAAAACCGATGCTCAAGAAATTTCTCTTTTTCATAGGCATCCTCCTTTCAAATTAGTGGTTTCTCGATGACTTATTTGACCTCTAGTGACTTGTCCTGTGTGGATTTCAAGAAAAGACCCGATCAGCATAACCCGGGAATGTGGTGAACAAATTGGTTCTGGAAACAGGTCCACGTCTATAGAAATCAAAGGGAATTGTCAATAGGGATTTTCATAGTCTTGAACTTTTTGTTGATTTTTTGAAATTATTTATGACAAAATGAACATGCTCCATATTATTGCAAAAATAATGGGGGTCCCATGATTACTATCGGGAGCAAAATAAGGGAACATCGCTTGAGGCAAAGGTTGACATTAAAGGAACTGTCTAGAAAGTCAGGGGTTTCCATCGGCCTCTTGAGTCAGATCGAGCGCGGCGTCTCCTCTTCCTCGATCAATAACATTCAAAAGATCGTGAAGGCCTTGGGTATAGGATTCGCGAGCCTTTTTGAGGAAGAAGGCCCTGGAATTTCAACTCAACAAGAACACCCCGGTAATCTCAGGCCCAATTCCATATCCGTGGTGCGACGCGACAAGAGAAACAAGCTGCTCATGCCCTTCGGCGGCTACATGGAGTTGCTGGCCCCGATCTATAACCACAGGATGGAATTCCTATTCTTCCGATACCCGGTTGGGGCCAAGGTAAAGGAGCCCTTTTTACACGAGGGAGAAGAATGCGGCATGGTCCTGAAGGGCAGATTCAAGGCTATCATCGGGGACCAGGAATTCATACTGGAGGAAGGGGACAGTATATACTTTGACAGCACCATACCTCATAGGTGGGAAAACATTGGCGACACTGAGGTGGAATTCATCTCAGCCCTCTCACCCCCGTCTCTTTAACCTAACCAAGAATGATGAACTCGCAAAAGTCAGAACTGGGATGGCAAAGTAAAAAGCTTCAAGTTCAAGGCGTGCGAATCTCGTGTGATGAGGCGTACTTAGCGTACGCCGCAATGACAGCGAGATGAAGCGCAACGCAGAAATTGGACTTTTTACTTTGCCATCTCAATTTTCCGCGTCTTTCATTCAAGGGGAAATAGTCCCTGGCATTCGATGATCTGGCATAGTTACAGCCTCTTTGCTCCCATGTGACCCTTACGGGTCAGCCCCCACCCTTCTCTTGCTCGCCATAATTACCGCGGTCCCGGCCCCTGTGGACCTATTTTGTGATGGTTGTTCCCTTTTCCCCCTTTACGGCCTTCAGGAGGTTTTCCGGTGAGGTGATAATGGCCCTATTGCCTCCCTCCTCGAGAAACTCGATGCAGGACTCGATCTTGGGTCTCATGGATCCGGGCTTGAAATGCCCCTCCTCCAGGTATCTCTTCATGTCGTTGATATTGACCTGACCCAAGGGCCTTTGATCTTTTTCGCCGAAATTAAGATAGGCCGCATCCACTGACGTCGAGATAATAAATGTCTCTGCTCCCAGGTTCCTGGCCAGGAGGGAAGAGGCCCGATCCTTGTCTATGACCGCCTCCACGGCCTGGAGATCTCCGGCCTCACTCTTGAGTACGGGTATCCCGCCGCCTCCCGCAGCGATCAACACATATCTCCGTTCCACCAGGGTACGGATAACGTCAAGCTCCAAAATCTCCCTGGGAACCGGAGACGGAACGACCCGCCTGAAGCCCCGGCCGGCATCTTCAACGACCTCCCAGCCGTACTTCTCCTTGTTGGCCAGTGCTTCTTCTTTGCTCAGGAAAGAGCCGATGGGCTTTGTCGGCTTCTTGAAAGAACGGTCGTCCCTGTCGACCAAGGCCATGGTAACCATGGCACAGATCTCCTTCTTGATCCCCCTTTTCCTAAGCTCGTTTGACAGGGCCATTTCAATCATGTAACCGATCGCTCCCTGGGTATCCGCACCGCAGATATCGAGAGGGACCAGGGGTAATTCGTGCTGGGCCAGCTCTCCCCTTCTATAGATGAAACCCACCTGGGGACCGTTTCCATGGGTAATTACAAGATCAAGCCCGCTCTCAATAAGGTCAGCAATATACACGGCCGTCTCCTTGACCGCCTCATACTGGTGGTGCATGGCAATTTTTGTCTTGTCTTTTATGAGGGAATTCCCCCCGATGGCCACAACGGCCAGGCTGGATTTCATGGCCTACCTCCTAACTCGGATGAATCAGAAATTCCAAGATCCTTAACACTCTATCTTTTCTCAAGCACTTGGGGCCTCAGCAATCTCTTTCCAGAGGTGAAAGGCATAAGGAATAGCGCCCTGTTGTATGCCACCCAGGCGGCCGGTTACTCGGTCCTCATGCCTGGATTTCCTCTTGGCACATAATGGATATGGCTATCCGACCGCCAGGCCCTTGCGCCATGCGAATGGAGTACCACTGAAACGAGTTCACCTCTTCCAAGAGATCCCCGAGGCCCTATAGTCCTCTGGTCTTATAGAGACGAAATGTTACCAAAAACCAATCTTGATGGCTTCGTAAAAAGTCCAATTTCTGCGTTGCGCTTCATCTCGTTGTGATTGCGGCGTACGGTAAGTACGCCTCATCACACGAGATTTGCGCGCTCCCGCTAAGCGGGATTTCGCAAGCTCAACTTGAATACTTACTTGAAGCTTTTTACTTTGCCATCTCAATTTTGACTTTTTA
>JAFDHB010000237.1 GCA_019308985.1 Deltaproteobacteria bacterium | reverse complement strand
AGCATACCCCTAACAGAATCTGCAGTTTCAACGATATATACATCCTTTCGATAGAGGTCCAGCCCAGGATTCTCTCTGTGCATGCCGGTAACAGCAGGAATATCCAACCGCTCTCTTACTGACTGACACACTGCACCACAGGCGATCCCGTAACGGCCCGCGTTAAAGGCCGGACCTGCTATTACTACATCCGACTGGAACGGACTTAGCAGTTCCATGACCTTGTCAGAGGCCTCTCCTATATTCTCGGCAAAATAGTTATCACCGCATATCACTGTTGCTACCACTTCTCCCCTATCGCCCAGTGCTTCTTGAATGCCACGCCCCGGACCTACAGGGCCTTCCTCAATCATTGGTTCAATATAGGCCTTGTCTTCTCCTCCAACCCCGCCAAAAAACTGATTTAGGTAGTGAACCACCCTCACGGTCGTCCTTTCCATTCCATCTTCCTCCACCTGGTCTAATCCGGTCACCCCGCCACCGCAGGAGCAGGGGGAATCCTTTGGTTGCGAGTGCTTGGTCCCTCCGGGCTGCCGCTCTATCTCCAGACAGAAATCTGGGGTCTTATGGGGCCGAATGAATTAATAGCGAACAGAGGTCAGCCTTGATCCTCCCAGCTGACATTGCGCTCCTTTTATCCAACGGATCGCCCGTACAATCTCACCGTTTATAGGCGGCCCTTTCGGCGAAAAACCTGGTCGGCCGATAATTCTATCCACAGGAGGTAACGTGAGTTCCATGAAAGGGAATCCCATACTGACTATTGCGTCGACTTCCGGCATGTTGAAAATGGTGGATCCCCCAAATCTTGCATCACTGATATCTGCTCCCATGTGAACCATTGCAATAGCCGTCTTGATACCCAGTTGTTCACATCTCTGGGCAGTTCGCGCCATAACAAGTTCAGGTGCCCCGCCTCCTGTTTTTGTCAGAATAGCGCCGTCTGCTCCAATAACTCCCATTGCCATACCTGCAGCAATCTCGGCCATCCTTTCATATTCACGCACATCATTAGGGGCGATCATAACAATAACGTGGGCAAAACAGAGATCTTTCCCGTGCCTTTGGTACAGTTCCTTGATTATGGGATGGTTTTGAACCTGATAGGTCTGAACGTTTAAGGCTGGCAGAGGGGAGGTGACGGCCCCGTCCAATATTTCATTGGGATGCAAGATTGTGGGTACAATCCTGTCGGCCTGGCTCCCGAATAATACGGGTTCTCCGGGGACTGGTTCGAACTGGAGACTTATTATCTGGAAGATATATGTCACCTTGGGCAAATTATCGATACCCCTGGTTATTTCCGTCAGGCATGGAAGATCATAAATCTCAATCTCATCGGGTTCCACTGCTTTCCCAACTCTGGCCAGATATTCCGCTGCCTTTAACCCAGCTATCTTTAGAGCAGCCTGATAGTCCTGCGCTGACACCCTGTCCTCAGGGTATGGCATCAGTACGATATTATGGGTTCTACCATAGATGCCAATATCGGCGGCAGGTCCCGACATATCAATTATTTCCCCGTTAGGATCCTTGCTGACCGTAATTTCTCCCTTCCCTCTGCAATCGCTTAAAACGACAGCACTACCACGAAGCACACGGGTCCTACCTTGTCCCACCGGATCAACTATATCTTCGCCATTACTGACCTTTGCCCGGGGCTCGATGACATCGGCGACCTGGAGTATTCTGCAATTTTCCCCGGGATGAGCCAATTCTACGTCAACCCTGCTGATCCTTGCATCCATGCCCAGAATTTCCTGCATTTCAGCTCGGTTTATGTACAAGACACCTTCCCTAAGAGCTGTCTCCTCCGCAAACTGGACGTCCTTAATATCGAATATATTGAGTTCAAGCCTCATAGTTTGCCTACCTTTTTGCTTCAAAGCGCAACACTTATCCCGAAAAACCCCACACCGTGTGAGTAACTCGTTTGTCTTAGACGCTTTTATAATGCAAGCCCTGTGCCAATATACGCTCCTTATTAACACCTTGATGACATTGACTATTTCACTAAGGCTCCCCAGAGCAAAACTAACAAATGTCTTGATAACGTCACAATTGTGTCTCTATGTCGCCTTTTGTTTGACAGGCCGCGCTAAATAGGACTAATATTTCGTAACAGAAAACCCGGGTGGAACTGAGCCGACTTTGAGTTGCTCCAAGAGCCCTCGATGAGAATTGGGATCTCTCCGGGTTTTGTGGGGTAATGAAAAGACAAAATGATGACTTGCCCTGCCACGATGTTCAGGGATCACACAAAGGCCGCCTTCCAATTGGAGGAATCGAATCATGAACGATGTGTTATCCGAATTGTCAGGAGCACAATGGGAGTTAATGGCAGTTCTGGAAGCCCTTGGGGGCACTGCTCCCATGGGTGTGGTGGGTGCCCTCGCACTGCTCCCACCCTCTCAACTGATTGACCTGTCACAACGCGTCATTCAAAAGGGGTTTTTACTCAGAGAAGAATCCGACGTCCTTAGATTGAATCCCGGTCTGCCGGATTATATCAAAAAAAGATTGAAAAACATAAATACGCCTTCACGAATTTCTTATTTCCTCGAAAGACTCCAGGGATTGGAACTTTCTCTCTCCCTGAGCCAGGCCTTAAAGGCCAATCTGCTAGCCCATGCGGGACGTGAGGAGGAAGCTGCCATCCTTGAGCACGAGATCGCCTGCCATGCATTGGGGAATGGCGAACCCAAAAAGGCCCTTGAATACTTCGACAGGGCTGTTGATCGGCTTTCCTCTCTCCTCGGCAGACCCGAGTTTGACTCTCTATTTGTGATGGAAGCTCTGGAACTCTCGTACCTCCGTTTTCGTTCTGGGAAAAGGGTCGGTGAAGTAATGGGACTCCTGAAGAAGGCTAGGGAAGCAGCCAAACGTCTTGGAGACCGCCGTTCTCTTATCCTTATAAAGCTGCACATGGCGCGCCACGTTATCATGGAAGACCGGCCGGATGAGGGGCTTCGGTATCTTTCCTCGGGGCTAGATGAAGTGAAAGAGTTGGGAGACAATGATATCCTGGCCCGGTCAGAAGAGTTTCAGGGGCTCTATTACTATATTCATGGGAGGTTCAAGGAAGCGGTGGATTACTTTGAAGTGGCCCTTCAGAAGGCTGAGTGGAGGTCAGACCGCCCCGTGGATTTTTTACTCCCCCAGTGGCTAAGCTTCAGCTACGCTTACCTGGGACAGGTTCAGCATGCCATCGGCCTCTTGAAATCAAACTTGCATCGCGCCTTGCATGAGTCTGAATTGGCATTGGCCGATGACTTCAGAGCCACGCTAGGGATAGTACTGCTGATAAGTGGAAAGCGTCAGGAGGCCTTTACTCATCTCCAAAAGGCGTTCCGGGGGGCAGTGGCCAACCACAATCCCATAGGTCAATTTCATTCACTGACGGCACTGGCCTATTACTATTTACTGGAATCGAAAACTAAAGACGCATATGACACGCTTGTACGGGCCGTAGATCAGGCCACCGAGTGCGGCGTACTTTTGCGGCAGTACACATGGCCATGGTTTCTTGATATGCTTTACGAATTCCACAAACAGGGTTATGAACCCATTAGGGGATTTACCTTCCATAATGAGATAGAAAGGATACTTAAAGGTCCCAATTTCCACCTTCAGGGGACTGCTTTACGACTGCGGGCCAGGGAGGCCGCCTCAATGGGAGGTGATCTCGCCCAAATTTGGGGCGATCTGGAGGCGAGTGAGAATAAACTACGAAAATCCGGAAGCTCCATTGAACTGGCCAAGACATGGGTCGAGATGGCAAGGCACAAGCTGCGTTTGGGAGAACACAAAGAAGCGAGTCGTCTGGCCCTGAGGGCCTGGGGGTGTCTGTCAGGATTTAGCGAAGACCTTTTTCCAGAAGATCTGAGACACCTTCTGGATCTGAAGAAACTTCGGAACGAGCACCATGAATCTCGCGAAGAACTGCTGACCAAGTTTCTTGACCTAATAGAAAACCTCGCCCCAAGCACTGATCTTGACAAGTTTCTTTACCGTGTGCTGAGGACGACCGGAAAGTTCTTTGGCGCTGAAAGGGGTTGTATCCTCTGGTTCAGTTCGGACCACAGGGATAAGATCCCACTACTGAGAACAACATATAACCTTACAGATGAAGATTTGCTGTCTGATCGGTTTTCCTCCAATTTGGATCTCATTATGCAGGCCTACAAGACAAAGAAACCGGTGGTAGTTCACCACCTGCGCGCACGGAACATAGAGGGAGATAAGGCCGGGAATTCGGTGCTTTGCGTGCCCTTTGAGGTTCCAGGCCAGGCCTCCGGGGTGCTCTATCACGACAATTCACACTTTGATGAATGTTTTGACTCTGTTGCAATGCCTTTCCTTGAACGAATAGCCCGGTGCCTGGGGTCCTATATCGAGCGGATTTGGGAGTACTGCAACCTCCTCGAAGAAAAGGCTGTGCTGACTTCAAAGCAGTCCCTCATGGAAGCAGTCCCAGATAAATGGGAGATCAAGGGCTCGAGTCCTGTTATGAAACAGCTTCTGGCCCTTGCCGATAGG
>JAFDHB010000236.1 GCA_019308985.1 Deltaproteobacteria bacterium | reverse complement strand
TTAAGATGGTTCAAAAATGGTCGAGCGGTATGAGAAACAAAAGAAAATTCAAACAAACTGAAATCGGAATGATTCCTGAAGACTGGGAAGTGAAAGAAATAGGAGAGGTTGCACAAGTCGTTGGTGGAGGAACGCCATCTACTAAGATTCTTGAATTTTGGGATGGGGATATTGCTTGGATAACTCCTAGAGACTTATCAGTTTTCAAATTTAGATATATCAAAAGAGGAGAAAGAAATATTACTAAAAAGGGGTTAGAGAATAGCAGTGCAAAATTATTACCTAAAGGAACTGTCTTATTAACCACTCGCGCGCCGGTTGGGTATTTGGCAATTGCAGATAATGAGGTTACAACGAACCAAGGATTCAGAAGTCTTGTTCCTAATAATAGAACTATTTCTGAATTCTTGTATTATCTATTGAAGAAGAATGTAAAAATATTAAAATCAAATGCAAGCGGAACCACTTTCGGTGAACTTTCAGGTAGTAGATTAAAGGTGCTTAAATTCGCATTCCCAGTTATTAAAGAACAACGCGCTATCGCCCACATCCTCGGCACCCTTGACGACAAAATCCAACTCAACCATCAGATGAACAAAATCCTTGAGAAAATCGCCCAAGCCATCTTCAAGCACTGGTTCATTGATTTCGAATTCCCAAATGAAGAGGGCAAGCCCTATAAGTCGAGTGGTGGGGAGATGGTGGACTCAGAGCTAGGAGAGATTCCGAAAGGGTGGAGAGTCGAGATCATTAACAATGTCATAAAGACTTATGGCGGTACTACCCCAAGTACTAAAGAGCCTGCCTGTTGGGTAAATGGAAAAATACATTGGGCAACCCCAAAGGACTTGTCGAAGCTAGATTCTGTCATACTTTTAGAAACTGAAAGAAAAATAACTAAGGACGGGTTGGCCAGAATTAGCTCAGGTCTTTTACCTGTTGGAACATTGCTCTTATCATCCCGTGCCCCGATAGGATATTTGGCTATTAGCAAGGTACCGATTTCGATAAATCAGGGCTTCATAGCAATGGTTTGTGATGGTCCTTTATCAAATTATTACATGCTAAATTGGGCACGCATTAACATGGATACCATAAAGGGTGTGTCAGGCGGAACAACGTTTCAAGAAGTAAACAAGCGCAATTTCAGACAGCTGAGAATATGGGTGCCACCGAAAAGTATTATTGAAAGGTTTGATAAGGAAGTGGAACCACTCTATGAATATATTGAAAATAATTTGAGGGAAAATGTTTTGTTAACACAAATCAGGGATGCTCTCCTTCCGAAGCTTATTTCGGGGCAGATAAGAGTTACAACGGAGGGCGGTCATGAGAAATAATAACGAAGGTCTTCTATTCAGTAATTGTCATCTGGGCGAATCCATACGTCACCGGGAAGCTGCTTTGATGAACGAAATTGAAAGCTATGATACAGATTACATCCTTAATGTGAGTATTGAGGATCTGTGCGATTACCTTGAAGAAAAACACATCATCAATCCATTGATCATACGAGGAGATAATGTATATATCAAGAACCAGGGAGAGGTAGATGTTGATGTCAGCTATGACCACCGCAGAGCCATATCTGACAGATCAAGGCCATTTTATCTGAAGGGGACTTCGGTGACCTTTGCAATACCTTTTGAAGGCGATAGGGACCTGCTTTTTTGCCAACCCTCTTCGTTTACATTGAGCCCACCCAGGGGGCAGGTAACGAATAATGAAATTCTCATTACCTACGAGGAAGTCGACCCTGACCCTGCGAAAACAAGGGCTGCTTTTGAAAAAACAGTTGGCGAAATAGAAAGGTATGCAGAAAACGTAAACAAGGATATTCGCCCATTTAATGATGGATTGAGAAATAAGACCAAACAAAAGATCGAACAGAGGAAGGAGAAGATACTTAGGGACAAAGGATTTGTCCAGAGCTTGGGATATCCTATCAAAGAAGCCCCGGATATGCCCAAAACTTATGAAGCTCCGAAGGTTAGAAGGAAAATAACCATTCAAAAACCAACCGCAACTACAACACCATTTGTTCCTGAGCCCACCCTTGAGATGAAGAACTATGAGGCAATCCTAAAGGTTGTCTCCAACATGGTTCTCGTCATGGAAAGAAGCCCCAGGGCATTCAAAGATATGGAGGAGGAAGACCTGAGGCAGCATTTCCTCGTTCAATTAAACGGACAATTCCAAGGCGAAGCAACCGGAGAGACATTTAATTTTGAGGGGAAAACGGATATTCTCATACGTTATGAGGGGAAAAATATATTTATTGCGGAGTGCATGTTTTGGAGTGGGGAAAAATCGCTACTAGATAAGATAAACCAGCTTCTGGGCTATACCTCATGGAGAGATACAAAAACCGCTCTTCTGGTCTTCAACAGGAATGTTGAGTTCAGCAAGGTGCTTGCCCAAATTCCAGAAGCTACTAGGAAGCATCCAAATTACAAAAGACAGCTTGAATACAATTCAGAGTCAGGGTTTCGATTTATATTACATCATAAGAATGATAAAAACAGGGAGATCATACTCACGGTGCTGGCATTTGATGTACCAAAATAGTGACCCTGTGTGAGCTAATATGGCGCATATAATGACAGAATCCGACGTTGAAGATGCGGCCCTTGAGATACTTGGAGAGCTGGGCTATGGGATAGTCCACGGCCCTGACATCGCCCCAGACGGCCCTGCTCCGGAGAGGCAAAGCTACTCGGATGTTGTGCTGGTGGAACGCCTCAGGGATGCCATTGAGAATCTCAACCCGAAGATTTCCCGGCAAGCAAAGGAAGAAGCGCTCAGAAAGGTTCTCCGGGCTGAAAGCCCTGACCTTATCACAAACAACCATGCTTTCCACAGAATGCTTGTGGACGGCGTTGATGTGCAAACCAGGAAGAAGGACGGAACATTAGCCTGGGAGAAGGTGTGGCTGTTTGACTTTGCCAATCCTGAAAACAATGAGTTTCTGGCGGTCAACCAGTTCACTGTCATAGAGAATGACAACAACAGACGCCCTGATATCATCCTCTTCGTGAATGGCCTTCCCCTTGTGGTTATCGAGCTCAAGAACATGGCAGATGAGAACGCTACCATATGGTCTGCTTTTGACCAATTCCAGACATACAAAGCCCAGATTCCTTCCCTTTTCACATACAATCAGGTCATGATTATCAGTGACGGGATGGAAGCCAGATCAGGCACCATTACTTCTAACAAGGAATGGTTCATGCCCTGGAAGACCATAGATGGGAAGGAGATCGAGCCCGAATCAATTCCGCAGCTTGTTGTCCTCCTGAGGGGCATGCTTAACCGGTCTATCCTTCTTGACCTGGCAAGACATTTTATTGTCTTTGAAAAACAGGGAAAGAAGCTTCTCAAGAAGGTAGCCCTTTATCATCAGTATCATGCAGTGAACAAGGGGATTGAGGCAACAATCAAGGCCGCCAGCCCAGCAGGTGACAGGCGATGCGGAGTGGTGTGGCACACACAGGGTTCTGGAAAAAGTCTGACCATGGCATTCTACACGGGAAAACTTGTCCTTGCCCTGGACAATCCCACAATCGTGGTCCTCACTGACAGGAATGACCTGGATGATCAGCTTTTCGGAACGTTCAGCCGCTGCCGGGAGCTTCTCAGGCAGAAACCAGTACAGGCAGAAACAAGGAACAATCTCAGGGAACTTCTGAGAGTGGCTTCCGGAGGTGTGGTCTTTACGACAATACAGAAATTCTTCCCGGAAAAGAAAGGTGACACTCACCCCCTTCTCTCAAACCGGAAAAATATCGTGGTCATCGCCGATGAGGCGCACAGAAGTCAGTATGATTTCATAGACGGATTTGCCCGCCACATGAGGGATGCGCTGCCCAATGCCTCATTCATAGGCTTTACTGGCACTCCGATAGAAAAGAATGACAGAAGCACTCCTGCTGTATTCGGCAACTACATTGACGTGTACGACATCGAGCAGGCGGTGAACGACGGGGCCACGGTCAGAATATTCTATGAGAGCAGATTGGCAAAGCTTGAACTGGATGAAAAGGAAAGGCCGCGGATAGACCCTGATTTCGAGGAGGTCACTGAGAAGGAAGAGGTTGAAAAGAAGGAGAAGCTCAAGACCAAGTGGGCCAGGCTTGAAGCGGTTGTGGGAAGCGAAAAGCGCGTCCGAAGGATTGCAAAGGACATTGTAGAGCATTTCGAGGAGCGTAGCAGTACGCTCCAGGGGAAGGGAATGGTCGTCTGCATGAGCAGGCGGATATGTGTTGACCTCTACAGGGAGATTACAAAACTCAGGCCAAAATGGCACAAGAATGATGACGATGAGGGCTTCATCAAGGTTGTGATGACAGGCTCTGCAAAGGATCCGGTGGACTGGCAGGAACACATCAGGAACAAGAAGAGGCGCGAGGCTATAAGGCAGAGGATGATTGACCCTGAGGATCCTCTTGGGATGGTCATAGTCAGGGACATGTGGCTGACCGGTTTCGATGCCCCGAGTCTTCATACAATGTATATTGACAAGCCCATGCGGGGACACGGACTCATGCAGGCCATCGCCAGAGTCAACA
>JAFDHB010000235.1 GCA_019308985.1 Deltaproteobacteria bacterium | reverse complement strand
GAGTACCAGAACGGCTACGCCTACGGTTACCCAAAGAAGTTTCGTCTTGACGGCCGTCTGGTCCACATGCCAGTACGGTTCAAGGGGGTGGTGGAAAAGTGTCACTTTTGTGCCCACTATGCTGCCAAGGGGCTGGATCCGGCCTGCGTGCGGGGCTGTCCCGGAAACGCCAGGCACGTGGGAGACCTGGATGATCCGGGCAGCACGGTGTCCAGGATGATCCGCGAGAAGAAGGGTTTCACCCTGCTGCCCGAGAAAGGCACCCGGCCAAACGTTTACTACCTGCCGCCCAAGCGCAAGGAGGGATGATGATGAGTGCGACCAAGAAAATCGGTGTTACGGTTACAGGGCTGCTCATGTTGATCGGCCTGGTGGCCTGGGGGATCCAGGTCCGGCAAGGATTGGTCCTGACCAACATGCGCAACTCCTATTCATGGGGTCTTTATGTCTCGACCTTGGCCTTTTTCGTGGGCAACGCAGCGGGCGGACTGGTGCTAAGCTCCATGATCTACCTGTTCGGCGTCCAGCGACTCAAGCCCTTTGCCAAGATCGGCGCCCTGTGCGCCTTTGCCAATGTTACCGCCGCCATGCTGATCGTCCTCCCCGACATCGGGCAGCCGGCGCGTCTTTACAATATTCTGCTGCATCCCCAGTTTAATTCACCCCTGGTGTGGGACATCATCGTACTGAGTCTGTACGCGCTCTTATCCCTTCTATACCTTTATCTCTTGATGCTGCCGGACATGACGGGGAAGCTGGCCGGAATAGCCATTAAGGTAGATGATCCAAGGGGCTTTTCAGAAAAGTGGGCCAAACGCCTGGCCCCCTATTCACTCGTAGCCGCCGTAGGAATCCATGTTATCACCGCTTGGATTTTCGCCACCCAGGGGGCCAGGGACTGGTGGCACACAGCGGTGCTCGCACCGGATTTCGTGGCCCTTGCCCTGGCATGCGGTACCGCGGTAGTGCTTGTGGTCTGCGTGCTGGCCTACGGTGTAGGTGAGCAATACCAGCCTGCCTACCGGACCCTCTCTATCTTCATTGCTACTACCTATTTCATTCACCTCTTCCTCATGTACAATGATTTTTTTATCCATGCCTGGTACGGGGCAGAAGAGTCCCTGGATGTGCTGTCCATAACGTTGAAGCAGTATTTCCGCGCCCATGCCTTTGAGGTCCTCTCCCCTTTAGCAGGAGTGATTATGCTCCTGAGTGGTAGGGTGAGAAAGAGTGCCGGCGCCATGCTTGTGGCCTGCCTGTTTATGGTGGCCGGGGTCTTCGTGCATCGTTTCATGCTGATGCCCGCTGCTTTCGACCGCGTGCCCCTGACCCTTGCCCCTCTGGGTATGCAGGACACCCATTGGTCCATGCCCATCGCGTCCGGCCAGTACGATCCCGCCGGGGACACCTTCGTGACCGCATGGAACTATTTCCCCAGTGCAATTGAAATGATCATCGTTTTGGGAGTATTGGCCTATGTAAGTTTTCTTATCATCCTGGCCGTGGATCGGCTGCCCCTGGTGTCCAGGGTGGAGAAAAAGGCATGAGAAGCGAAAGGGTCGATCCCACTCGATTGATGACCCTTTCCCGGTTGTTTCGGTATCCAGACCGATGGCCCGAGGACCAAGATCTGGTCCTTCTCTCCCCACCCGTGGCTCATTCCGAGATCCTGGTGGAGAAAGACCTGTCCGCCCTCCAAGGCTCTTACGTGCATCTTTTCATCAACGCCTTGCCCGAGGTTCCCTGCCCGACCTATGGATCCTTCTACCTGGAGGGTGCGCTGATGGGAGAATCCACGGTCCGCCTCAAGAGGCTGTACGGTGAGTACGGCTTTGAAGCGGATGAGCTGGCCGATCACATCGGCGTGGAACTGGAGTTTCTCGCCCTTCTGGCCACCCTGACCGATGAACCCGCTGTACGAGAGGACTACGATTATCTGCTTGAACACCTGCGCCAGTGGACTCCGGAGTTTTTCGACCGGGTGGAACAGATTGACCCCCTTGGATTTTACCGCTGTGTGGCCGCTGTAGCCCGTAAGGTCATCTTCCATTCTTAGGACGTTCGAAGCCATAAAAATAGCCATATAAAAACATTGACAGATAGCTTGCCCTGCCTTATGATGACCACATGAAAAAGGCCTCTGATTTTGAGTGGGATGCGGCAAAGGATCGGGAGAATCAGAAGAAACACGGTGTGTCATTTGCGTTAGCCCAACTTGCTTTTCTAGATCAAAACCGTGTTATTTTGCAGGACATGGAGCACAGTTCCGAGGAGAAGAGGTACTATTGTCTCGGCAAAGTTGCAGGCGGGATCATGACGGTAAGATTTACGTACAGGTCAAATAGAATAAGGATCATTGGAGCCGGCTATTGGCGGAAAGGGAAGAAAATATATGAAAGAGAAAATAAAATACAGGGATGAGCCTATTGGGAAAGTGAGGGTTATTTCGGACTTTCTTCCTTCGCCGGAAGAACTTGCCTTAAAAGATGAAACCGTTAAGGTGACTATTGCTCTCAGCAAGGCAAGCGTAGAATTTTTCAAGAAAGAGGCAAAAAAATACAATACTCAGTATCAGAAGATGATCCGGAGATTGTTGGATGAATATGCAGCCCGCCAATCTTAGTTTGTCCAAGGCCACCCAGCCTGGAAAGGGGGACGTAGGTTCCAAAGCAACTTGACGAGGTGAATCTGATATCGTAAGATCGCTTGCTTGTCAAGACAACCAAGACTGGATGCCCCCGACGCCCTCCCATGTGGGCAAACAAAACAAACAAAAGAGGGACGGATTAATTGATATAGATCATCCCATCAGTTTGAGTTGCTTTTCTTTCACGATTTTTTCGCCCCGTTTTACCGATTGACTGGCGGTGGGCTGTGAAACAGCAAGCCGTTTGGAAAGTTCCAAGGTGCTGACGCCAAGCGCCCGTACTGCCCAGTAACATAGCACGCTGCGAGCTTCGACCGTCTCTGGATACCTTCCGGGTCGCGTAACGATATTCTTGTCTACAGCACATACACTTGCTACCTGGCCAACCAGCCAATCAAAATCATACCCCCGGGCCTGATAGTGGTAGCGACGTTCGAGTTGTTCCTGGCAGGTTTCTAAAACCTCCTGAACGAAATTGTCATCCCCCAGGATACGTTCATCTCCTTTAATTCGGTCTTTGCTTGCACGCTGCAATGCTTTGGCGGAAGCCCACCCGCCTAGGCTCCGTACTAGACCCCCTCCAACCAGCTCAGGTCTCTTACCAAGGCTAACACCTTCCTCTACAAATCTGCTGTATGAAAGCCGCGCCTCAGATACCATACTGTAGGAGCAACTTTCAGTTGCGATCCCTAAAAACCCGTGTCATTGGCGAAGCCTGCCCATAGAGAGTTGCGTGCTTTGTGCAAAAACAACCCTTGTGTCGCTCCTTCCGTGACATAAGATAATTTGTCACGATAGTCAACAACGCCCCCTATTCCCCTCTTTCCATTCCTCTCAAGGGGTAGTATTATTACATTCGAAGGAGGCACAAGAGGGGGAGGAATAAAGACGAAGACCATGGATAATCCTATCAAGGTTCCAACCTATTGCTGCTATGCGTTTTTTATCTCAGCTCTTTTGTTTCTTCTATTCTCCGGGGCTGATGCCCTGGGAGGACAGGATGCTCCGCGAAACATCATCTTGATCGGGTGGGATGGGGCACAGAGGAATCACCTCAAGGAAATGATAGCCAGGGACGAGGTCCCCAACTTGGTGACCCTCTCAAGGGAAGGTGCCATGGTGGACATTGATATCACCACAGGCGCTACTGATACCAAGGCGGGCTGGACCCAGATATTGACAGGATACGTGCCGGAGATAACGGGTGTACTGAGCAACAGCAGGTATCGCCCGATACCTGCCGGGTACACCGTGTTTGAGCGCCTGGAAAAATTCTTTGGTCCTCGAAACATCATAACCACGGCCATTGTCGGAAAAAAAGGCAACATAGATGCGGATGACCCCATACAGGTGCCCTTCGATAAATGGGCGAGGCGCATGAAGAAGCAGGGAAGGAAGGTGGTAAAGCCCTATCAGGGAAAGAGGGTGCGCAATGGAGGCGAGATAATTAAGCGGGGGGAGAGATTCTACGTCCTGTTTCCCGGGAAACCCTATTACTACGCAAGGCAGAATATGGATCTATTCATCAACGGACTCTCCAAGAATGAGAAAGTCGCCAGGACCGCCATGGAGCACCTTGAGAAATATAAGGATCACCGCTTTTTCTTTTTTATCCATTTTGCAGAACCCGATCATTCAGGACACAGGCACGGAGAAAACTCCCCCGGATATACAGAGGCCATAAAGTCGGACGATGAATGGACCGGCAGGATAATTGCCAAGCTCAAGGAGCTTGGTCTCTACGACAACACCCTGGTCTATGTCACGGCTGATCACGGGTTCGACGAAGGGAAAAGATCTCATTCCTTGACGTGGCGCCCACTATCCTGAAGCGTTTCGGGGTCGATATCGACCTGCTCTCCCCGCGGCTGAACGGTGTCCCTCTTGATGAGCCTGCGCCCGTGTGCAAGGCCCCGCCCGAAAGATGGAGGGGGTATCCCCGATGGAGATAACTATAGATATCACTGATATTCAGTCGATTTTGCGGAACCCGGGTGAGGCAATGGTAAAGACAAGGGAAAACAGCGCCAGCATGATGCCGCTTATGCAAAGGGCGTTTGGTGTTCCTATCTTCTCGGCAAGGGCGCCGAAGGGTAGTGCGCTCAGAGGCATGGCTCCGAAGGTCATCATGCCGAAGCTCATGATCCTGCCCCGCATGTCAGGTGCTGAATACATCTGCATGAGGGTCATATTCAAGGACATGAAGATTGCGGTCAGGAGACCGATAAAAAAGAGCAAAGGAAGTGTTGCGCTGTAAGAAGTCGAGCGGGAGAACACAGCCAGGAATATCCCCCAGAGAAATCCGTTCACCAGTAAAGCCATGCCACGCCTCGGGAGGTTCTGGATGGCCGCAAGGATCAGGGTGCCGAGTATGGAACCGATCCCCATGACCATCATCAAGAGGCCAAGCTCATCGGATTGGACATCAAGGGCTTCACGGGCCCAGGCAGGCAACAGTGTGAGGAAGGAGAATCCAAAAAACACGGGCATAAACAGCGTAATTACAAGCCCGCGGAGCCTCGGTTCCCCCAGGAGATACCTTATCCCTTCCCGGATTTCCCGGGTCATCCCCTTTCGTTCAAGGTTTGAAGGCCCTTCTACGTCTCGTATCATGGCTGCACAGAGCATGGAAAACACGTAGAATACACTGATCACATAAAAAACTCCCCAGGTATCGATGTAGATAATGAGCAGTCCGGCGAGGGCAGGCCCGATTGTCCTGGTTATGTTCGATCCTGAGTTGTTCAGGGATATGGCATTCATGAGTCTATCCGCCGGTATGATGTCGGAGATCAGCGCTTGGCGACTGGGCATATTGATCGCCACAAGCGTCCCGTTTACCATGCCTATGGCAATCAGATGCCAGAAGCGGATCAATCCGCTCATATCCAAGGTGGCCAGAAGGGCAGTAAACAGGGCAGTTATTGTTTGACAAGCCATGATGATATGTTTTCGGGACATTCGGTCAGCGAGGGCTCCGCCAACGAGGGACATGACCGTCATGGGGAGAGCAAATGACACCATGATTATGGAGAGTGCAAAGGGAGAATCGTTGGAAAGCCTGAGAACGAGCCACCCCCTTGTGATCATCTGCATGCCTACTGCCATGAAGCTGGCAAAGGTACTGAGCCATAACCACCTGAAGTCACGAAACCGCAGGGACTGAAACATGGAGGCATTGAAAAGGGATGAGAAAGGGCCCCGGCTCTTCTCCGGCTCAAGTCCGGGCCCATCACCCGGCATTGGCGATATCGGTTCCATAGTAATGTCTCAAAACATCCCTGTATCAGACAGCCCTTGTAAGGAGTTGCCTGCCCTAATCTTGGAATCAATGGTCCATGAAGTTTAGGAGAAATTTGGTCGAGTGTTGGGAAAAGATCCCCCATGGGCCATACATGACCGGTGATCAAGTTTCAGGCACCGGCCCGTCATTTCATAACATATATAGAAGCAATATGGAAGTAGGGCTACGGAGGTTGAGAAAAAGTTATGATTCAATTACTGGGGAATGGCGTTCTATGACACGCATCTCCTTCCATTTTCCCTGGAAATACCTCCACCTGAAGAGGAGCCCTGCCAGGCATATGTAGGCGGTTATGGCGGACCATGTGACGTAGAGCCCTGCGCCCAAATGGACTACGGCGATGTAAACGGGAATGATCATTATCCCAAAGGACAATATCCCGGAACTCCACATCACGAAACTGGTATCCCCGGCGCCCTTTATGGCAGAAGAATAGACGATGAAGAGGGTGTCAAACAGGCTGTAAAAGGCCACGAAGCGGAGAAGTATCACCCCCCTTTCGATGATATCTTCGTAATTGTCTGTAGTGTGTACCCGGGTCCTGAAAAGGTCCAGCAGCCATTCAGGGGCCATTACAAACACCGCTGCCACTGAAAGCATGTAGCAGAATGTTATGTGAACCGTAGAGCGCGTTGCGGTTTCGGCCTCCCATGGTCGGTTCCGGCCGAGTGCCTGCCCCACGAGGATGCTCACGCCCATGCCGAAGCCTATCATGGGAAGAAAAGCCAGTGTTGAGATGGAAAAAACTCTGTTGGTGGCGGCAAGCGCCTCTTTCCCGATCCTCCCGACAAGAAAAACAAAGGCGGTGAAGGCGAAAAGATCGATGAAGAACTGTATCCCGTTTGGAAGTCCGAACCTCATCAACCGCAAGAATAAATCCCTGTCAAAGCCCCTGTGGGAAATCACACCGAATTCCCTGTCATTCTTCTTGTTGAATATGAGGATGGCGAGGATGAGAGCGATGGAGGTGTGAGCGCTGACAGTGGCAATCCCTGCACCCAGGATTCCCAGCTCAGGAAACGGCCCGATCCCGTTGATAAGGCAGTAGTCGAGAGGGATGTTGATAGCCGCCCCCATAAGGTTGGTGATCATGACCACCCTGGTGAGTCCCCGGCCAGAGAAAAAGCTTGCCAGGGCAGGTCCTAGGACGGATGCGCCCGCACCAAGCATCAATACGCGAAAATAAGTAACCTCCAGGCGTCGGACCTCAGGAGAATGCCCGGCGAGGGAGAATAGGGGTTCGGCGATCCAGAAGAGTGAAGCCAGGACAACATAGGCCCCGGCGGAAAAGTAGACGCCCTGCCACAGGGAAGTACCAACCTTTTCCTTTGTCCCCGCGCCCGTGTACTGGGCCACAAAGACATTAAGATATCCGGCGATCCCCATGAAAAAGCATATGAAAAGGAAGGAGGCTATGCCTGCGGGCAGGGCAGCGGATATGGTATCAATGGAATAGCGGCTCAAAAAGAGGCGGTCCGTGAATAGCATCAGCGTAAGGGATCCCATGCTGACCACAAGCGGCAGGCTGACATTCAGGACATGGCGATAGCCTCCAGGGCCTTTCCAACGGTTAGACATTTACGAAAACCCTCAGATCATGAAATAAGGCAGAGGTTATTTCTACATCGACAGGAGTAGATTATCAATACAATAAGGTTTGATTATTTCTGTCTTGATAACAGGTCACTTACTCTATAATAATGGAACCTGAATGCGTGGCATTCCGAGGTTCCTCGCAATTTCATAGAACAGGGCATGGTGAAGATGGCGGGCATTCACCTCTATACTAGCAACAGGTTGGAGATACTGGCAGAGGCCCTGGCAGATACCCTCAGGACCCCTCTAAAGTCCCCTTTTGACAGGGAAATCATAGTGGTCCAAAGCCAGGGCATGGCCCGGTGGATCTCCATGGAACTGGCCAGGCGTCATGGTGTGTGCGCAAACTATGATTTCCCCTTTCCAAACAGGTTCGTGGGACGGATTTTCCGCCAGGTCATCCCTGATTCCAAGGACGGCTCGGCCTTTGAGCCCGGGATCATGGCATGGAGGATAATGTCATGCCTTCCCAGGCTGATGCAGGG
>JAFDHB010000049.1 GCA_019308985.1 Deltaproteobacteria bacterium | reverse complement strand
CTCCCGGGAGCAGGTGATACGGAGGGAGCCCGTAGGGCGACCGTAGGTGCGACCGGCATGGTCGATAACTAACTGGTGGGAGTCCAGTCACGGACCTGAAAGGAGGTAACGTGTAGGCGAAGGCAAGGGTGCCCGAAGAAACTTCCGCGGGCTGCCCGATGAGGGACAAATCGGTCACATGGGAGCCAATGAGGGATCTGAAGGAAGCCGTAGCCAAAATTGCCACTCAAGCTCGGTGCGAACCTCAGGTAGGCCTGGAAGGGAGGGCGAGGCACCCTCGACTGCCGAAGCCCGATATCCTTTCCGTAACCCGACCAGGTAAAGGAGGTGGGTGGGCAATGACAGAGCTATCGACCTTACCCGGACGAAAAAGGGGAACCTACGTCCCCTCTTCCGTTTCCCTTTTCTTTTCCGAGGCGCCAGTTGTGGCTGGAGATAGGAGCGGATCAACCGGTTTCGAGGTACGACGGGAACCCACAAAATCCTGGCAGCGTGGAAATCGGATTGCTGAGGCCCCAAATCATTGAAGAACTGGAAACCATAGGAATGCCCAGGGACCTTTCTCGGCCAAATGCACAAGAAATTGTGCATCCATGCACAATTTCTTGTGCATTTGCGGAGTTCTCTTCCCTTGCTGAACTATCCCTCTTATCCGCTTCGGAAACAGCGATTCGTTTTTTTGGATGCACAGAATGCCAAAAGTCTTTGAAAAACAGGCACCTTTGCATACCCCTCACCCTCCCATTTTTTGATTGCAATTGTTTCTGGAAAAAGGCTGTGTTTGGCAAGAACTTTGCTAAGAAATTCTTTCATCCTGCTTTTTGGGAGGTGGATTTTGCGGCCCTCTCCCCTCCTGGTAGAGATTGTTCCCGACACGCAATTTGAGTAGGGCTGAGGTCGATGATGTAGGGAACCTTTTGGCACCTTCTGCGGGTACAAGCGATTGAACGTAGCTATCTGCGGGCGGTGAGAAATCGGCTTTGGCGAGAGAAGTCCAACGGAGGTGCCATGCAGAGGAAGTCCCTTTTTCTTTTCACTACCCTTGCGATTTTTCTCGCCCTTGGTATCCGTTCTTCTCGCCCCGATGGCTCAGCGCGGCCAAGCATTATCATAAGGTGGGCCTCATCTGTTGCATCAGCGGCTCAAGATCTTGATGGACCGCAAATTTCCGCACAAGCCTCAACTCTGCGATCAAAGAAGCGTGATCCCGCCCTTGTTCTTTCACTGGCATACTATCTCCAAAAACTGAGAGAAGAAAAGAACGCCATCCTTGTTGACGTCCGAAGGAGAGAGGATTTCGAAAAGTATCGGATCCCAGGCTCCATAAACATTCCCCTTTTTGCCCTCAAAACGAAAACCTATCTCAAGTCCAAGCACCTTGTGCTGGTCAATGAAGGGTATAGCTGGAGTCAACTGGAACAGGAGTGCGCGCATCTGCGGAAATCGGGTTTCAAGGTTTGGCTGTTGGACGGTGGCCTATACTATTGGAAACAAATGAAGGGTCCTCTCCACGGGGACCCCTTCGCACAAGAAGACCTGAATAGAATGCCTCCCAGAATCTTGTTCAGACAAAAGGATTACGACAACTTGCTGATGATTGATGTCTCTCCTTCCGGAATTTCCAAGGCCGGAACGTTGTTCCCTCGATCTATCTCCATCCCTTTCCATAGTGAAGACAAGTTTATTGCGGACTTCAGGAAAGCCATGGCGGAGCAGGGAAGAAAACAATTTCCGTGCATTCTTCTCTTGAACAAAAAGGGTGAGCACTACCAGAGGATCGAGAGCGCTGTTCAGAGGGCAGGTTTCAAGACCGTCTTCTTTCTCAGAGGCGGAATCGATGCCTACGAGAAGTATCTGGAACAGCAGGCCATGATTAGGCATCCGGAACGAGGTTCCAGCCGGACCATTAAGAAGCGTACGGGCTGCCAGTGAAAAAGGTCGTTCCCTATCTCATTACTCTATTCATATGCATTGTGGGGGCCTGGATTATTATCAAGGGGTACCCCAGGCTTCGCCCCCCTGAGAGCCATTACGCCATCCCCAGGCACATTGAATACAGCTTCACCCTTCAGAACAGGACCGCTCATTTAGTAAGGCAGGCAGAATTCTGGACCTATGCTCCGGTGAGGCGTACCTCTGCACAGCAGTGCATAAACCTAGAGGCTTCCCACCCCTACAAGCTGATCTCGGGGCATCTGGGCAACCAGATCTTGCATTTCACCCTCCATGAACTCCCCCCGTTCTCAATGAGGATCATCACCGTCAAGGCAAACCTTCTACTATCCGATGCACCCATCCGGGTCCCCCTTGAAGACCCCAACTCCTACCTTCGACCGGAAAAGTATTGTGAATCGGAAGATCCTGCCATTGCCCGCCTGGCATCAAGACTCAAGGCCCCGGACCCAATCAGGACCGTAGAAAACATCTTTCAATGGGTAGCGGACCACATAGGGTACACAGGATATGTAAGAAACCCTCGCGGCGCACTGTTCGCCCTTAAAAGCAAGAAGGGCGATTGCACCGAATTCATGTATCTTTTTACTGCACTCTGTCGCGCCAACAAGATCCCCGCCCGGGGAGTCGCCGGGTATATTGTCCGCCGAAATACCATCTTGAAGCCACATGGTTTTCACAACTGGGCCGAGTTTTATGAAGAAGGCGCCTGGAAACTTGCCGACCCCCAAAACCGTGTCTTTATGAAGGACCATTCTCGCTATGTGGCCACAAGAATAATCGGCGGGTCAAGGACCACCCTCATGCGGGATTTTGAGCGGTTTCGGCTCCAAGGAGAGGGCCTTAGGGCCCGAATGAACTCATAACAAGCCCATGCTCTGAGACCCCTTTCTCCAGCGGGCAGGGGGAGTTAGGAGGGGTAAGAGTCCAGGGCAATTCCGCATCGACACCCCGGGGTGAAAGTAAACCTGAGTCCCCATAACCGGAGGATAGAGTATGGGAAAGGGTAATATCTTGAGTGATGCCGCACTTTGGTCGTTGCGATGTTCCTTGGTGCTGACTCTTGGCCTGCTGCTCCTGTTCCCGAGCCTTTCTCAGGCGGCCGATCAAACCCTGTGCGCAGAGGTAAAGATTGAGATCAGGCAGGAGCTCGCCTTGGAACGACAGGCGTTTGATGCCCATATGCGCATTACCAACGGCCTCAGGCACCTTACGCTGGAGAACGTGGACGTGGACGTATCCTTCAAAGACGAGGATGGAAACACGATCCTGGCCGCCTCAGACCCGAATAACCCGGATGCCCTCTTTTACATCAGCGTGGACTCCATGGAAGGCATCGAGGATGTGAACGGCTCCGGAACAGTGGCCCCTTCCTCCACGGCGGATATCCGCTGGCTCATCATCCCGGCACCGGGCGCCTCCAATGGCCTGGAGCAGGGGACCCTTTACTACGTCGGGGCGGCGCTTAAGTATTCCATAGGCGGCGAGGAGCACATTACCCACGTTACACCGGATTACGTCTTTGTGAAGCCCATGCCGGAGCTCACCCTGGACTACTTTTTCCCCAGCGATGTCTATGGCGATGATGCCTTCACACCGGAAATAGAACCTCCTGTTCCTTTCTCCCTGGGGGTTCGGGTCAGAAACTACGGCACGGGCGTAGCAAGGGACCTGAAAATAAACTCCGCCCAGCCAAAGATCGTGGACAATGAGCAAGGTCTTCTTATCGGTTTCCTTATTGAACGCTCTGAGGTCAACGGTCAGCCTGCAACAAACAGCCTGCTCGTCAATTTCGGGGACATAGCACCTTCGGCCTCCGGCGTGGCCCGCTGGATAATGACCTGTAGCCTCTCCGGCAAGTTTGTGGAATTTACAGCGGACTATTCCCACTCCGACCAACTGGGGGGCGAACTCACCTCGCTTCTACAGACTGCCAATACCCATTTGCTGGTTCAGGACGTGCTGGTGGATGTGGCCGGCCGGGATGGCGTCCGGGATTTCCTGGCAAAGGACAGCGGTATTTACAGGGTCTATGAGTCCGATCCGGGCACCCAGGATGCAGAGGTCTTGGATGTCTCTGCGTCTTCGAGCCTGAACGGCCAGGGGCCCGGTTTTACTCTCTCCGTGCCGCTCAGCGCGGGATTCATCTACGTAAAGATCTCTGACCCGTACGACGGCCAGAAGGATCTCGATGGCGTGGTGCGATCGGACGGGAAGCGCGTAAAGCCTGAAAACGCCTGGCTATCCAAGAGCAGAAATGAAAACCATGAGTGGGAATACTTCTTCAACCTTTTTGACGCCGACACCACCGGCTCCTATTCGGTCACGTTTGCCGAGGCAGCCGGGGCAAGCAACGCGCCCGTGCTCCAGTTCATCCCGGACAGGAGGGCTGTTGAAGGGGAACAGATCTCCTTTGTCGTGGAAGCCACGGATGCCGACGGTACCATACCATCCCTCTCTGCGGCCCCCATTCCGGCCCTGGCCTCCTTTGCAGACCACGGAGACGGCACGGGTACGTTTGACTGGATACCGGCAGAGGGCCAGGCAGGCAGGTATCCGATCACCTTCACCGCCTCCGACGGCCTGCTGGAGGGGGCTCAGCCCGTCCTGATCACCGTCAATCCGGTTGACGACACGGACGGCGACGGCATGAAGGACGCCTGGGAGATGGCCAATTTCAACGTCCTGGATCATGACGGGACCGCTGATTCCGACGGGGACGGCATGTCCGATCTCCAAGAGTTCCTCCGGGGCACGGACCCGAATCTGGCCAATCGTGCTCCCACTCCTCCCGTGATCCACTGGCCTTTGGACGCCGCCGAGATATCTCATCCTGTGGCGGGGCTGGTCGTGGAAAACAGCACCGACCCGGACGGCGATCCCGTCACCTACGACTTCGAACTGTACTCGGACCGCTGGATGACCATCCTCGTGGCCGGTGCCTATGATCTCCCCGAAGGGACACTGAATACGTCCTGGGGCCCTCCGGATGGAATCCAGGAAAACACCTGGTATGAATGGCGAGTGCGGGCATCCGACGGATTCAGCTACACCCCATGGGTCTATGGCCGTTTCTTCGTGAATACCCGGAACGACCCCCCAGGGCCGCCCGGCCTGAGCGCCCCTCCCGAAGGGACCGAGGTGGATTCAGGGAACCCTCTCCTGGAGATCACCAACAGCGTGGACCCTGATGGGGACGCAGTCACCTATACCTTCGAGGTCTATCCTGACAGCGCCATGTCGCAGCTCCTTGCTTCGAGTCCCCCTCTTACTTCCGACCCCAGCGGGAGCACCCGCTGGGTGGTGGATTCCCCCTTAGAGGACAACACCTGGTATTACTGGCGGGCGGCCGTCCTGGACGAGCATGGGATGGGCTCAGAGACACCGCCGGCTTCCTTCCTGGTGAACATGAGCAACGCCGCTCCGGGAAAGCCCGGCATCTTGACACCGGCGCTAGGCTCCGAGGTTACTGTCCAGGATCCTGACCTGGTGGTCGAGAACGGGACAGACCCGGACGGAGACTCCCTCGTCTACCTCTTTGAAGCGGACAGGGTCCGCACCCTCGACAGCCCTGCCAAGATGAGTTCGGGCATCATCGGGGAAGGATTCAATACCACGTCGTGGCGTGCCGCCGGCCTGGAGGATAATACCCAGATCTTTTGGCGAGTCAGGGCAGAGGACGGTAGGGCTGCGGGCCCCTGGGCACAAGGCGTCTTTTTTGTGAACACGGCCAATGATCCTCCAGCCGCCCCGAGCGTCCGGAACCCGGGGGGAGGCGCCTGGGTCGACAGCCAGACCCCCCTTCTGGAGCTCAATCCCACCCGTGATCCTGATAACGACTCTCTGATCTACGAGTTCGAAGCTTACAGGGACGCCTCTCTGACGGAGCTTGCGGTCCAGGGGCAGTCCGTGGTGCGCCACTGGAGCGTGCCTTTCGCCCTTGGAGACGGCTCGCGGTATTACTGGCGGGCCCGGGCCGTGGACGAGCACGGCACGCCGGGGGCCTGGAGCGAAGTCTCGGACTTCTTCGTCAAGGATAACGGCGTGGATGATCCCCCTGCGATCACCTGGCTCGATCCGGCCCAAGCCTTTTTGACAAACGGGGCCCCTGTGAGGCTCAGTTGGGAAGACAGCGACCCCGACAGTAACGCAGATATCGCGCTCTACTATGACACGGATCTTTCCGGGGAGGACGGAATCCGGATCGTTGAGGGCCTGAAGGAAGACGAAGACGGAGCTGCCGACGCCTATCTCTGGGACCTCACCGGCGTTCCTGACGGCACCTACTATTTGTACGCCGTGATCCATGACGGGACGCAAGGTCGGACGAGCTACAAGCCCGCTGGCGTCACGGTGGACACGGCCCCCCCGATTCTGGATGCCTCTCCGCCTGGGGGCACCTACGACTCGGTGCAGGATGTCACCCTTGCGACCAATGAGTCGGCCGACATCTACTATACCGTGGACGGGAGCGAGCCGACCCTCCAGTCCATCCCTTATGTCTCCCCCATCGAGGTGAGCGAGGACATGACCCTGAAGGCGGTCGCCGTGGATGCGGCGGGAAATGTGAGTGACCCGGCTGCCTTCACATACGTTATTCAACGGGAGGTGATGATCTCGGTCAATACTGACAAGGGGCGACCCCTTACGGGCCTCAAGGCCTATGCCTTCACCAGCGCAGGGAGGTACACGGGGAGATATGCAGTGACGGATGCCGCGGGCGTGGGCCGTTTCGGGACGGATCCCTTTGACCCGGGCGACTACAAGTTTCGGGTTGACTACCTTGGCGGTCGTTTCTGGAGTGACGTGGTCTCCATTCCTGAAGCTGCCTCCACTGACCTGATCATCCCGGAGGAGACGGCCGTGATCTCGGTTAGCACTGGTGCGGGACCTGCCCAAGGGGTGAGGGTCTACCTCTTTTCCGACACGGGGAGCTATCTTGGGCTCTATGGGATCACGGATGGACTCGGCCGGGTCGTCTTCGATCTTCCGGCGGGACGGGCCTTCAAGTTCCGGGCGGACATCCTCGGCAACCGCTACTGGAGCGATGTGAGCACCATTGCGGCAGGCGGCGTCAACCACCTGTCCCTGGATACACAGGGCGGTCTTTTTGAGGTGAGGCTGCAAAAGGGGCCGGGCGCTCCCATGCCCGGTATCAAGGTATATCTCTTCAACACGTCCGGCTCCTACCTGGGACAACGTAGGGTGACGGATGCATCAGGCGTGGCGGTCTTCGACGTATCCGGAGGGACCTATAAGGTGCGCGCGGATTATATGGGATACAAATTCTGGAGCCCCGATACCGTGGTCTCGGTAGATACGGTCGTGGATCTGGACATCCCCCACTGGGAGGGAGAGGTCACGGTGGCTGGCTCCTTCCAGGACATCTTTCAACCCCTCGAAGGGGTCAGGGTCTATCTCTTTACTCCTGCCGGCTCCTATCTGGGTCAATACCGGGTGACTGACCAGGCCGGACGAGCCCTCTTTGATCTCCCAAAGCAGCCCTACAGGGTGCGGGCCGATTACCTGGGTCGGCGATACTGGTCGGACGTCTTCACCTGGCAGGACGTCCAAGTGACTATCCCTATGGCGGACGTGGAGATCACCGTGACAGGCGGCGGGTTCCCTAAGCCTGGCGTAAATGTCTATGCCTTTACGGACACGGGAGCCTATCTCGGCCTGGTCGAGGCAACCGACGCGGACGGCAAGGTTATGTTCAGGCTGCCAGAGGACGCCTACACCTTCCGGGTGGACTACCTGGGAAGCCGCTATTGGAGCCCCGAACAGGTCCTCACGTCCCATGAAGTCAACCACATCAACCTCTCCGTGGGCGGAGGGGCCTTCACACTCAGGGTCCTGAAAGACCTCTCCTCACCCCTCTCCGGTGTAAAATGCTACGCCTTCACCGAGCAAGGGAGGTATGTGGGACTCTTCGGCGCTACCAACACCGAAGGAGAGGTCACCTTCGATCTTGCGGAGGGGGCCTACCGATTCAGGGTGGATCACATGGGCCAGCAGTTCTGGAGCGAGGTGATGAGCCCCCCTGATATGTCCGAGGCAGAGATGTTTATCGAGCACGAGCGAGCGGAGGTGGCGGTCAGCATGGCTTCCGGACCTGCCCAAGGGGTGAGGGTCTACCTCTTTTCCGACACGGGGAGCTATCTTGGGCTCTACCGGATCACCGATGACCTCGGTCAGGTCGTCTTCGATCTTCCGGTGGGACGGGCATTCAAATTCCGGGCGGACATCCTCGGTAACCGGTACTGGAGCGATGTAAGCGCCATTGAAGCAGGCGGCGTGAACCACATCCCCCTTGATGCAGGGGGCGGGCTCTTCCAGGTAGCGCTCCAGAAAGGGCCGGACGCCCCTATGGCCGGCGTCAAACTCTATCTGTTCAGTGAGTCGGATGTCTACCTTGGCGTCTCTCAGGTCACAGACGAGGCGGGCCGGGTCACCTTCCCGGTGCCCCAGGCCGCCTACAAGGTGCGCGCAGATTACATGGGATACAGGTTCTGGAGCCCGGAAACCCAGGTGGACGCGGATACGGCCCTCGTCATGACGCTGCGGCACCACCCGGTGGAGGTGAGGGTGGCCGGCCTTTTCCAGACGACGGCCACGCCGCTGGAGGGGGTGAAGGTCTACCTTCTCTCCGAGTCGGGGGCCTACCTCGGCCTGACGGAAAGGACCGGGCCTGATGGAACCACATCCTTCAGGCTCCCGGCCGGGACCTACCGATTCCGGGCCGACCTCCTGGGAAGCCGGTACTGGGTCACTTCAACCATCCTACCCGACATGGTCAATGAGGTAAATATCGATACGGGAGGGGGCGAGTTCGTCTTCAGCCTGGATACGGGTCAGGGGCCCCTTTCGGGAGTGAAGGTCTATGTGTTCAGTGCGAGCGGGGCCTATCTGGGCCTCTCCGGAAACAGCGACCAGTTCGGGCAGGTCCGATTCAACCTCTCGGGAGGGTCATACAAGTTCCGCGTGGATCACCTGGGGTATGCCTTCTGGAGCCAGGTCATCGAAGTGCCCGCCCAACTTGCCGCCTCCCTCACCCTCCCCCACCAGGATATCGTGATCACGGTGCAGGGGGTATATCAGAGTCCGGAACCGCTGGCCGGGTTAACCGTCTACCTGTTCAAGCCCTCCGGTTCGTATCTGGGCCTGAAGGGGGTGACGGATGCGTCAGGACAGGTCAGCTTCCATCTGCCTGATGCGCCCTACAAGGTGCGGGCCGACTACCTGGGCCTGAAGTTCTGGTCCGAAGAGTTCCAGTCCCAGCCTGCCTGGGTGACCATCGATGAAGGGCTTGCGCGGGTCCACGTGCAGCGTTCTGGCTCTGACGTGGAGGGGGCCAGGGTCTATCTCTTCAGTGAAGGGGGATCCTACCTCGGGTGGTACGGCCATACTGACGCATCGGGCATCCTGGAGATGCAGCTTGCGGCCAGGCCCTTTAAGTTCAGGGTTGATTATGAGGGCGGGCAGACCTGGAGCCCGGTCATCCATGTGGCGGCCGGAGAGGTTACCGCTGTGGACATGGAGATCCAGTAGAGTACATGACTATTCGGGCTCGTCCAATGTAGTGGTCAAGCCTCGGGACGACCGAAGCATAGGAGTATTGGAGCACGGTGGATTTAGGTGTGGGTGACCTGACTTCGAGAAAAGAATTTCTGAGATCAACGCCCAGGCAGCCTGTTGAAGAATGTTCGGAAGCTAGGCACTCCAAATTCCGAGGAATGAATATGACACCGCCGATGCGGGTTTTTCAGCAACCCACTAGAGGAGATTGCACAAAATGAGCAGATGTGGCTTCCGTGTATGGGTGATGGGCTGGTTGCTGGGGATGTTCCTTTTGGCCGGGGTGTCCGGGGCCTTTGCGCAAGGTATGCTGACCCTGTCCCTCCCCGCAACTGTTACTGAAGGGGACGGCCTGCTCCCCGGCGCAGGCATAGTCGCGATCGAGGAATCGGCCGTGACGGACGTGCTGATCGGCCTTTCATGGAACTCCGCCAACTACGCCTTTGATGTGATCCTCCCTGAAAGCGTGACGATCCTGTCCGGGCAGACCTTTGCCACCTTTGACGTCTTCGTCCAGGATGATCCTGCCCTTGACGGGGTGCAGACGGTGAGCGTCATCGCTACGGCAACCGGGTATGGGCCCGCCATGGCGACCATCCAGGTCCTGGACAACGAAACCGCCACCCTCACCATGGAGGCTCCGGCCAGCGTCCCGGAAGGGTATGGCCTGATCTCCGGTGGGGCCAGGGTGCGGGTCAGCGCCTCGGTCCATACCGATGTCAGCGTGTCCTTGAGATCCAGCGATCCCGCAAAGATCACCGTGCCGGAAACCGTTACCGTCTCCGCAGGAATGGACAGGGCCGGCTTCGATCTCATCATCCCGGATGACCTGAGGGTTGATGGATCTCCCCTCGTTACCATTTCCGCTGCCGTGCCCGGCTGGACCTCGGGGACGGCCGTCGTGCGGGTGATCGATAACGACAATGCCCTCACGACCCCCTCGGTTTCCGCCGGGGGTTACCATACTCTGGCCCGCCATGGTAGTGGCACGGTTTGGGCCTGGGGAGATAACTACTCAGGCCAACTGGGAGATGGGACAACTACCGAAAGGAGAACTCCGGTCCAGGTCTCGGGGCTGATCGACGTGATCGCCATTGCCGGGGGGGCGAGTTCAGCCTTGCCTTGAAGACGGACGGGACGGTTTGGGCCTGGGGAGATAACTATTCAGGCCAACTGGGAGATGGGACAACTACCGAAAGGAGAACTCCGGTCCAGGTCTCGGGGTTGACCGACGTGATCGCCGTCGCCGCTGGAGGGTACCACAGCTTGGCGGTGAAAACGGACGGCACCCTCTGGACCTGGGGAGACAACTGGTCCGGCCAGCTCGGGGATGGGACGACCACCGAAAGGATTACTCCGGTGCAGATCTTGGGGCTGACCGACGTGATCGCCATCGCTGCAGGCTGGGAACACAGCTTGGCCCTGAAATCGGACGGCACGGTCTGGGCCTGGGGGTTGAATGATGAGGGGAGGCTTGGCGACGGCACGAGCGACGGGAGGACCAGCCCTGTGCAGGTAAAAGGGGAGGGAGGCGTGGGATATCTGAACCTTTTGTTCCACCCGCAGAACAGTGCCCCGTACCCCCCTGATCACCCGAGTCCTGCTGATGGTGCGACGCATGTGCCCCTCGAGACGACTGAAGGAGGGTCCCAGGTGACCCTGGGATGGCCCGTAGGAGAAGGCGGCGCAGACCCTGACCCCTGGGACACCGTGACCTATGATGTTTACTTCGGCGCCTCGGCTGAGAACCTTTCGATCACCTCCGCAGGCCTGACCGGCACGAGCGCCACGGTCTCCGGTCTCTCGGAGGAAACGACCTACTACTGGCAGGTCGTTGCCCGCGACGCCAGTGGTCTTACTTCGGCAGGGCCGGTCTGGCATTTTACCACGTGGCGGCCTGAGCCGGACAGCTCTCCTCCGCAATTGCTGGATACGGATCCCGATGACGGGGCGATGCTTCAACAGGTCAATCAAATCATTTTTTCCCTTTCGGACGATCAAGACGCGATAAACAGCGGAGTAGACGATGCTGCCGTGAGCGGGACTATCACTGTCACAGATAGTGGCGGCCAACCTGTTTCAGGCACCATCTCTGAATCCGACGACCAGTTCACCTTCACTCCCGATGTATCCTCCTTTCTCAATGACACCTATCGGGTTTCATTTACTGCCATCGATATGGCTGGCAACTCACAGGTCCATACTTTTTCCTTCACCGTGGACAGCGAGCCGCCCCCAGCGCCAGTGGTCAACCCGGTAACAAGCCCCACTCACAATCCCAGCCAGGCCGTGAGCGGCACCAAGGAGTCCTATACAGCCATCCTGGTGGCAGGGGAGGAGGTCGTGGGGCACACAGCCGAGACTACCTGGCAGCATACGGTTTCCCTCACTGCCGGCACCAATCAGTTCCTGTTTTCGGCCAAAGACCGGGCAGGCAATGAGAGCGAGACCGTGAGCGTGGAGATCGTCTTTGATGACATCGCTCCGCTGCCGGTTGATACGCTTACACTGAACGTTGAGGGCATTGGCACCACGGTCGCCCTGGATTGGACCGATTATGACGAGTCATTCCACGGGGATGTGGCTTCCTACCGGATCTACTGGGAGATCTCCCCCTTCAGCGGTCTTTCCCTGCTCACGCCCAAGGCCAAGGTGCCTGCCGGAACCTTCACGTACACCGCGGAGGGTCTCAGCAGGAAAACCCCCTACTGGTTTGCGGTGGTGGCGGTAGACGTGGCAGGCAATGCCCAATCCTCAGCCAACCCCGTAACTGGCGTTCCCACAGACGCGGTGCCGCCTGAAGACCCCACCAACCTCGGAGTGGTCTCTTATGAAACCGGCCTGCTCTTCACCTGGACGCCTTCTGCCAATAGGAGTGGCGACCTCTCCGGCTACAAGGTTTATTTCAACGAGGCAACCGAAGGGGCCTCGCTGCCTTCGAGCCAGAACAGCCACGAACAAACGGGGCTCGCCCCGGCCTCTGCTTATCCTTTCCGGATCACGGCCTACGACGCGGACAACAACGAGAGCACGGGCGTTTCCGTGACCGGATATACCTGGCTCCTGAATCCTGCAAATCTCACGGTGACGCCCCGGGACGGTTATGTGGATCTCTCCTGGGATGGGGTGGCCCCCGCCGCCCATCTAAAGCACTACCAAGTCTACGTGAGCGAGACTGATTATAATACGGTTGAGGGGATGACCCCGAACATCACAACCGGGGCAACCTCTGCAAAGGTGGCGGGGCTCACGAATAGTGTGACCTATTACTTTGCCGTCACCGCGGTCAATCTCTCCGGCGGGCAGGGCTCGACGGTCAGCACCGTACAGGGAACTCCGGTGCCCGACACCGAAGGCCCTGAAATGGCCAATGTTCAGGTAGATGGAGTAGCTCTCACCCAGGGACACAGGATTGAAAAACCGGCTACTTTCACCCTCAATGCCTCGGATCCTGCCGGGGTCAGTCGGGTGGAGTTTTCCTTTGATGGCGTGCTCCTTCGCACGGACTACAACGGCACGCCCCATTATGACGCCTACTGGAAAGTCGTCTCCGTAGACGATGGCAGCCATACCCTCACCCTTGTGGTCTTTGATACCTTGGGGAACAGCACTACACTGGAATACAGCCTGGTGGTAGCCCTGGCCGCCCCCGCTGCACCAACCATCACCCAGCCACAAACCGGGATTGCAACGAACACGGCCACAATCACCATCTCAGGTCACGCGGAGAAGTATACGGAGATCATCCTCTACGACAATTCCGTGCAGGCCGGGGACCCTGTGGCCGTGGATCCGCTGGGGAATTTCAGTGTCTCCCTGACGCTGACAGAAGGTGCCAACCACATCCAGGCGGCCGCCCGGAACCGGGCAGGCCTCAGTCCCCTCAGCACCGAGGTGGTTGTCACCCTGGATGCGACCATTCCGCCGAGCCCCGAGAACCTTAGGGCCGAAGCACTACAAGGGGGTCTCATAAGGTTGACCTGGCGTGCGCCCGCAGACACCGCGGTCAAAGGGTATAACCTGTACCGGGCAGAGAGCGGTTTCACCTCCATTTTGGAGGCCACAAGAGTCAACACGGAGCTCATCACCAACACCATCTTTGACGACCTGCCTGCCCAGGATGGCACCTATCATTATAGGATCACCACCCTGAGCACGGTGGAGAACGAGAGCGCGCTCTCTCAAGAGGTATCGGCCGAATCGGATCGTACGGCCCCCAGACTCCGCTCCGTGAGGTACACCCCTCAAGGGAACTATGATCCGCAGAGCGGCAGGATGGCCCCAGGGACCGTGGACGTGCTTCTCACCCTGAGCGAGCCCTTGCAATCCACACCATTTTTCAGCATCACGCCCGAGGGCGGGGTGCCCTTCTCAATTGAACTCACCAAAGTCTCAGATCTGGAGTACGCAGGCTTCTTTGTCATATCTGAATCAACCCCCACCGGGGCCGCCTACGCCGTATTCTCGGGTAGAGACCTGGTGGGCAACCGGGGCACGGAGATAGATGCTGGCGGCGCCATCCAGATCGACACGGATGGACCGGCCGTAAGCAGGATTGCCATTGATCCCCCTGAGCCCATCCAGAACGATCAGGCCGGCCCCGTGACCGTTGATGTCACTATCGGCCTGACCGAGCAGATGAAACCAGGAGAAGCACCTGAACTGTCCTACCTGCTCTCTGGACAAGGGCGTACCCCTATTCCCATTACGGCTCTAACCCAAGTCACGCCCCGGGCAGGGGAGGCCCAGGCATGGCATGGAAGTTTCACCCTGCCGGCAGATGCGGGACTGAGGGAGGCGGAGACCCTCGGCTTTATCTACCGGGGAACGGATGACCTGGACAATGTGAGCGGCCTCATCCTCTGCCCCAATCTCTTCCAGGTCTACCAGGGTGAATTGCCGCCCCTGGAAACACCAGGGGGCCTAACAGGGGAATCCTTGTCCGGTGGGCGGATCAGGCTGAGCTGGAACGAGGTGCAAGGCGCGGCAGGTTACAAGCTCTATCGCCAGGCCCCCGGCGAGACAGAGCTCACCGAATATCAGAGCCTCGGAACAGTCCTGCAATACACGGACGTCCCGGCTCTTGAAGGAAAATACACCTATGCCATCGCCAGCATCCGCCGGGACAACAATCAGGAGTCGGTGAGCGGCATGAGCGGGCCCGTGGATGTGGACTCTGATGCCACGGGGCCAGGCGCGCCCCTAAATCTCTTCCTGGAGCTGGTGCCCCATGGAATCATGGCCGCGTGGGACGCACCTCCGCACACCGAGCCCATCACCTATTCCATCTATAGGTCCGATCTCCCGCAGATCACCTCTGTGGAAGGGCTTACCCCCTTTGCAACGGGCATTACCCAGAGCATGGTCATCGATCCCAATCCCTCGCCCACGGATCACGCCTACGTGGTGACGGCCGTGGACGGGGCAGGGAACGAATCTGCCCCATCCAACTCCTTTTATCTCAATTTCGACCTGCTGCCCGTGTCCAGCCTGAGCGTGGTGCAAAAAGACACAGCCCCGCCTGTCGTCTCATGGACCCATCCGGGAGGCGGCATTGCGGGCTATGACATCTACGTGGGAGCGGCTGAGTCGCTCGTGAAGTTGAACGATGTCCTGCTTACGGCACTCTCCTACACGGATACGGGCTACGCAGGGGATGAGCGGCGCTACACGGTCGTTGCCGTTGATAGCAACGGCGTGGAGAGCGTGGGTCGCAGCATCACCCTGCCGCTCCTGATGGCAACCCTCACCGAGGGAGCGAGCCTAAAGCGCGGCATCATGAATCGCCTGGAGTACCAGGTTGAAAATCTCGGGGCCGCGCAAGTGGATCAAATACGGCTGAGGGTGGATGTGGAAGCACGAGACCACATGTCCGAGGCCTTTAGCCTTGAGCCTTCGGCCCCGACGGTCATACCCGTCGTCGTTGGCGGATACGACGATCTTCCCGATGTGGCAGCCCTCGCCACCACCATCCAGGTCACCCCCAACGAGGGAGAGAAGGTGGAGATTATCCGGAGCGGCCGGATCCTGGTCTCAGATGGCATGCTCGTGCTCCAGATCCTGAACGAGGAATTCACCAGGGGCGGGACAGGAAAGATCTGGTTTACCCTGGAGAATACGGGTGAAGAAGAGATAGAGATCCTCACGGCAAAGAATTCCGGAAACGCCGCTTCAGATGAGGTCACCTTTTACCTTGTGGATCAAGACGACAACGTGCTCTCCACCCTCCCCTTCAAGCAGGCCCTGGGACAGGATATTGTAACGCTTTCCAATGGCGACACCGTGGCCCGTATCCCTGCGGGCGGCATCTTCACCTCAGATGCGGTGCATATCCCCGTACCTGCCAATGCGCCCGATGATGTGGTGGTCCGGCTTGTCGTCTCCAGGATCCACTTCCACCTGGGCGGCGCAGGGCAGGTCACTATGGACGGCCTGAGCCCCACCCATCAGGTCACCCTGGTGGATACCTCCTACTATGGAGAGATCCTGACCATCACGCCCCAGAGTTCAAAGGGGGATGAGGATATCCTGATTACGGGCCGGGGCGTGGAGCGGGCAACAGGCCTTCCCATGCCCCAGGTGCCCCTTGATCTGGTGATTACGGTCAAGGGTTTTGATAGGACCTACCGGGTCTTTACGGACGGAAATGGGGACTTCTATTATACCTTCACGCCCCTGGCAGGGGAATCGGGCATCTACCGGGTGCGGGCCATGCATCCTGATGTCCTGGATAGGCCGGTTCAGGGGCAGTTTGTGATCAACCGGGTGAGCATCAATCCCTCATCCATCAACCTGAGCATCCCCACGAACTATGAGCGGACTATAGACATCCAGGTGAGCACTGCTGAGGGGACCGGGGTGAACAACCTGGAGCTTGTATATGAGGAGGCGGACCAGCCCGGTGGTGTATTCCCCGAAGGGGTTCATCTCAGCTTGGGCGCTCCTGTGGCCTACCTGGGTTCCGGGGGCAGTGCGATCCTCTCTTTCAACATATGGGCCGATAACAGGGCAGCGGAGACGGGCTCTTTGCTCCTCAAGGTGAGAAGCGATGAGAGCGCGCCGGATGCCTGGGGATCCGTCCGGGTGAACACCCATTTCTCGCAGGCCCGGCCCGTGCTCTATTTCACGCCGGATCACCTGGAGACGGGCCTGGCCCTGGATGAGACGGTGACCGAGACCCTGATTTTGGAAAACAGGGGTCTTGCGGACATGAATGATGTCTCCCTCTCCCTGGTGCTGCCCGATGGCACTCCAGCCCCTGACTGGGTCTACCTCAACACCCCTTCCAGCCTTGGCACCATGGCCGTGGGGGAGAGGCAAGAGGTGAGCATCGCCTTCAGCCCGACAACGGCCCAGGTCTCCGAGGGCATGCATGAGTTCAAGCTTAGGGTGAGCAGTGCCAGTTACCCCCGGACCGACATCAACCTCTATGTCTCAGTGACCCTCTCAGGCCTTGGAAACGCCCTTTTCAAGGTGACCGATATCTACACGGGCACGCTTGATGAGAACAATCAACCGATCCAGGGTCTTGCTGGCGCAAGGGTCTATGTGCAAAACGAGGAGGTCACCACTGTAGAAGATACCCGATACACGGACAGTGCGGGAGAGGCCTATTTTGTGGATCTCCCTGCCGGCAGGTACAAGTACCGGGTGACAGCGGACAACCACCAGGAGCACATAGGCAGGATCTGGGTCAAGCCTGGCATCACGCTCAATGAGGAGGTCTTCCTGGACTACGACCTGGTCACGGTGGAGTGGGAGGTCAATGAGATCACCATTGAGGACCGCTACGAGATTATCCTCACCGCCACCTATGAAACGGACGTGCCCGCCGCCGTGGTGGTGGCAGAGCCCACCTCTATTACCCTGCCCAAAATGAAGGCAGGGGATGTGTATAATGGCGAGTTCACCCTGACCAACTACGGTCTGATTCGGGCAGATGACCTGGTGGTCACCCTCCCACATGATGATGAAAACTTCAAGTTCGAGTTGTTGGGTGGCTTGCCAGAGAGTATCGAGGCAAAGGCGAGGATCACCGTACCCTATCGCGTCACGGCCCTCACCTCCCTTGAGCACGAGGAAGGGGGCACGGGTGGGGGTTGCTACACTCTGGTGAAGTGCGCTGTCATAGACTATGACTACACCTGTGCCAACGGGGTGCTGAGCAGGGCTTCAACCCAGACCTGCTGGACCTATAGTTATGGGGAGTGCGGGGTTAGCGCAGGGGCGCCGGTCATTACCAGCCGGACCTGGAATATCGGGGGAAGAACGGGAGGCGGAAGTGTATCTTCACCCGCTCCCGCACCTGAGCAAATCGAGGGGGTGAAGTGCTTCCCGCCGCCTTTCAGGAAGGAGGCGGATTGTGATCCCTGTCGGGTCGCCATGAATGAGAGTTTACAGAACCGCAGCCTCCCCACCTCATCTTCGGTCCATACCTTCCTGCGCGAGTATCAACGGGACGATATCGATCTCACGCTCAAGGTACCGGGTGGCACGCTCTCAGTGGAGAGGCGCTTCTATGGCAACCAGTGGCACTGGGAGCACACCCGCAACAACCTGAAATTCATCTGGGATTCCCTCGGGAACCATATTGAGGCCCTGGACAAGGGCGGCGTCATATACGAGCGCTCTTCCGTTGCGGGGAACGTCTATATCCACGATGTCTATCGAATCACCGAGACAGTGGACGGGTACCGCTGGGAAGACAAAAATGGCAACTGGAAGGAGTATGATGCCACTGGAAGGATGACCTCTTACGGTTCCCGTACCGGGGTCGTGGGCAGGCTCCTCTATGAGGCGGGAGATGGTGAAAGACTCACCGGTATTGCGGACAGGAATGACACGCAGGTGATCTGGTATGAGTACAACCCGGAAGGGGACATATCCGCAGCGTATGACCTTGAAAACCGAAGGGTTGAGTATACTTACACAAATGGCAACCTGGGCACAGTCAAAGACGTGCTGGGAAATGTTACGACCTTTGAGTATGACACCGCAGGCAGGATCATCAAGGTCATTGACGCCGCCTTGCGGGAGCACACCATTACCTATGAGGAGTACGGCAACGTGGCCTCTGTCCTGGGCAGTGACGGGAGGGGTCATTTCTTTGAGTTTGATTACGATGAGGCAAAGAAAGAGACCTATGCCCGGATCACCACCTCAGGGGGCATGATCAAGGAGATATGGTATGACAGGGAAGGGGAGACCAGGCGGATTGATGTAAATGGCAGGACCATTCAGAGTATTGTCAAGGATGGCCGGGACCTGATCATCACGGATGAAAGGGGAAATGTCACCAGGAAGGAATTTGACGAATGGGACAACCTGACAAAGGTCATCTATCCGGACGGCTCCATCGTGTCATACGAGTACGAGCACACCTTCAACCGCCGGGTGAAGGAGACCAACGAGAATGGGATAGTCACCCGCTACGAGTATGACAGTGCCGGGAATCTGACACGAAAGACCGAGGCTGTGGGCACCCCTGATGAGCGGGTCACGCAATACACCTATGACGGTGACGGGAACCGGTTGACGATCAGGGTGCTGGCAGATGCCAATACGGTCGAGTCCCTGACCACCATGGAGTATGACGCCTCCGGGAACATGACATCGGTGAGCGATCCTGAGGGGCATATCACCCGGTTTACCTCCCATGACATCATGGGCAATATGCTTACAAAGGTGGATGCAAGGGGCAAGCCCTGGACCTATGAATATGATGCGGCGGGGAGGCTGAAGACCATAACCGATCCACTCGGCAATGTCACCCGGCTCTTCTATGACGAGGTGGGCAACAAGATCAGGGAGGTGGATGCCGAGCTCAAGGAGAAGACCTATGAGTATGGCGAGAGGAACAACCTGGTAAGGAGCACGGACGGGGCAGGAAACACTACCCTTTTCGAGTACGACTCGGACGGCAAGCTGACCAGGCAGACCGATGCTGAAGGGAAAATGATCTATTATCAGTATGACACTGAGGGCCGTCTGGTAAAGACCATCGATGGCAATGGAAACGAGATCGCCATGGAGTATGATGACACCTCAGGCCCGGGGTGTGCCTCCTGCTCAGGTGGGGGCCCCAATCAGCCCTCAAGGATTACTTACCCCACCTTCAGCAAGGAGTATGTGTATGATCTGAGGGGGAGAAAGATTGAAGAAAGGGATGTGTTGAGCGATACGGAAGCCTACATCACCACCTTCACCTACGACCAGGCAGGCAATCTGGCCTCCAAGACAGACAAAGAAGCAAATACCACCTATTATCAGTATGACGGGTTGAATCGCCTGATAAAGGTGATCGATCCCCTGGGCCAGGAGACGCAGTACACCTATGATGATCGGGACAACCTGATTCAACTGACAGATGCCAGGGGAAATACCACCCACTTCGAGTATGACAGGAACAACCGGCTGGTCAAGGAGATCAGGCCCATGGGGGAGGAGACCACTTATCAGTACGACGGGGTTGGCAACCTGATCCAGAAGACCGATGCCAAGAATCAGAAGACCGGGTATCTCTATGATGACGCAGGCAGGCTGGTGGAGATCAAATACTACGGTACAGATGATCATGTAAACCCTGTCAAGACAGTCCGTTTTACCTATGACAGGGTGGGGAATCTCAAGACCTATGATGACGGAACCACTTCCGCCCGGTACGGGTATGACGATGCCTACAGGAAGATCTCCGAGAGCGTCTATTACGGGGCTTTCACTCTGTCATACGCCTACACCTATTATAAGAACGGGTTGAAGGAGACCTTCACCGGGCCTGATAACGTAACCTACACCTACTCATACGATGGTAATAACCAGCTCACGGGGGTTGAGATCCCGGGTAAGGGCTTTATCACCTACACCTCCTACACCTGGAACAGGCCTGCCGCTATCACACTCCCTGGCGGCAGCACAAAAGGATACACTTATGACCCGCTGATGAGGGTAAAGGAGATCACGGCAAAAGATCCGGCCCAAAATATTTTAATGACTTTTAGGTATGATTATGATAAAGTTGATAATATTCTGAACAAAGATACCGAGCACGGGAATTACGAATACCAGTATGATGATCTCTATCGCTTGACCAGTGCAGATAATCCTGTACTGGCTGACGAGATATACACCTATGACCCTGTCGGCAACCGGCTGATATCAGCAGATTTTCCGGGTGAATGGTCATACAACCAGAATAACGAGCTTCTGGGCTATGATGGCATCGCCTTTGTGTACGATGACAATGGCAACATGGTCCGGAAGACGGAAAATGGCCGGGTCACCAATTACGTTTACAACTTGGAAGACCGTCTCGAGCGGGTAGAAGACGGCTCAGGTTCTTTGATAGCCCAATATTATTACGATCCATTCGGCCGGA
>JAFDHB010000234.1 GCA_019308985.1 Deltaproteobacteria bacterium | reverse complement strand
TCGGAAGGATATGGAAGTAGCGCCTAATGAAGGACTTCTTTTCACCCTCCTTTGCACCGATCTGTTGCTTGAGCCATGAGAGCCACCCCGTGTAGAGGGCCTCCACCTCCTCCTTTTGCCTGGAAGAAAGGGTGAAACCCGGCAAAGGAGGATCCCTTGCCTCGAGGTATCTGCTAAAGACAATGCTGATGCGCCTTCTCTTGTCCATGTATGCGTAGGCGCCGAGTAACACGATAGGGTTGTTGTCGTGGTATCCGGTGAATACAGACCATCTGACCTTGTATCGGTCCAGCATACCACTCGTGTACCTGGAGTAACCCTGGGGCGTGGGGTAATCAATGACAGCGAATTTCTTGGAGGGATTCTCCTGGGCGATAAGGACCAGATAGGTCTCCCTGTCCGGCCCCCGGACAAAGAGTTGGTGGACCCACCCAGGGCCATAGACCCACCTGCTGTGCCTCAGGAGCTGAAAGCCTGCGGGCAGTTCCATAGAAAACTTGCCGAAATAGATCCTGTTTCCTTTCCACGTCCACAGGCTCCGCTCTCTCTGGTTCAGCGGTATCTCGCTCCAGCCCTTGGCATAGAGGCAATCCTCGTAGTGTCTCTGAAGCAGGGCAGGATCCAGGTCACCCTCAGGATTGACCATCTGGGAGCGGGTGATGTCCTTGGCCCGCTGGAGGCAAATCTCGGCATCCCGGTCAAAGGATGTCTGGTTTCCCCCTGGCCTGTAGTAGAAGGTTTTCCCGCCGCACCCGGCCAGAGTAAAGATCAGGAGAATGGATGCGGACAAAAACGTTGAAACAAATCTTTTTTTCATCTTATTGGCACCCCAGTTGAACACCGAGGGGTTCAAGGTTCAGGGTTCAGGGTTCAGGGTTCAAGGTAACGGGGTCGCAACAATATGTTGCTCCTACACCCCGTCGGTCGTCGGTGTTTCTGCTCACTTTCCTTATCTTGCAAGGTCCCTCAGCTTCTGCTCGCTCCACAGGGAATTGCCCTCGTCCGTCATTGGATACAGGAACCTGGGCTGGTTTACAGTGGCGCCCGGGTCCCGAGTCCATGGCCTCAACCTGTAGGTGATGCGGCCGGGGATATCGGAATTGAAAAAGATACTCAGGGGCATGGAGAAATAGATACCCTTGTCTCTGTAACCCTGGTTATAATCGGCAGTGAAGACGTCCGTGTCAGTCACGGTCAGCCACGCACCCAAGGTGAAGTACTTGAACGTCCTGCTCGCGTCTATGCGCACGCCCTTGTCTCCCCCGAGGAAACGGCCCACCTTGAGCCCCAGGTCGAGCCCTTGCTCCGGCCACAGGTGCCAATAGATGTTGAGAAAGGCGGTCTTGAAGGTGTCAAACCCCTCCCGTTCCTTGAACCCTCCGTCCAGGGCCCTCTTTTTCACCAATTCGCTCTCGAGACCCAGGCCCAGCCAGCCATCCCAGAAAAACCGGAACACCTCTCCTCCCACACCCATATAGGCGCTCTCGAAAATGCCCACTGCACCCCTGGCCCAGATGTCACCAGGCAAGTTGAAGATTTGGTCAAAGGCCAGTTCGGTGATGCGCAGGTCTTCTTCCTGGAGATAGTCCACAAAGTCGCTCCGGGTCGGTTGTTCCTCTTCTAGCACGTTGGCGGTGCTGATGTCGTTGTAAAGGTTGATCCTCAGATCCCCTGTGAGGAGTCCGCCTTTCCAGGGGCGGTAATCCACCGAGGTTACAACATTGACTGCAAACCTGAAGAAACCCGAAGGATCGTTAATGAGGCTCTCTATTTCGGGGGAAACGCGTATACGCAACCTTTCGTGTCCCCTGGGGGCGTCTTGCAAGGGAGGCGGTTCACCATACCCAGCAAATTCTTGTCTCACCCCCCCCTCTCCCATGACGTACTTGGAGGTGCTCCAGAGCATCTCTTCGTCCAGCCTGTAGTCCAGGTAGGCATCCAGTACCGTGCGATGGACCTTAAAGACGTTTAGGATCATGCCGTCCTTGGAAAGGGCCAGGTATATCCAGCCTATCCTGGGGGGTGCGGTCAAATCCACGATCCGTGCGACGCGTCCCATTGCCTTCTGGTTGGAGAGGTACTTGTTGTTTTCAAACTCCACCCAGAGGGAGTCACCGCGGACTGCTGCTCTCACTCCCCTGAACCCTGCCATGCTGACCTGGTCGGCTATGATGCGGGCCAGGATCTCATCGCCTGCAAGGTAAGCGTCAAGCCTTGCCTTCTCAGGGGGCCTGTACAAGGGCTCCTTCCTCCAGGGGAGCATGCCTTCCGGCTCCAGGGGCAGGTAGACGCCAAGGCCGAAGGAGAGCTCTTCGCCCTTTTGATAGGAGAGGGAGGCCAGGAAGTTATCCTTGAAGAGGTACTTAAAACCCAGGTTTACGGGCCACTCCGCCTTTCTTCCTCCGCTCAACTCTTCGTAGTCATAGGTGGAGTATTCACCGACAAAGGAAAGGGTGTCCGTGATACGGAACTCCAGACCTCCGAAGATCCTGGTGGTGGTATCAGAGCTGAGGAGAAACTCCCTTGCAGAGTCTTCGCCCCGCCCGGTGGTTATTACGCCTGCAAGGATTCCCTGGCCCAGGCCCAGGGTGAAGTCAAACCACCGGATGTTCTTGGACAGGACCAGGTAGCGGGAGGTAAATTTCCCGGTGCCGTGTATGTCCGTGGCACCCAATGCTATGGCCGGAAGGACGTCGCGCTCCTTCAGGAGCAGGAACTTGAGGTCAAGGGCCTTGTCCCTGGCAAAGCTCTGTCCAGAAAAAGGAACAGTGGTAATATCCGTAATGCGGCCGTTTATCTCAATTCGGTCCAGCACGCCGATGGAACCGCTCCAGTACCTGTAGGGGTCTGCGTCGTGAAACGCGATCCTTACGTGCCAGTCCGGCAGGAGCCTGGCATTGGGCATGTCCCAGAGGCCTGTCTGGCCGTTATTGCCAGGGAAGGGGACGGGGGGAGAAGCAAACATCGTGCCACACATGAGAAAAAAGGAAACGAGACACAGCAAGAGGAGGAGAGAGGAAGTGACGAGTGACAAGTGACGAGTGACAAGCAAGGATCTCAAGGAGCAATTTTCATTTCTCATGGTGTATCTGGTGTATCCGCTCTGTTCGGTCTGCCGCCAAAGGCGGCATTCAAGGTTCAGGGTTCAGGGTTCAAGGTTCAGGGTTCAAGGTTCAGGGTTCAAAATTCAGCGCGTCGTCGGTCATCCGTCGTCGGTCTTCGGTCCTCCTGCTTACTGCTTTCTGTTCACTCTCTTTCCTTCTGCTCTCTAGCTTTTTCCCACCGACATGGTCGGCTCGATCCACAATATGTATGATGGCCACAGAATGTTACTCCTACAAACTGCTCGCTCGTTTGTTGCCTCCATCCTCTAACCTCTGGCCTCCATCTTCCTCTGGGATCGCAAGCAGGAGCTTGCTCTTACAGGCTGCTTACTATTCTTCTACTCATTCGTGTCTTGTTCGGTGTCTGAGGGGACCAGAGCTGTTCCCTCCTCCGTGGTCTCGCGCGTGCGAAGCCTGTTGATGTATTCGATGAAAAAGGCCAGGAACACCGCAACGAAGAATGCAACGATCACGGAGAGCATGCAGATCATGCTCCGCTTGGGTTTTACCTTCTTGTCCAGGTCAGGGACGATGGGCGGGTCAAGCACCTGGAAGCTGTAATACTTCTGGGCCCGGGCAAAGGTCTCTTTCTCTATCTCCCTGGCGAGCATGGCATATATCTTCTCTTTCATGAGCACGTCCGAGGTCTGCATCAGTTGCATGCGGAGGAAACGCTGGTTCTCGGATGCGTCCGTAAGGGTCTCTTCACGGAGCATCTCGCTCAGCTCGGTGAGATAGTAATCCACCATGTCCCTTGCAAAGCGGGGGTCCTCGTGGTCAAACTTTATCGTGAGGGCGTCGGTCTTGCGGTCTCTGGATATGGTCATCATGCCCATAATGGCCCTGTAGGCATCCTGGAAGGTGGGCGGGGGGTTCTCTATCCAGGTCCTTTTCTGTGGATCCCAGATCTTGCTGAACAGCCTGGGCATGATCTTTCGTTTGTCTACCACTCGCCTTGTAAGGATGCGACTCTTGAGGAGGATCTGGAACTTTTCGGCAGAACCCCCGCCGCCAAGGCCAATAAGCTCACCGGCTAATCCACCCATACCGCGCAGGAGGCTGATCGCCGCGGAATCGCCTGATTTCTCCACTTTCCTGGCCATTATGGTGGCCTCGGAGCGGTAAATGTTGGGCATCCGGAGGCTGACGTATACCGCGGATATGCCTGCACCCAGGACCATTATGATTATGAGCCACTTGTGTTTAAGGAGGACAAGGATGTAGTCAAGGAGGTTTATCTCGTCCTCAGGCTCATAGGGGTAGTAGGGCTCAGTGAGCCTTGGTTGGGATGTCATGCGAATTTGGGGTGGTCTGTCTTCCATTTCTCAATCGAAGGGGATCGCGGGAAGATGCCGCTCCCACTGTCTGGTCTGCCGCCAAAGGCGGCACTCAGGGTTCAGGGTTCAAGGTTCAGGGTTCAAGGTTCAAGGTTCAGGGTTCAAGGTTGATGAACTCGTAAAAAGTCAAAATTGGGATGGCAAAGTAAAAAGCTTCAAGTTCAAGGCGCGCGAATCTCGTGTGATGAGGCGTACTTAACGTACGCTGCAATCACAGCGAGATGAAGCGCAACGCAGAAATT
>JAFDHB010000233.1 GCA_019308985.1 Deltaproteobacteria bacterium | reverse complement strand
AAGTATTGTTTCGGATTTCGGATTTCGTACTTCGGATTTAGAGCCTTTTCATTTCTTAAGGCAGAGCCAATGATCTCTGACCTGGCCCTGAGGACCAGGTTTCCGTGTTAGAATCAACCACCTCTTCCGGCTCCCCGGAATCCTTACTCCGGGGAGTACTAAAAGCATTAAATATCAAAAGATCGTTCCCAAACAGCGAACAATGAAATACCCCTATCACCCGTACGAAAAAATTCTTTCGGCCCTAAGCCTGTGGTTCGGCAGGGTCGGGGCTGTAGTGCTTACCATCATGATGCTCCTGATCTTTACCGATGTTTTCTTGAGATACCTTTTCAACCGCCCCTTGCAGGGAAGCATCGAGCTCATCGAAATAATGATGGCCCTGGCAATAGCCCTTGGAATGGCCTATACGGGCATAAGAAAGGGCCACATTGCCGTGGAGCTAGTAGTTTCACGTTTTTCCCCCAGGGTCCAGGCATTGCTGGACGTCTTTCATTTTCTCACAGCTACCGTCTTTTTTCTTCTAATGGGCTGCAAGACTGCCCAACAGGCCCTGGTAGTGGGGAAGCGTCATGTCACCACTAGCGTCCTCGCCATTCCCATCTACCCCTTTGTATGGGTATTGTCCATATGCGCCGGCCTCCTCGGGCTGGTCTTCCTGTTACACTTCCTGGAAGCTGTATCAAAGCTGAGGGGCAAATGAGCACCTTGACGATAGGTTTTCTTGGTTTTGCCCTCCTGATGATTCTAATCTTTCTTCGCATGCCCATTACGGTAGCCATGGGGAGTATTGGCGTGATCGGAATGGCCTATCTTAGCGGGTTCGACGCCGGCATCAACCTCCTTAAAACAGTCCCTTACGCAACCATCGCCAACTACGGCTTCAGTGTCGTACCGCTGTTTATCCTCATGGGCAATTTTTGTTTTAACGCTGGTGTGAGCAAAGACCTCTATCATACGGTCAGGTCCTGGCTGGGGCAGCTTCGGGGTGGACTCGCAATGGCAACGGTAGGCGCTTGTGCGGGTTTTGCGGCTGTCAGTGGCTCTAGCCTTGCAACCGCTGCCACCATGGGCACGGTGGCCTTGCCGGAAATGAGGGAGTACAGGTACGATCCTGCCCTTGCCACAGGCTCAATAAGTGCAGGAGGTACACTGGGTATCCTCATCCCGCCCAGCGTAGTCCTTGTCATCTACGGCATACTGACCGAACAAGCTATAGGAAACCTTTTTATCGCGGGATTCATCCCGGGGATACTAGAGGCGCTTTTCTACATCCTAACAATATACCTCCTATGTAAAAGAAATCCCCTCCTGGGTCCGGCGGGACCAAAGACTACTTTAGGGGAGAAGTTCAAGTCCTTGAAGGATACCTGGATGATGCTCGTCTTGTTTCTCCTGGTCATTGGTGGTATCTATGTGGGTATCTTTAGTCCCACTGAAGCAGCCGGCATTGGAGCGAGCGGCGCCCTTTTCCTATCGCTTTTGCGACGAAGGATGAACTGGCAGGGTTTCACCACTTCCCTTATGGAGACCTTAAAGACAGGATCAATGATCTTCACCATTCTTATCAGCGCCATGGTATTCGGTTACTTCCTTGCGGTAACACGCCTTCCCTTTGAACTGGCCAATGTCGTGGGCGGCCTTGCAGTAAACCGTTACATCATTCTTATGGGTATACTGGCCGTTTACATTATCCTTGGTTGCATGATGGTCCCAATGGCAATGATCATCCTCACCATCCCGATAGTGTTTCCCCTGATCGTGGACCAGGGTTTCGACCCTATATGGTTTGGAATCATAACCGTAAGGATATTTGAGATAGCCCAGATAACTCCACCCGTAGGCATGAATGTATTTGTCATAAAAGGGGTAGCAGAAGACGTCCCAATGGGCACCATATACAAGGGGATCTTCCCCTTTTTTGTTGCGGACATTGTTCACTTGATCCTTTTGATCCTCTTCCCGCAAATTGCCCTGTTCCTGCCCGGTCTCATGAGTTAGTGTCTTACGCAGGATTTTTCATTTCAATCGACAGGCGGTATTTGTGGAGTTTGTTTCTTTGGCGACTGTCGTACAAGAAAGTGAAGGAAAATGGATAAGGCTACTTTAAAGGCCGCAAAACCGACGAAAGGGGTTAAGATACTCCTTGGAGACCCCAAGAAGGCGATCATCAAACTTTCCATTCCCATGGTGGCGGCGATGTCCGCTCACACGATCTATAATCTCGTGGATGCTATATGGGTCTCCGGCAAGGGTCCGGAATCGCTATCCGCAGTGGGATTCACCTTTCCTTTTCTCTTCCTTGCCATAGCCATTTCAAACGGTATCGGTATCGGTGGGGGCGCCGCAATATCCAGGAGAATAGGGGCAAGAGACAAACAGGGCGCTGACACAATTGCCAGCCACACGATCGTTATCATGCTGATATTCTCTGCCCTTTTCACCTCATTCATGCTGCTCCTGGCAAGACCTCTGCTTCGCCTGATGGGTGCGGGAAGTGCCCTGGGTCTTTCTGTGACCTATGCCAGGATTGTTTTTGCAGGCATATCCTTCGTGTTCTTCATGCAAGTGGCGGTTGCCCTATTGAGAAGCGAGGGAGACGCCAAAAGGGCGATGTACGCGATGGTTGCAGGTGCCGGCCTCAACATCATGCTTGACCCGATCTTTATTTATTCTCTGGACCTCGGAGTTGCAGGGGCCGCCTGGGCTACAATCTTGTCTATGTTTCTTGTATCAATTGTTACCTTCTACTGGCTCTTTGTAGAAAAAAGGACTTATGTCTCATTCAGGTTTAGGGGGTTCAGGTTTGAAAGGGATGCTGTTTTTGATATAGGCAGGGTCGGACTTCCTGCGTCCGTGTCTCAGATGTCAATGTCCCTGATGGCCTTTGCTTTAACTACTATTGTCGCCTCGGTAAGGGGGCCTGACGGGGTCGCCATCTATACGACTGGCTGGCGCATTATCTCCCTTGCCACACTACCGATGCTAGGCGTAGCAAGCGCGGTTACATCTGTTGCTGGGGCAGCATTTGGGGCGAGAGACTACAAGAAGGTAGAGACATCGTATCTCTACGCCTTAAAAGCTGGTGTCCTTACCGAGGGAGTGCTGGCATTAACAGTGTTCATATTTGCCCCGCACATAACATGGATATTTACATGGTCCGAAGAGTCGGCCCGCATTACGGGAGACTTGATTCTCTTTTTGCGAATCCTCTGGCTTCTCCTGCCGACAGTGGCTTTTGGCATGCTTTCCTCTGCGATGTTTCAGGGCGTGGGCAAAGGTCTCTATGCCCTGATCATGACCTTGATTCGTACCCTTGTGTTCACTGTGCCCTTTGCATGGATTCTGGGGATACATATGCATTGGGGACTGCGGGGGGTATGGATAGGGATGGTAGCAGCAGGGATATGTTACATTCCCATAGCCTTTGGATGGGCAATATCCTACATCCGGAAACTTGAGAGAAAAGCAAGGCTGACACCGAAAGAGTTCGCTCCAGGTGCCCATCAGGGGTAACCCGATTCAAGGCTGTGTTTTCGAGGCCGTATTTGGAAAAGCCACTAGATCTGAGAGTCGGCCTTCAGGACTTCGGTCCTGGTTTCCCTGAAAGGGCACGCTCGAGCCCGCTGGAAGTTCTCTAGCATTTGCCCCTTGCTTCACCATGAATCCAGGTATAGCGGCAAATTGACATTTCTGCTATTGGGTTTATACTACATAAACAAAAGCGAGATAGTGATCTAGATTGAAACTATGAAACTTTGAGCTAAATCGTGTGTATTATGTTAAATGTATCCAAACCAGATGATATTCAACAGCGCAAGGGCGACCAAAAAGCAGAACCTCATATCGCCAGGGTCTCGGGAACTGCCTGCAGACTCCCCGACCAGGTCCTGATGTGGGAGTTTGAGTGCAATGATTGTCATATAAAGTTTGAAACGCTTGTCCCCCGAGGACCAAAGCAAGAGCGAGCCATCAAGTGTCCCGAATGCTTGAGCAAGGATATCAAGAGGTTGAATGAGGGAAAACTGGCTCCTACTGCCTGCGGCGGGTGATAGGGCGATAAGGGGGGCCGTGTGCCACTAACTACGTAACTACGGGACGTTGATTCATAATTCAGTAATTATGCCCCTGGTCATGTGGGGGTCAGGCCTACACAATTGACAAAAACACTGGAAAAGATGGTCTGATCTTTGACGCTTCCTGGTAAAATATGTGGTGTATGCATCATTGATGTGCTACATGATATCCCTGTCACTGTCAATTGTGTAGGCCTGACCCTTTTATGCTTCTGTAACCAGTCAACAGTCTTCTCATCAAGGTAGGCAAGCCCTTGTCTCCAGAGCGGAATAGAAAATGTGCATGGCTTGGAAGAAAAGCCCACGCATAGCAGGAAGTGTTGGTGGCATGCAATAATTCCGCAAGATGGTTTGACATGTCATTGGAGTCATTGTTGTCGCAGAAGCTCATGGTACCGTCAATGCCGCGGATCATTATGTGGAGAAGCACACCTGGAGCGTCAAGTCTTGCAGATCGTGGCATAAGGAACTCTAAACCCGTCGTTTGCGGGCAAGACTTAGGACCGACTTATTTAATTAGGGTGCGGCTCTTTTAGGACGACCTTGAGCAACAGTTATTAGCGTATATTACCAGATCCATTTTGATGAAATACTCCTTATTTGATGGCTTTCAGATGATTTCGCTTGCGAG
>JAFDHB010000232.1 GCA_019308985.1 Deltaproteobacteria bacterium | reverse complement strand
GATGAAAAACACACAGAATCAAAACAACACTTTTGTAAAATACCCCCCCTATCACTGCCACCTTCGGTCAACATACCACCTCAAAAAACCCCCAAAATATCATTGTAATCAACAACCCGACAAACAGCGAGACCCCGCACGAAGAGGCCATGCCAAGGCATCACAATGCCAGGGACAATCAGGCCAAAACTATAGTTGACAGGTAGTCTCGCGCCAAGTATGTTCATTGATCAGTGGAAGCTCAACCTAAGAAGAGACGGGCTGGAGGCCATTCCCCAGGAAAAGGGCAGCTTGTACTGACGATCATCCTTTTTCTCGTCGTCGGCATTATTCTTGTCCTTGTCTCCCTCAAGGACTCCACTAAAAGGATCACCACACGCCCGGAAGTGGGTCGGCCTGCACCTGACTTCACATTCCCTGACCTCGAGGGCAGGAAGGTCAGCCTGTCCGACCACAGGGGCAAGGTGGTTCTTGTGAACATATGGGCCACCTGGTGCAAGCCTTGCAGGGATGAAATGCCTTCCATGCAAAGACTCTGCGACAGACTGAAAGGCAAGGGCTTTGAGATACTCGCGGTCAGCATCGATTCCACCGGGAAGGAAACAGTCCGCTCCTTTGTAAATGACCTGAAGTTGACATTCCCGGTTCTTCTGGACCCCGATGGTAAGATCAGGGGCCTGTACGGGATCACAGGCGTGCCGGAAAGCTACGTAGTGGATAAGAACGCGATTCTCATCGAAAGGGTTATCGGCCCATTGGATTGGAGCACCCCGAAAGTGTTCAGCTTTTTCCAAGACCTCATTCATAGGGACGTTCATTCGTAATTCAGTAATTCCCACAAAGCCGACCCCTTTTGACATTTTCGTTCCTCTTGCTTCCGGAGTGCCCTCTGTTAGGCTAGCTCTTGGTTGTGAGAGTGGGTTATAGAGGAGTAGGACCGACGACATGGTTGCTTCGATCCAAAGGCACCGGCAACACGGTTACCTCGATCCAAATGATGGTATCAGGATTCATATTTTGATCCATCCACGCCCTTGTCAGAGATAGGGAGTGGCCGTGGATTCATTTGCGTCATAATCAGCGGAGAAATCAGGTCTTCAATGTAACTGGGGGGTTTGACCCAATGGACGATGCAGCAATGCAAGAGCTGACCCTACGGAGAATTCAAAAATAGGATATATATGATGAAGCTGGATGCAATTCTTGACAGCACCTTTCGATGCGCCTGCGGGCAGGATCACGATGTGCCCGTAAAGAAGATCTTTTTTCCCAAGACGCCCTCCAGAAGCTGCCGGAATTCCTCGGCCGTTATGTTGAGGAGCCAGAGGTCCTCTTGGTTTCCGATGTCAGGACTCATGAAGTCGCCGACAGACAATTCAAGCTTTGACTCTTCGCTTGCTCTTCGCTTCCCTCTGGGAACAGGAGTTGGCGCAGGGCATTTGCAATGCTTTTAACCTGAAAAAGTTGAATGGAGCTGCTATTAAGCCTCTTAGGATTCAGCATACGACCCACGGAATTTCGCCCTTCCTTACTTGTGAGCAAAATCGTTGACACGTCGTATCCTGATTTAGGTGATATTCTATTCCAAAAACGTGGAGTTAAGCATGCAACAGACCAAGGGATTTCTAAAGGTATGTTCGATACCTGTGGCTGCTTGTCTGGTTGGCACCTTGATCCTTTCTCTCGTCTCCTGTGGCAAGAAAGAGGAGGAACTGCCCAAGAAAGAGGTGGTGAGACCGATAAAAATGCTCAAGGTGGCCTCCAGCGGTGAGGTTGCCAAGCGTCGGTTTCCCGCCAGGGTTAGGGCAGCCCAGAGGGTGGATCTGGCATTTCAGGTGGATGGCACCCTAGTTGAGCTCAATGTGGATGAGGGGCAGAAAGTGAAAAAGGGGCAGCCTTTGGCCCGCCTCGATCCGAGGGATTACCAGGCAAGCCTCCGGAACGCGGAGGCGCAGCTTGCAAAGGCCGGGGCCGCCCTGCAATGAGCAAGAAATGAATACGAGCGTATCCTAAGGATTCGCAAAAAGGATCCGGGCGCAGCGAGCCAGTCCATGGTTGATCGGAGGCGGGAGGCCGTGGACAAGGCCAGGGCAGAAATAGAAGCCCTTCAAGCCACTCTGGATGCTGCGAAACTCCAGCTCAGCTACACTTATCTTAGAGCTCCCTTCTCCGGTGTCATCGCCAAGAGACACGTGGAAAACTACCAGGAAGTTCGTCGCAAGCGACCCATTGTGACACTCGACGACCTCTCTCACCTAGAGCTCCTCGTGGATGTCCCGGAAAGTGTGATGGTTCCCATCAAAACCGGCTCCGTATCCCCTGTTGCCGAGTTCGCCTCCGCCCCCGGGAAGAAATACCCATTGACCATCAAGGAATACTCCACGCGAGCGGATCGAAAGACACAGACCTACCGCATCGTACTGACCATGCCTGCACCAGAGGATATGAGAATCCTTCCCGGGATGACGGCCACGGTTACGGGGGAAGCACCGGGTGTTCAACGAGAAGAAGGAGACCTCATCGTCGTCCCTGCCATTGCGGTTTTTTCGGACGAATCGGGGAAGCCTCACGTATGGGTGGTTGACAGGGATACGATGACGGTCCATAAGAGGGAGGTGAAGACCGGCGATTTAACCGGCACAGACAGCATCCAGATCCTTTCCGGCCTCAAGGCCGGTGAGACGATTGCCATAACGGGTGTCAGTCGACTCCGGGAGGGGATGAAGGTTCGTGACCTGTCCCAGTTGGAGGGGTATGGGAAATGAATCTCGCTGAACTCAGCATTCGGAAAAGCGTGATCACCTGGGTGATGACCATCCTGTTCGTAGTGGTGGGATGGATCTCTTTCAACAGCCTCAGCCGTCTTGAAGACCCGGAGTTCACCATCAAGGAAGCGATCGTCCTCACCCCGTACCCTGGTGCCTCTGCCGCGGAAGTGGAAGAGGAAGTCACGAACGTCATTGAAAAGGCCATCCAGCAGATGGGACAGCTCAACTGGATCGAGTCACGCTCTTCCAGGGGCATGTCCCAGGTCAAAGTCCGAATCAAGGACCAGTACGACAGATATTCACTCCCCCAGGTCTGGGATGAGCTGCGCCGCAAGGTAAATGACTACCAGGCCCAGCTCCCCCCCGGCGCCGGCCCTTCCATCGTAAATGACGATTTCGGAGATGTGTACGGTGTCTATCTGGCGATCACGGGTGAAGGATATACATACAAGGAAATCTACGAGTTTGCCAAATTCCTCCAGCGCGAGTTGCTCCAGGCCCAGGATGTCAAGAAAATCGTCCTATACGGGGTTCAGCACGAGGTCGTCTATGTGGAGATGCGACGGGAAAAGATGGCCGAACTGGGCATCTCCCAGCAGGACATCTACAACGCCCTGGCCGCAAAGAACCTGCCTGTGACCGCAGGATACCTGACCCTGGGCAAGGAATACATCCCCGTAAATCCCACGGGCGAATTCAAGTCCGAAAAAGAATTCGGTGATCTTCTGGTGAGGGGCAGGGGTCCAGGGTCCGAGCGCCTGGTCTACCTGAAAGACGTGGCCGACATAAAACGTGGCTACCAGGACCCCCCCGACAATCTCATGCGTTACGATAAGAAACCGGCCATCGGGCTGGGTGTCTCAACGGTCCTGGGCGGCAACGTGATCACCATGGGCAAGTCATTGGCCGAGCGCCTCAATGAACTGGAAGAATTGGCACCATTGGGGATGGAGATTCACCCAATCTATCTTCAGACCGAAGCGGTGACCAAATCCATCAACGCCTTCCTGGTCAACCTGGCCGAGGCAGTGGGGATCGTCATTCTGGTCCTTCTCATTTTCATGGGTCTCCGGAGTGGTTTGATCATCGGCTCGGTACTGTTTGTGACGATCATGGGGACATTCATATTCATGGCCATGGGAGAGGTAACCCTGGAGAGGATTTCTCTCGGCGCCCTGGTTATCGCCCTGGGTATGCTCGTTGACAATGCCATCGTCGTCACAGACGGAATGAGGGTCAGGATGGCCCAGGGGACCGACGCCCTCAAGGCGGCCCGAGATGTAGTCGGGCAGGTGGGCATGCCGCTCCTTGGCGCCACCCTGATCGCCGTAGCCGCTTTTGCCGCCATAGGCACTTCCCAGGACTCCACGGGCGAGTATTGCCGGACGCTCTTCTCCGTGATCCTCATCTCCCTGACATTGAGCTGGCTGACGGCCGTGACCGTCACCCCGCTTTTTTGCAAGACATTCCTGAAGACGGAAACCGAAGAGAAAAGTGAAGGCGAGGGGCAGAAGGATCCCTATGCCGGAGGGATCTATGGCCTCTATAGAGGTTTCCTTATCACTTCAATGCGCTTTCGATGGCTGACGGTAGCCGTCGTGGTCGCCCTGTTCGCCCTTGCCATGGTCGGATTCGGTAAGGTGAAGAAAAGCTTCTTTCCTGATTCCACTACGCCGCAATATTACGTTGATTTCTGGTTTCCCGAGGGCACCAGCATCCATGAGACGGCCCGTGAGATGGAACGGGCTGAACAATACCTGGCCGGCCAGGAAGGTGTTGAGCACACCATCACGTTTATAGGTGGCGGTCAGGTACGCTTTCTGCTGACTTATTCTCCCGAGTCCCCCTATTACAGTTTCGGTCAGATACTTGTGAAGGTGAAGGACTACAAGAAAATCTCTGCCATGATGCAAGAGGCTCAGCAGGCATTGGAAGAGATGTTTCCCCAAGCCCTCATAAATACTCGAGCCTCGAGCCTTCATCCTCGGTCCTTCCACCGGGGGCAAGATCCAGTTGCGGATCTACGGCCCGGACCCCGAAGAACTGAGAAGACTGGGGGCAAAGGCCGAGGCCGTTTTTCTGGACGACCCGGTGTCAAAGGCCGTGCGCAACGAATGGCGCACCAAGATCAAGGTGGTTAGGCCGCAAATGGCTGAAGTGCAGGCCCGCAGGGCCGGAATCGATCGTCCTGACCTGGCCGGGACAATCGAGTCTGCCATCGAAGGGAGCAGGGTGGGCGTGTACCGGGAAAGGGATGAACTACTCCCCATTATTGCCCGGTCCCCGGAAGCAGAACGACATGACCTGAGAAACCTGTACTCTATTCCGGTATGGAGCCCTGCCGCCCAAAAGATGATCCCGGTAGGTCAAGTCGTAACTGGATTTGAAGTGGAGTTCGAAGACCCCTATATCTGGCGGCGTGACAGGACAAAGATGCTGAAGATCCACGTTGACCAGAGGACCGGCCTGGCAAGCGAACTCTTTGCCAGGGTCAAGCCAAAGATCGAGCAGGCCCTGGGCGTGGACGTGGAACAGAAACTGGGCAGAGCGGTGAGCCCGGAAGAGTGGGATGCATCCACCATCCCGATCCATGACCAGGACGCCCTGCCCCTGAAAAACATGCCCGGCTATTACATGGCCTGGGGTGGTGAGGCAGAGGACTCGGCTAGGGCGACAGCTTCTCTGGCCGGTTACATGCCCATCTTTTTCGGGCTCATGATCCTGCTGGTGATTGTCCTGTTCAACTCCATCAAGAAGACTCTCATTATCTGGCTCACTGTTCCGTTGGCTATCATCGGGGTTACGGCCGGCTTGCTCCTGTTCAGGCAGCCCTTTGGGTTTATGCCCCTTTTGGGCCTGATGAGTCTGTCCGGCATGTTGATCAAGAACGCCATTGTGCTCATAGACCAGATCGGCATTGAGATGAAGAGCGGAAAGCCTCCCTTTCAGGCTATCGTGGACTCGGGGGTGAGCCGCCTGATCCCTGTTTCCATGGCGGCATTGACCACGATCCTGGGAATGATGCCGCTTTTACAGGACGCCTTTTTTGTCTCTATGGCCATAACCATCATGTTCGGGCTGGGATTTGCGACGGTACTGACGCTGGTCGTGGTTCCGGTCCTCTATTCGATTTTTTTTAGAGCACCTTACGATGAGACCCAGCCAAGCCCGACCGCCCGGTAACGGGGGCTTTTCCGAAAACCCACGACCGGCAGGGCCAGGCGAGCTTTTCTCCGTGGGGGTTTTCATGCATCCGAAAGGAGTATGGATTATGTGGAATAGGAAAACTCTTTGTCGATGTTTGACCGTGGTGGGCGCAGCGGTGCTTCTTGCGGGCGGTTGTGCCGTCGGGCCGGATTATGTCAGACCGCCTGTACCGCAGCAAAAGGAATGGCTCGAGGAAAAAGACCCCAAGATCAGAACCGAACCCGCAGATTTCACCCAGTGGTGGACGGTGTTCCATGACCCTGTACTGAATGCCCTTGTCGACACCGCGTATCAGCAAAACCTGCCTCTTCGGATCGCAGGCATCCGCATCCTGGAGGCACGCGCAAGGTTGGGGATACTTACAGGGAGGCTCTACCCTCAACTCCAGCAAGGAAAAGGCGCCATGAGCTACATCAGCTCGAGCGAAAATGCCGCAAATACGAGACCCGATTTTGATTTTAGTTACAGCGAAGCCAATCTAGGCTTTGATGCTGCGTGGGAGCTGGATTTCTGGGGCAAGTTCAGGCGCGCCGTGGAATCAGGCTACGGAACCCTGGACGCCTCCATTGCAGGCTACGATGACATCCTCGTTACTCTCACGGCCGATGTGGCCCGTACTTATGTGCTCATCCGGACATTTGAGGAACGGCTTGTCGTTGCAAGACAAAACGTGAAAATTCAGGAGCGATCTTTGAGAATTGCCACGGTGCGGTTCGAGGGCGGAGAAGTGAGTGAACTGGATTTGCAACAGGCCAAATCCCTGTTGCGCGACACCCAGGCCCTTATCCCGGGGCTGGAAGCAGGCCTGCGCCAGGCCAAGAACTCTTTGAGCATCCTGCTGGGCCGGCTCCCCGGCGAACTTGACGAGATACTAGGCAGCCCCCGGCCTATCCCAAAACCGCCTGTCCAAGTGGCGGTGGGGCTTCCGGCGGAACTGTTGCGCCGGCGACCGGATATTCGTGCTGCCGAGCGCCGGCTTGCTTCACAAAGCGCCCTCATCGGGCTTGCCAAGTCGGATCTTTATCCCGCCTTTACACTTTTTGGATCTATTGGACTGCGCGCCTCAGATGCCGCGGTAACAGCGGCCGGGTTTCCGGCCGGGAGCTCACTGAGTGATCTGTGGGATTCCGACAGCATCGAGTTCTTTGGAGGCCCCGGCTTCACCTGGAATATCTTCAATTACGGGCGGATCAAGAACCGGGTGCGGGTTCAGGATGCCCGCTTCCAGCAACTTGCGGTCAACTACAAGAACACGGTCCTTAGAGCGGCTCAAGAGGTGGAGGATGCCATGGTTGCCTTCCTGCGCTCCCAGGAGGAAGTGCGGTTCTTAAGGGAGAGCGTTGCTGCGGCAAAGCGCTCCGTTGATATCTCCATGATCCAGTACCGTGAGGGGCTTACTGATTACCAGCGGGTCCTGGATGGGCAACGATTTCTGACACAACAGCAGGACCTCCTAACATCAAAAGAGGGAGA
>JAFDHB010000231.1 GCA_019308985.1 Deltaproteobacteria bacterium | reverse complement strand
CTATGGGCCTTATCTTCGGGTAGTTTGAAAGGAGATATATGCCGAACCATATCTTCCTGTTCACCTTCCTGGTTATCTCGTAGACCTCATCTAACACCCTGTCTTGTTCCTCAAAAGTTAATGTGTTTCGCCACCCAAGCTCATAATTGATCTCAGGGAATTCAGGCATTGAAACATCCCTTTCCCGCTTTGCCACCCACCTTATGAAAGCATGTAGTGTGGCCTTGATATTGTGGATGGTCTTTCTGGACAGGGGAGAGCCATCCTCCTTTCTCTGGGCATTCAGAAAATCCTCGATATCTCCATACCCTATCTCCTTTATATTCCTATTCCCGAAATACGCTATGGCCCTCGATAAGTGTGAATTGATATTCCTGAAACACCTCACTTCTTCCTTTTTCAACTCAAGATATCTCAGCGCCAGGCTTTCAAAGCCTAAGGGGTTCGACTTAAGGTAATCCCTTTTGTCAAACGTCCCTTCATCTTTCTTGAATCTTAATCCTGTAAGATATCTCGACGCCTCCTTGTAAGAGCTAAAACGCTTTGATACCCCCTGAAAATACACCCGGAATCTTGTTGCCCACTGGTCCGGGTGTTCTGGGCATGATAACCCATTCTTCCTGTTGTCCCTGAACCTTGACCCGCAAACCTTACACCTTTGATCCGAGTATATCCCTCCAAGCATACACATTCCCCCTTTCTGGACGAAAGAACCAGAATTTGATACTCGGAGGGATGATAACATCTATGCCCCCTCTTACACAACCAATGGCTCAGGCACCAATCTCCATCTCCACTCAATAAGGCTTCTCCTCTCTCTTATCCATCCCGTTTTCGTCTTCCTCTTGTACTCCTCCACTTTTGTGCATTTCCTTAGTAATTCCCTTATCATCTCTTTTGTTGCCCTGAAGATGAAACCTACGCCGTCACGGTATTCACCCTCTTGATTCTCTCTTACATCCCTGTATGGCACCTCGAAAACCCCTTGAATGATTTCTTTATCCGTCTCTATTCTCATCAAGGTCTTTGCTCCACATTCCCTTAATCGTTCTCTGTAGGTTTTCTCATTCTTCGCCCTCTTTCTCTCTTTGTATCTCAGTATCTCCCCTGTCTTTTTATCGACAACCGTTTCGCTTACCCTATCGAAATACTTGCACAGCCTTTCTAGCACCGGCCTCTTTTCAAGGCTAGGCCCTCCTGATCTCCTTATTCTGAGTCCAGGTTTGTCCATTGCCCATTTCGGCAACCGTGTTTGATGCTTCTTGTTCTTATGGAAATATCCATTCTTTTGAAAATACCCTACCTGGTTCCTCCAATGGGCATCGGATTGAAAGTAGTGCTCCCTGACCCATTTCGCCTTTGGCCAATAATACCTGAGCATATCCCCTCCCATCTTTCCCGCTGACCCCTGGTTTTCTACCTCAACAAATATATGCCAGTGAGGAAACCCGTCCCTGTGCCATTCTAGGAACCATTTCCATTTCGTTATCCTCACCGGTTGAGATTTCACCACCCATTCTTTCCCCACCTTTTCCTTTTTCGAAATATCCGAGGCGGGGATCGTGGAGGCCCTCAAATTTCACCACCCATTCTTTCCCCACCTTTTCCTTTTTCCCTCTTTTTAGGTTCCTGATGAAACCCGGAATCAACTTATGGTCCATCACATATCTCCACGCCGCCTGACCATCATCGAAAAGCTCCCTGTCGATTCCAACGACAACTTCCCTGGTTCTTCTCCAATCGAAAGACGCCAATTCCTCCCCGTGTTTTTTTGCCCACTTTCCCTTTGAACAACTCTTGCACCATACAAGCCCGCATTTACATTTCCGTGCACGCACAGCACCTGAATCAACTTGCCACTGTAAAACATCCTTTTTTTCAAGGATAGAACCTGTGGCCCTGTCCTCCTTGGTCATAAAAAAGGCCCTCCTGCTCATGTAGGAGAGCCCTTGACCCGCTCATATACCTTTGCTACTCTATTTATGAGCGGCCGAAAGGCCCTCACCCAGAGAAGCCGAGCGCTCAGATGGCCAAATCTTCGCCGCTTGGCTTCTCATTCTTGTCTCAAGCTGTTTCCTTCCCCTTTCTTTCTCCCCCTCATTTAAGCAAGGATGGCGAAAGAATCCCACATGGGACCTCCTTGGCCACCCCCCCGGTTACCGCAGGACCGGGGGTGGCCGGGGCTCCCATGTGGAATTTTTCGCCTTTTGCCTCGCACCAACCCTCCATTTTCAACGCTATGACTCTGTCCTGACCACCACCTTCACTTAAGCCCTTAATCCCGCTTTATTCCAATTCAATTCCCCTGAATTTCTTTTTCTCCCTCATTTCTTTTGCCCATTCGTTCATCCTGTCAATCATATCCCGAAGCAAAAAGGAAAACTGAAGAAGACCCACCTTTTTTGTCGCCATCAAGGTTTTGGTAGATTCATCCAGTATGTTTATTATGAGCCTTGACCTGTCCATATCAGCCAGATTTGCTATTTTATCCAGCCTCTCCAGGACATCATTCGGTAACCTTATAGAGATTTGTGTTGTGCCCATATTTTTAACCTCCATGTCATTTTCTAGAGGAACTATACTACATGTATCCCAAGCATGTCAAGAGAACTTTTTCGCTCCAATATAGCATCCCATTTTTGTGCGCTTTTTGGGGGTAGATTATTAGGGAGGTGTGTGTGAGTGGAAAATAGACTATTTCCACTCACCCTCATAACTCACATCACAGCCAGCCCTCACACATACGGATTTGGCGGCAGGGGGTAGATACTGTTAAGCACCTCAACACCCAGGAAAGACCAGCCCACCGCCTCCCTTAGGCTTGTCCACAACCGACCCGAACGGGGCCGGCAAACGATCACGGTAACTTGTAACGCTGTCCCCTTGAAAACGGCCTCATTCCCTGCTACGGGCCAAACCGAGAATTATCCCCCTCTCCTCCTCTTCCTCCTATCCCGCCAATCTTCAATTTTCAGGGAAAGCCACCCATAAGTAACCAGGCCGAATAAGATAGCAAGGGCTGAAACCCATCCAGGACCAGGGAGAATATCGATTGCCCACATAAAAAATCCCAGAACAGCGTAAAATACACAAACGGCTAACGGTAGCAGCACAAATTTAGCAATAACAAAAAAGATCCCAACTGACCCAACAGTGTAGACACCGGAATCATTCTTGTCATCCATTTGCATTCTCCTTTTTCCTCATTCTTCTACCTTACAGCAACACGCAACGACAAACCTCGGCCGTGGCGGTTAGCCGCCCACACCTCCCACATAAACCTCTCCATACAAACATTCACAATCGAGATGTGAAGCCATTCCCCTTTTCCGTGCAGCATCAATTCTATGTGCGCTGTCCTTCCCTAAACTTCTGATCTTGAGAGATTATTCGATGCTGAAATCGTCCAAATCCAACTTCATTGCTTGATCACCTACAACCTCTGGTTGAGAAAAGTAGGGACTAATATTTGCAGGAAAAAGGATGTGAACTTCTCCGTCATTCTCAGGACTACCAGGGAACCAGGAGATATAAAAAATTGCTTTATACTGATAGGATTCACGATGAAAAATTTTGGACAGCGCCCTAAACTCAAATGGTGTTAAGCTCAATTTCCAGTTTGTAGAATAAAGCAACAAAAAAATATCACTTTTTATCCCCCAATATCTATTGGCCTTTCGGCTGATTTTTTGCCGAATAAATTCACAACGTTCTTTTAAGGAATAGGAAACAGGAACATTGCTATGGCCACCTCTTGAACTTTCTAACGGGGCTATTTCCATTAGCTCAAGGAGGCTATTTTTCCCGTCAACTTCTAAAGAAAAATCAAGGTCATTTTCCTCATTTCTTTTTGGAGGTTTCGAAAGGGTAAAGGGGAAATTTTTCTCTTTACGCGCTCTGCTGAAAAAAAGATTGGCAAAAAAAGATTCTATTTCCTCCTTTGTACCTTTCAGCTTATGTTTTCCTACACTTGCTTTTCCATTACCTATTTTCAGTATTTTTTCACTTCCAACTGGTTTATTCTTCTTGGATTGCATGTCCTTCTCCAAGTTAAAGATTAAACTATACAGGTCTCATCTTTACCACACTCACAATGTAGCGGGGAATCCGCATCCGCCGCCCCGATAGCACCCACCCCTGCGGTCGGTCCTATCATTTTCTTTGTAAGCGTCTAGGCAAACCATGCTGCAGAGGGTGGCAACGTTATATAAAGTGCGGCAGTTGAAGGGATAGAGCCGCCATAGTTCTTTGACAATCAGATCGTGTAATTCAGATATGGATATTCCTTTACGTGCGCAATGTCTTGTTCTTTCGGATTTCTACAAACTGCCCATTTTTCAGAACTTCAACTTTTCCGGTCTTTGTGTCCAGTAAGAGAAAATTTTCCTCTCTATCTTTCGCGCCAGAATACCTGTCTGATGTACCGAAGCCAATATCATCGCAGCCAACCGAAAACGGGAGGGTTATTAAAACAGGGCAAAAAATAGATTTCGCATAGTATCCTCCTTTGGCTAGCGGCTAGCGTGACTTACTGCTATCAAGCAAGGTCGAAGGCCACGCCGAAATGCCTGCTAAGTGAATCCGTTTGTTATATGTTCTTGTATCCCCGCAGAGGCGAGTTTCTTTTTTATCCGTTCCACAATCATCTCCGCTCCAATGACTTGTCAAGCAGTTTTTCTGTCACTTTAAAGGATTGCCCCAAAGGCTGAAACCCTGATGTTTCTTGGCGCTCTAATTTGCTCCTGATTTGTTCAAAGTACCTGACCGTATCCTGGGAATAGAGTCGCTCTCCACAATGCAGACAA